>JBFRWF010000063.1:0-11105 GCA_051439465.1 Xenococcaceae cyanobacterium | reverse complement strand
TGCCAGAGGCACTACGTTATCCCAGAATATATAGGCACTCCGGGGTGTAAGGTTGGCAATCTGTGTTCTAGCTCCGTGACACTGCGGCTCTTGATTAAACATCTGGAGCTGTGGAGAAGAGAAGTGTTAAGAGTTTAAAACCTGGGAATAACTTTGGCGAAGGACACCACATCCATTGGATGGGACGCTTTAAAAAATAGCGTCTGGCTGGCGTTCATCCCACGCCTCCCTAGTCTGACGACGCTGCTGACGCAGTAGACTAGGCTTCGCCCCTGCTATCGCAGCGCGTCGCAGAAGAGCGCAGTAGACTTCGTCGCTGCTACGCAGTTCGGGTAGGACGTGGGGCTTCTCGCCAGTTTAGCTAAATATTGAATAACTGACCAAACCCAGCATCAAGAGTAGAGCCAAGGCTGGTATTGATTTCATTAGCCACAAATATAGAAAATGAGCAAATGATCTTTTATGACTTTTCCTATAACAGAGCAATAGTCTCAGCAAAATTTCCGCATTTTGCTGTAATCCAAGTAGAGCAGGAGGTTTTCAGTAATGGCGCAAACTAGCGTGGGAAATTATGTTCCAGATTTTGAACTGCCAGGAATTGACGATCAAGTTCACCATCTCGCTCGCTATCTGGAAAAATTTCAGGCAGTAGGAGTGGTCTTTATGGGAAATCTCTGTCCCTATGTGCGCTTGTATATAAACCGGCTCAAACAAATTCAAACTGAGTTTGAGAAACAAGGTTTTACTCTGATTGGTATTAATGCCAATGAGGCCGAGGAAGTGCCAGAGGAAAGCTTCGAGCAGATGAAAAGCTTTGCGGCTCAGCAAAATCTAAATTTCCCCTATCTTCGAGACCCCAATCAAGATGTCGCCAAATGCTTTGGTGTAAATACAACCCCTGAAGTATTCTTGATTGACAAGACAGCGATTCTGCGCTATAGAGGCAGAATTGACGATTGTGCTGAGTCACCGGATTTAGTGCAAACGCCTTATTTACGGAACAGCATCGCTGCTTTACTTGAGCAAGAGGCGATCGCACTAAATTTTACTGAAGCAGTTGGTTGTTCTCTCAAGTGGCGAAAAGAGTAATAATCATTGGTCATAAGCAATCAGTAAAGGACTTTTGACTAATAAACACGGACAAAGTACAGAAAACTGCTATCTTATGTGGAGACAATTAATAGCAAACATCAAAGTTGCGGCAAAGGGATGACTTACCAACGGGTTTTACTAAAGCTGAGCGGTGAAGCGTTAATGGGTGACTTGGGCTATGGGATTGACCCCAAGGTAGTTGCCGACATTGCTCAGGAAATCTCAGAGGTTGTCAAAAGCGGTGTCGAGATAGTAATCGTCGTTGGTGGCGGTAACATATTTCGCGGGGTTAAGGCAGCCGCAGCAGGTATGGATCGGGCAACGGCTGATTACATTGGCATGATTGCCACGGTAATGAATGCCATGACCTTGCAGGATGCCTTAGAGCAAATCGGCATCCCGACACGGGTACAAACGGCAATCGCTATGCAACAAGTGGCAGAACCTTACATCCGACGTCGGGCAATTCGCCACCTGGAAAAGGGACGGGTTGTGATTTTTGGAGCAGGGTCAGGGAATCCCTTCTTCACCACCGACACCACAGCGGCTCTCAGAGCTGCTGAAATTGATGCTGAGGTGATTTTTAAGGCGACTAAGGTGGATGGGGTTTATGATTGTGACCCCCATCTCAATCCAGAGGCTCACCGCTATAATAGCCTGTCTTACGGGCACCTCCTTACCCATGATTTGCGGGTGATGGACGGGACAGCGATCGCTTTATGCAAAGAGAATAATATTCCCATCGTCGTTTTTGATATTTCGGTTCGAGGCAATATCATCCGAGCCGTTAAAGGAGAACCTGTTGGAACCATTGTGGGAGGTTTCTGTGAAGTTAACTGACATCAAAAGCCACATGCAAAAGACAATTGAGGCGACTCAAAGGTCTTTGAATACTATCCGCACAGGTCGTGCCAATGCTGCCCTACTTGACCGAATAATGGTGGAATACTATGGCAGTGAGACACCATTGAAGTCCATCGCCACTATTAGTACACCTGATTCGACTACCATCGCCATTCAACCCTATGATAAGAATAGTATGGCTCAAATTGAAAAAGCGATTTCCCTGTCTGATATCGGTTTAACTCCAAACAATGACGGTCAAGTGATCCGGTTGAACATTCCTCCCCTTACAAGTGAACGCCGCAAAGAACTGGTAAAATTGGCAGGAAAATACGCTGAAGAGGGTAGGGTTGCCATTCGCAATATCCGCCGTGATGCGGTTGATGCGGTGCGCAAACAAGAAAAAAAACACGAAATCTCTGAGGATGAATTACGGGATTTGCAAGACGAAATTCAGAAAATTACTAATCGATTCATCACTAAGGTTGACGAGGTATTAGCAGCCAAAGAAAAGGATATTACCACCGTCTGAGGGCAAAGCCTCCTCGAAGCGGCGGGAGCAACGCGATTTTGTGGGATGAGCTAAAGCAGGGGGAGCAGGGACTCGCTAGACTAGACTTCGTCCCTGCTACGCAGCGCGTCGCTGCGTAGCAGAGCACTCAAAGGCAAAAGGCTTGCATGCAAAAGGCAAAAGTAGGGAGCAGGGGGAGCTCCCGGGAGCAGAGGCAAAATATCCCCACACAGCATCTAGGACAGATATTAGATCCCCTTCTAAGCCTGTACTCACTCGGAGCGGGGGGTGCAGTTTCAACTCTTTACCAATGTCAAGCTCAAAAATCTTCTCCTGCTTCCCCTGCCTCCGAGAGCCCAATTAATTATTTGAGATGTCCCGGCTTAAGTGGATAGCCGTGAAATCCAACATATACCCATAAGCGATCGCACTACAAGATAGGCGATCGCACTAACACACCCTACAAGAGCGATCGCACTTCAACTGTGATATTTCCCTTCTACAGCAGAGCTGACGGGGTTGTCACCCCGTCAGGTTTATGAAGCTTGATCTTCAAAGATATTAGCAGAGATTACCCAAGATTGCAAGCAACTGCTAATTATCCCTCTCAAGAAGCCATTCCGTTACAACTCACGGACAACGGGTTTACCATCCTGGATTTCACCAACTAAAATTACATCCGCTACCCCGACAAATAAGCCATTTTCCAAGATCCCCGGAAGGTTATTGATCGTCTTTTCCAAGCTAGCCGGGTCGTCAATGGTATCGAATTTAACATCTATGACTAAATTACCTTGATCCGTCACCACTGGACCGGCTTTCTTAACCCCCATACGCAGTTCCGGTTTACCCCCCAGCTTTTCGAGGGCACGCATCACGGGTGCAACTGCCATAGGGATCACTTCTACAGGTACCAAGAAAGTCGAACCCAGTTCTTTAACTAGCTTGCCACTGTCTACGACAACGATAAACAGATCTGCCAGGGTATCCACTACCTTTTCACGGGTATGAGCCGCACCGCCTCCTTTAATCAAATTCTTCTGCGGATCGACTTCATCGGCACCATCGATAGCAACATCGATGCGATCCACCGCATCCAGGGTAGTTAAAGGTACTCCATATTGTTTGGCTAGGACTTCCGCCTGAAAAGAGGTGGGAATGCCCAAAATATTTTTTAACTCACCTTTTTGGAGGCGATCGCCTAAATACTGAATTGCATACGCCGTTGTTGAGCCCGTTCCTAGCCCCACAATCGAGTCAGAATCTACACGAGCGGCGGCTGCTTTGCCGACTTCTTGTTTCATGACTTGAACGGGATCCATTTTCACCGCCATTGCCAAAGCTCCTTGAAATTCCTATGTATTTTCTTGTTGCCTCCGAAAGAATCCGTGGGGCAAATCCAAAATCTAAAACCCGCCGGCAGAATCTAGTCCGTTCGCGTTCGCGAAGCGTGCGCTATGCGCTCAGCGTCCCGAAGGGAAGGAGAGGACATTCTTATTAGACTAGAGCCTATTAGTGCAAGCCAATCCCATATCCGATAGGGTTGGAATTTTCCTGACTCCTAAAGCTGGCTGCAATCATCTCAATCACATTTAGCGATGCAAGCAATAGCAGGATGATTGACAGCCAGAATGTTAAGAATTGGTCGTTTGAGCTGCCAGCATCTCCTTGAGTTCAGCTAATTTATCTGCCCAACGTGGATCTGGTTGAATCGAGTCAGACTCAGAGCTAGCGCCACTTTGAGGCCGGGAGCGCTTTTTCCCTCCACGTCGCCCGGAAGCACTAGTAGGTGATGGTTCTGAGTCTGAGCGCGATTGAGATTGGATTTCATCTTTTCCTTTCCCCTTTGAGCGGGGTAAAGCCTTTTCAATTTTCAGGGGATTGTCCATGAAAGACTGACCATTATACTTTTCAATAAATTCATCAGCCATTTCATCGGTTGGTACGGTGACAAAGGCAAAACCACGGCATTTGCCAGTTTTGCGGTCTTTAATCACTTTAGTAGAAACCGAGTCACCAGCATCGGCAAATATAGCTTGTAGAGCTTGGCGCTCTATAGGTTCTTTTGGCAAATTACCCACGTATAGACGAACGGACATTAGAGATACCTCCAGATTGAGATTGGTGAAAAACTTGCTCGGAGGGCATCAGTTAGAGACGACTGAAAAACAATGAATTGGGCTAGCCAAGAATTTTGCCAACTACGAATCTCCTGATAACCCTTGCCACTCTTAACAATATCGGCTTGTGCCGTCAAAACATACTTCCCTCTAGATATTCAGACTTGGTGAGAGCTGGCGTTCAATACCTGGCTCTCGGAAGTCCTGAACATAGGACTAACCTGAATTTTGCTTCTCTTCTGATTATTACAGAATGTTTACACTATTGGTCAAACATCATGCTTTTGTTATTAGAGCTAGTTCAATCTTTTGAGTAGATATACTTAGGATTTTGTTCATTCTGAGCAACTCCTCCCCCGCACCCTTGGTAAAACTAGGGTGGTGACTGGGAAGAATTTATAACGGGGGATGACCACTAACCTACGGTATCAGTGGGAGACTTCTGAGGGCGACCAGTCGAAGTGCATTATATAAGTGGCTGCTTTTGTCAAGTTATTGTTATATTACTTAATATAAGGACGCAAATCAACTAGCTATTCCATGGTCAGATTGCCGTAGAAGTCCCTTGTATCAACAATTTCCTCGTTTAGTCTCTAGTTTGGAGTGAGTGATGTCTCAACCGATTCAACTGTCTCTGGAACAACAATTCAACATTCGTTCTTTTGAAACTCAGGTGCAAAAGATGAGCCGCGAGCAAGCCCAGGAGTTTTTGGTCAAACTCTATGAACAAATGATGATCCGCGAAAATATGTACAAGGAGTTTATTAAGCACCAATGGGGGCTAGAGCCGAGTTCTTGGCCTCAATAGCCTCAGCAAATGCTGGGGGGACTGCATCACCATTTTGTCTGTGACTCAAATCCGTGTTGTCGAAGAAAATGCGAAGAAAATGCGTTCCCAGCTTTTTCCTGTTAGTCTAAGAAAAAGGCAATTCTCTTTCTCTATGTTCCAGCGTTGCTTAATCTGCACAGACTTTTCAGACGGCTTAGATCGCCTCATCCATTTTGTTCCCAATCTAGCTAGCGGCGGTCTTAAACAAATCGTTTTCTTGCACAGTGTGCCTTTGTGGGAGGAAGGAGGAGTCCCCAGAGTAGACGAAGAAAAAATCAAACAAGTGCAAGAACGCCTGTCAGCGGCATTCAAAGCAGTTCCCGAAGGGGTGGAAGTCAATGTGGAAGTTCCCTCAGGACGTCTGCTTGATACCATTCCTCGGATTTTGGAAACTTACCACATCGACGTGATTCTAACAGGAACGCCAATCCGTAGTGTATTGAAAGAAAAGATATTTGGCAGCACCAGCATGGGGTTGGCAAGATTAACACCAACGCCGCTGATGATTCTGCGTCCTCAGCTAATTTCTACTTATACCTGCGAAGAACTGGCTTTGCGCTGCCAACATCTTTGGCGCTATCTACTGATTCCCTACAACGACAGCCCCTCAGCTCACTATCTGGTAGAACAAATTAAAGATCGCGCTAGGAATCGACCGGAGAATTCTCTGAAGCAGTGTATGCTCTGCTGGGTTGTAGATGATGGAGGACGTGAGGAATTGCTCACAGATTACCACTTGCAAGAGGCAAGGGAGAAGTTAGAATCCGTCAAAGCTGAGTTGGAGGAGCTTTCTTTGCAGGTTAATGTCGAGGTACGGCAAGGAAATCCATTGCACGAAATTTTAGATGTCGCTTTGACCTTTGATATCAGTGCGATCGCCGTTGCTACTAATTACCGAACCAATTTGCTTGAGTGGACAGTTCCCAGCTTTGCTAACGAGGTGCTGCACCGCAGCTGGTTTCCCATCTTGTTGTTCTCCGAAAAAAGTTAGGCTGTAATATCTTCATTAACCTGAGATATTAGTTGGATAATCTGTGTAAACTGCTTCCAGCTTGAGCAAAATCTTGGGTTTGAGCTTTTCAAACTCCTGCTTTAACCATGTCTTACTAATTTCCGGCTGACCAGCTCTCAAAGTCTGACTAGCATTTGCCCAGTCGTTCAGTATTTTGCACTGGTCAGCCGCAATCGTTAAAGTCATAACATTTTTACAACGCTGCGGTTCATTCAGAGCAAAAAACAAGATCCGGTAACATCCTGATTCTCCCAAGATGCGAGTGACTTCCTGACCAACAGATGTTTTCAGGTCAAGATAGCAGGGTAGCCAGCGCGGGCCATGTTCAAGGTTGTGGAGAACAGTAATCCAAAGGAGCATGGGATGAGGAGAGGTGAGAAACAGAAATTGGTTGTAGCGGGTGCTAGACATGCGGTTGAGAATATCCTGATGGTCTAGCATCACCCACAGAGTAGCAAAGACTCCTTCTGAGGCGTGAATCAAACGAGGAAAGACAATTTTCTGCTGAGGTTTATCCTTGGGCCAGGAAGCTCGATCGCCGATTTCATCTATAGAGGGAAGGTCTATTAGTGTAGCTTCTTGAGCGACATTGTTCTGAGCAGGCTCCACAGAGGGAAGGTTTATTAGTGTAGCGTCTTGAGCAACATTGTTCTCATCGGCCTCAATTTCAATCCGGTTTCTGCTTGGTTTTTGCTCTAGAGAGTCTAAGGTTTGCAAAATTTCACCAACGCTTTGGGGGCGATTGCTTGGTGTTTTTGCAAGACAGTGCATCACTAGCCTTTCCACAGCTGGAGGTAAATCTAGGTTGGGGTTAAAGGGTTCAGGCTCTGAGTACTGATGGGCTTGATACCATCCCCCGAAGGAGAGATTCTCTGGAAGTATGGGCATCTCACTAGTCAGCAGCTCATACATCATCACCCCCAGACTGTAAATATCAGAGCGGTTATCAAGTTCCTTGCCTTGGATTTGTTCTGGGGAACAATAGGCGAGGGTGCCCATAAAGGAGTGAGTTTGGGCGTCACTGGATTGGATCAGCTTGGCAATGCCAAAATCAAGAATTTTGACCAACTCACCCAAAGTGGGGTCTTCAATGATGAAAATATTGCTGGGTTTGATATCCCGATGTATAATCGGGCAGAGTTCCCGTTTATAAATAATGCCTTTATGAGCGCACTCCATACCCAAACACATTTGGCGAGTCAGACTTAAAAACCGGGGCAAGGGCAGGGGTTGGCACCTGATAATTTCACTGAGACTTTCTCCTTGGAGAAATTCCATCACGTAGAAGGGGATTTCATTCTGATCTACTCCGTAATCTCTGACTCTGACAATATGAATACTTTTTTCCCCTAAGAGTGCAGAGATTGTCGCCTCTCGCTCAAAGCGTTCGCGCATTTTCCGGTTCAGCAGCGTCTGGGAGAGAAATTTAACAGCCACACTCACGCCACCGAGCAATGTATCTTCAGCGCGATAAACTTGACCCATAGCACCTGTGCCAACCAACTCGACGAGTTTATAGCGGTTAGCGAGTAAGCGGTTATTGTTGAAGTCTGTCATCATGAGCGGACGAGTGTTAGTTGAGAGCGCCTAACAGCGAGGAAACAGGGAACAGAAAACAGGAAACAGGGAACAGGGAACAGGGAACAGGGAACAGGGAACAGGGAACAGGAAATTATTCAGGGTTTCATATAAAGATTTGACGATGGATTCCGAAGGTTGATCACTCCTCTTTCTAATTTTCTCTTAAGATCAAAGTTGAGCCTTATTTCCTGGATTTCTAGAGCTGGGATTAAGTTTGACGCTCTAAAACCGCTTCCATGGTGCTGGTGAGATAGTGACCTGCCAAGATCCCACTGGTGAGATGGTACTTCTCGTCATTGATCCGATAAAAGGTTTCAAAGCCGCTGCGCCTTTGGCGATCGCCTAACACCCAATAACGCTGGATAATTGATTCTGATGCGATCCAACCCTCACCTTCAACGCGCCCCAAAAGGCTTTGCTGTAAGACATAGGTGTACTGGCGTTCTTCGCCGCCGAGACGCCCCCGGTACTGAAAGGAAATTTCCTCGCGATCGCTACCGGGAAAGACCAGCATCGTCACCATTGTGAACCAGTTTTCCTGGTTCCAAGCAATAATTGTTCGACCTTTAACAGGGATTGGCATTTCATTGCGTTCCAGCCAATTTCCCTGGAGTATCCAGCGTCCCGCCTCCATTAAAAAGCTATGAGCCAAAGTACCACTCCTTACGCGAATAGCTATCCGTCCAGTATAAGTAAATCGAGAGTTAGGCAACAGGAAGATGAATTTCTCCCAGTAACATTGGTTGTCTTGCCCCGGTGACTTGAGGCAAGTTACCGGGGAGTGAACAGCTAAACCGCCAGTAAGCTAGAACTGCAAACGCGATCGCTTCTTTAAAATCCCCGCTCACCCCGGCCTCATCTGTAGTTAACACCTCCAAGTAAAGTGCTAACTTGGCTTGTAGGCGTTGTTTCAGATACAGATTTCGGCTACCACCGCCACACAGCAGTAACTCATCTGGCATCCGAGATAAGAAAGTGCGGTAACTGTGAACAATTGAAGCCACTGTTAGTTCTGTCAAGGTCGCCAGCCAATCTGCCGCACTCAGTTGCTCAGCTTGAGCATCTTCCCAACACTGAGCTAGGTAGGCTTCGCCAAACAATTCTCGTCCTGTAGATTTGGGTGGTGGTTGTTGGAAGAAATCTTGTCTAAGCCACTGGTTAACCAATGTTTGGCAGGGAGTCCCCCTTGCCGCCCAATTGCCATGGTCGTCGAAAGTTTGGCTACCTTCAGTAAGCTGCTGCACTGCTAAATCCAAGAGCGCGTTACCAGGACCGGTATCCCAACCGCAAACCCCTTGTTCCCAGTTTAACTCCTGACGCGCCGGAAGGTAAGTTACATTACCAATACCACCAAGATTTTGAATGCATCGGTATTTGGTAGGATGGCTCAGCAAATAAGCATCTACCTTTGGTACTATAGGAGCACCCTGTCCCCCAGAGGCGATATCAGCCCCCCGAAAATCACTCACCGTCGGAATACCAGTCAGATTGGCAATAACCTCTCCCCGACCCAGTTGTAAACTGTAACCAATGGGGAATTGGAAATTCGGAATAGAGCCATTTTCCTCTTGTCTTCCTTGCGCCTTTGTGCCCTTGTCCTCTCCAAGAGGGGGTCGATGGTAGACGGTTTGACCATGGGAACCAATTAATTGGGCTGGGATATTTCTGGCTTGAATTTTTTGGGCAGCGAGAGCAAATTGACAGGCGATTGCATCATCCAACGCTGCTAATCCTGCCATCGACAGGGATGCTCCCTCACAAACAGCCAGAATTTTTTCTCTTAGCTTAGCTGGATAGGGAAAAGTTTCTCCAGCTAATAACTTCGCCTGTAAATCAACATCTGTTCCAGTAATTTCTACTAGCGCAGCATCAATGCCATCGACAGAAGTGCCGCTCATTAGACCAATACAATACACTTATTCCACCATCGGATCAACCTACAACAACATCATCTTAGAACACCCCAACTGGCTACTTTCTAGGTACCTAGAGTATGTCTCCTTTGTCAACACCGATTAATCAACTGGCGCTCTAGCCCACATTTCGCACGCCATCTTGTAACATGTAAGTATTACGCAAATCCTGGGTAGATTGGTGATGGCATTAAGTATAATACTGAATCCGGGTCTAAAACCCCCTTTCTCAATTTTCTGTATTTTTCTTCCCCTGTTCCCCCCTCCCCGTTCTCCGTTCCCTGATCCGAAGTTCCCTGTTCCCTGCTTCG
This sequence comes from Xenococcaceae cyanobacterium, assembly GCA_051439465.1. Classification (GTDB taxonomy): domain Bacteria; phylum Cyanobacteriota; class Cyanobacteriia; order Cyanobacteriales; family JBFRWF01; genus JBFRWF01. The sequence continues at coordinate 893 of JBFRWF010000063.1, read as the reverse complement.
GTAGTTAACCCGGATTTGGTATAAATACTTATCTGGATTGGTTGTAAAATCTGGATCTGCTATGCTAGGATAGTAATTGAGAATAAGGATCTCAGGCAGCGTTTGTTTTTAATCTTGACAGGTTTTTCCCGTTTTGTATTGATAGACTTCTCTCCGAAATCTGGTTTTCTCGTATCTCTACACACATCTGATTTTGGAGACAATCTATGTCAATTTATGTAGGCAATCTATCTTACGAGGTAACACAAGAAGACCTCACCGAAGTTTTTGCCGAGTATGGAACCGTTAAGCGAGTTCATTTGCCAACTGACCGTGACACAGGTCGCATGAGGGGTTTCGCCTTTGTAGAGATGGAAACAGAGGCAGAAGAAAACACGGCGATCTCCAAGCTAGATGGTGCAGAGTGGATGGACCGTGAGCTGAAGGTTAATAAGGCTAAGCCTCGCGAAAAAAGGGACTCATTTGGTGGTCGTCGTCGAAACGACAGATTCTCTCGGGGCTTCTAAGCTATACAGCCAAACCATACCAGAAAACTCAAAGTATAAATCCATATCACCAGGGAATTCTGAACCACCAACAGAGCGCAGCGGAGTGCGCTGAAGTCTGAAGTCTGAAAGTATTAGACTTCATTTGACGCTTCTGGTAGCCAAAACGAGTTAATCTCTCGCTTGCGTTTCCCCAGAAGCGTTTTTGCTGTGTTCATGAGGTAAGAATGGCTAAACGTCGCAATTTGAAAAAAGAGAAAGCTGAGCGGAACAAAGCCTATGCTCGCCAGTTTCGCAAGAAATCTTCTCGATACTCCTCCCGGAATAAACGTTTCGGGCGTAGCAATTTCCAACGAGATGGTGAACAGTTAGCTTCAGAAAAAAAAGATGAACAGTTAGCTTCAGAAA
>JBFRWF010000062.1:0-5104 GCA_051439465.1 Xenococcaceae cyanobacterium | reverse complement strand
AGTGCGCACTCTTGTTGGCGCTGCCTCCCGCACTCGCGTAGCGAGACCGCATTCTTGTTGGCGCTGCCTCCCGCACTCGCGTAGCGAGCCCGCACTCTTGTTCATGAATCAAATCCGATCGCTATAGCGCTACGCGCAAGGCAACAGGCAACAGGCAACAGGCAACAGTTTACTGCACATGGACTTCAGCCTTCAACAGTGTCCTAACCATAGCGCGTAGCGCTATAACCGCCAGGCACAACCAGCACGCAAAATATAGAATATGGCGTTGGTAATCTCCCTAAAATCCTGAGTTCTTGGTCTTCCCCGCTTATTCGGCTTAGGAAATAACATGGAAATTTTTAACCATTGTGCGTCGGTGAGATCGGTGTCATAGCGTTGACGAATCATCTCTGTACTTCAAGTATTTTTACTCAGACTACTATTTTTCAAACACGCTCTCTGAGTAGGTTCCTTTCCCTGCAACAGACAAACAGCAATACTAATATAGATCCCACAGGCAATTTGTGACCTGAGATGAGCGTGGGTAATATAAGAAACGCCTCCTTTGCCATCGACCTCTAGTGTATGCGTAAATTTCAACTGTCAGAAGACTTAGAGCAATTGTGGATTGTACGGTTTTTCGCCGCTGTGCTACTGGTAGGTCAAGTCTGGCTGCGTTTATTCAAAGGCAAAATTTACCGCCGCAAGATTCTGGAACATATGGTGACAGTGGGACCGGCTTCTCTCTCTCCAGTCCTTCTCGTGGTTGGTTTGGCGGGCATGATTTTTACTGTTCAGACAGGGAGAGAGTTCATAAAATTTAGCACTGTCAGTGCCGTGGGAGGTGCTTTTGCTTTAGCTTTCTGCCGCGAACTCGCTCCGATTTTGACCGCCAGTATTATTGCTGGACAAGTGGGTTCAGCTTTTGCCGCAGAAATTGGTGCTATGCGAGTGACAGAGCAAATTGATGCTCTTTATATGTTGAGAACCGATCCCATTGACTATCTCGTACTTCCCAGGGTGATTGCTTGCTGTTTGATGATACCAATTTTGACGATTTTTGCCTTAGTTGTCGGTATCTCTGGCGGGGTGTTGGCGGCGGCAAAGTTTTATCAACTGGCTCCAGTGATATTTTTGGATTCAGTGCAAAGTTTCTTAGAACTGTCAGACTTGATGAGTATTTTGCTCAAGGGGTTCATTTTTGGAGGGATGGTTGCTGTTATTAGTTGCAGTTGGGGACTAACTACCAAAGGAGGAGTCAAGGAAGTAGGAGAATCAGCAACAGCAGCCGTTGTCAGCACTTGGGTGTCGATTTTTATGATTGATTTTTTGCTCTCTTTGGTGCTTTTTGAAGGGCCAATGTTTTAATCCTCTTCTGGGAAGCGAATAATATCGTCATCTCCTAGATATTCTCCATTCTGAACTTCAATCATCACCAGTGGTATCACCCCTGGGTTCTCAACCCGGTGAGGGGTGCTCATGGGAACATAGGTTGATTGCTTTTGCATCAGAAGAGTTTCCTGCCCATCACAAATCACTTTAGCGGTACCAGAGACAACAATCCAGTGTTCGCTGCGATGGTAGTGCATTTGGGTACTGATGTGATGTCCCGGCTTAACCACGATGCGATTAATACGGTAGCGTTCTCCTTCTTCTAAAACCGTAACTGTTCCCCAGGGGGGTGTGCGGGTAATTCCAGGTTCCGATGTTGAGGATATTATCTCAGTCTGCTGACTATTTGGCTTGTCACTCATGATTGACCTCCTAAAACTAATATTGTACCCAGGCGATCGCCAGCTCTCAATTAACCAATTACCCATTACCCATTCCCAATACCACACTGCTCTAGTTTTGCTGCTAAAACCTGAGCATGACGCCACCAGGAATAGCCACCTACCCAGCTGCGGGAAGGCAGGTGTCCCCTAGGCGATCGCCAGCTAAAATTGAAATCGGAAGCAGGAGAGTGAGAAGAGCGGTGTGCTGGCCAACCGATGCGATCGCAAAACAGATGATATTCTCCACCCATCTCTTCATAGATTTGCTTTTGCACACTGAAACCAAACCGCCCTTTGCTATACTTTACCCATAGCAGATCTAGCTTTTTTAAAGCTTCGCAGGGTAACTTCTTAATATCACTATTAAACAGATAATCCCCAATCGGCTTGCCGGCTAACTGACACAAAATTGCCCAGGTTTCTTCATCAGCTTGTTGCCATTGTTTTCTTGAGAGCAAATTTCGCAGTCTGGTGTAGTCAATCTTAACCAATGAAACTAGCTGATTGCTTTCCTGGGGTTCCATTGCCTTGGTAGCAGCAAGTTGAAAAGTTTGCCTCACTTTGGTAGCAGCTAGTTTTGAGGCGGTATCAATGGCTTTTAAAACCTCAGCAGCAGATTGATAGCGCTGACGCAGAGAAGGTTGCACTAACCGCTCCAAGATTTTACCCAATTGAGAACTAACACGGATTCCTGGAGGTAAATAGTCACGCCACCGCCACTGCTCATTGACAAAATCGAACATCTCCAGAGTAGGAACACCAGTCAGCAAGCGAATGCAGGTGACACCTAAGCTGTAAAGATCGCTAGCAGGCAGAACTTTGCCCCGTGTTTGCTCAGGAGCCATATATTCCGGAGTACCTACAATTGTCGCTCCCCCCATCATGGCAGTATTGGTGAACAAGCGAGCAACGCCGAAGTCAATCAAAACCAGCTTGCTATCGCTCTGATGCCGGATAATATTATCGGGCTTAATATCCCGGTGAATCACCTGATGCTCGTGGATAAATTGCAGTACTGGCAATAAATCTCGTAGAATTTGCCAAATTTGGGCTTCTGGATCGGTTCCTTTTTTCCAAATCTCCTGTGCCAGAGTTTGCCCTTCGATAAACTCTTGTACCAGATACAGTTGCCCATTTTGTTCAAAATGTCCCAGGAATTTAGGAATTTGCGGATGCTTGCCCAAATCATCTAAACGCACTGCTTCTTGGTTAAATAGTTCAACCGCCTTTTTGACAATACCAGGGTTTTGATGTTGCACATAAAGTTGCTTGATCGCACAACAAGGTTGAGAAGGCATATGTTCGTCAACCCCTAAAAAAGTTCTGGCAAATCCGCCTTTGCCAATTGGTTGTATTGCGCGATAGCGCTCTATGAGCAACAGGGGAGAACCACAGGTGAGGCAAAATCTTCCCTGATTTGGATTTTGAGGCTTGGGACAGTCAGGATTGAGACAATAACTCATAGATAGGAGCGATCGCAATACTGCTCGGATAATCTAGGCATAGGAGGATCAAAATTGCTCTGCTTCGTAGATATAGAAGTTTTGAAACACCCCTACCGTCTTAAAGTGGTAACTAGGCAAAGAAGAAGTAATGGACAAATCAGTCTGATAAATGCTGAAAAAGACAAAGTTTTGCCGCTCAGTCTTCTGAGAAATAACTTGCTTGAATTGAGGGCGTCCTATATCAACTAGGGAATTACACTGACGTTGGACTAAATCTCCCAATCCCTTAGAGACTTGCGTACAAATATTTTCTTTGAGATAAACCGTCAGCTGCTCTTCGGCGTAGTGTTCATAAGCTTTTTGACCCGGATTGGTCACAGCCATCGATCCCCCTAGTCCTGCTAAGGCAATTCCCGCAACTGCGGTCATTAGCTTCAAAACTTTCATCTTTGTTTTCTTTCGCTGTTTACTATGTTATACTTAAAGAGTTATATGGCGAGCGTAGCCAAGTGGTTAAGGCAGTGGATTGTGGTTCCACCATTCGTGGGTTCGATTCCCATCGTTCGCCCTGGGTTCAGAGACTTGCCAAGAAGACTGATCTAGATTCGATCTAAAATTGAGCAACTTCCTAGAGAGCCTTTTTATGAGTCACTTTCCTAGTAGATGATCGGTTCTTTTTTTCTGGCGATCGCAGATAGTTCAATTAATCAAGGGGGAGCCGCGCGGGCACAAATCATAAATTTCAGTCAGTGCTCAACCAGTCGCGCGATCGCCTGTTTTGGATCATCTCACTTTTTCGCGTTGCTCCCAAATTGAGGATCTTGAGGTAGTGATCGCACTTGAAAGCTTATCTGCACCATAACTTTTCTTAACCGAGCAGTATTGATGCCCACCCTACAAAACTACTAACACTACGAGAAGTCATTTTAATCATCCCTTGGCTTTAGTGGTTTCTAGTAGGGAGGAATTATATGTTAAGTAGTATGTTGTGAGCGTATTTTTGCGATCTGCGGAGCAGATCAATCTAGGATTAAGCGATCACAGATCGGTAAGTTTGCGCTCGCCGTAGGCGCTGCGGAGCAGATCGCTAATTTTAGGAAAATATGTAATCTTGATTGGAGAGGAGTAATATTTCCGCAAGACAAAACCGACTATCTTCTTCTGCGATACTAGCCATTTCTAGATTGTTTGAGAAGGAGTGGGAGTTGCTTCCTTGGACAGCTGTGCGGTAAGTTGGGCCATTTCCCCAGAAGTAGGAATCTGGTTGTTAGACAGATAATGGAGATTAACTTCTGAGTAGTCGATCATGTCTATCCCCTCTTTCGCAAACCGTTCCTGAATGAGGGCAAACAGCTCTTCGTAAACCTTCCAGCGATTTTCAGTTTTCGTAAATGCAGTAGTCAAGATCACGATAGCCGAATCCTTAAACTGCCACGGAAACATAAATGCTTCGGGCTCGTCGAGAATCAGGGGATGTGCTTTATAGATATCCAAAAGAACGTCCTTAACTTTGGGAATGGGAGAATCGTAGCCAATTTTGAACGAGATGCTCACACCGCGCACCTCAGTTCCCGTATTATTGGTAATCACGCTGCTCCAGACCGTGTTGTTTGGGATCGTGATCAGCTGGTTGCTGAAGGAGAGGATTTTCGTTCCCCCTAAAGTGATGGAATCGACAAAACCCCACACGTCGCCCATTTGAACTTCATCGCCCACATCAAAGGGCTTGTAGACCATTAGCATCAACCCGCTGGCAAAGTTGCCGATGTTGCTTTGCAGGGCAAACGCCAGCACGAAACTCGCACCACCGACCAGCGCTAAAATAGGGCCGAGGCTGACTTCGAGGGCTGTCAGCGCTAGCAGAAAGCCGATAACGATGCCTCCGCGCTTGACGAGCATGAC
>JBFRWF010000061.1:0-4017 GCA_051439465.1 Xenococcaceae cyanobacterium | reverse complement strand
TATTGCTCCAATGGCTAGAAACTTGTCGCCGTTCCTATAACTATGCTTTACGGGAACTAAAAGATTGGATTGCTTCGAGGAAGTGTGCGATAGATAGGTGTAGCTTAGAGTCTGAATATATCATGTCACCTGACTACCCTTTTCCTGGCTATCATCAACAGCAAAACACTTTGCCCAAGGCTAAGAAAGAATTCCCTCAATTAGCGAGGGTACCCAGTCAGGTTTTACAAACCAATATTAGGAGATTACATGACGCTTGGGATTTCTTCAAACAAAGGGGATTTGGTTTTCCTCGGTTCAAGAAATATGGACAGATGAAGTCCCTGCTGTTCCCTCAATTTAGAGCAAATCCCATAACGGGTTGGCAACTGAAATTGCCCAAATTAGGAGGAGTAAGAATAAACTTACATCGTCCCATACCCGATGGCTTTGTCGTTAAACAGGTTAGGGTGGTCAGAAAAGCTAAAGGCTGGTTGGCCTTGCTCAGCATTCAATCGGATATATCAATTCCTGAAATTAAATCACCATATGGTCACCCCATAGGTGTGGATGTCGGTTTGGGGAAATTTCTAGCAACATCCGACGGATTTAATGAAAATGGGCGCAAGTTTTTTGTAAGTGAGCAACGCAAGCTGAAATTGCTGCAACGCCGTCTATCAAGAAAAAAGAAGCGCTCGAATAACTATGAAAAAGCGAGAAAGAAGGTAGAAAAGCAGCACAACCATATCGCTTTCAAGCGCAAGGACTATCATTTCAAGCTAGCCCATAAGCTTTGTGACATGGCTGACTCGATATTTGTTGAAGATATTGATTTCAGAATTATGGCCAAAGGTTTCCTGGGTAAACATACCCTAGATGCGGGGTTCGGTCAGTTTAGGTCGATTCTGAAATATGTTTGTCAGATAAGGGGCAAATATTTCCAGGAAGTAGATCATAGGGGAACCAGTCAAACTTGTCCTAACTGTCGTATTGAGGTGAGAAAAACCTTAGCTGATAGGGTTCATAATTGTCCGGCGTGCGGTTATGTAGTGGATAGGGATATTGCTGCGGCTCAAGAGATATGTAATCGAGGGATAGAGAGTACCCAGGGACGCTGGGGAAAGGAAACCGCCTGTCAACTGCTCCGCAGCGACGGAGTCACTCTGCGTCAGCAGCGACGTAGTCTAGTCGAGGTGTCAGGGGCGATGAGCCTAGATAACTGGCATAGGGCAGGAATGCCTAATCGTGAGATTGGGAAGCCCCCGCTATATTTCGATAGCAATTAGCGGTGGGAGGATGTCACGAAACTCCATGTGTCACAATTGTTAACGGTAATCTTCTAATCGTGAAGAAATATAAAGTAGGCATTAGTAATGGAACCACTTTATCAGTACGCCTGGCTGATTCCAGTCCTGCCACTGGCAGGGGCGATGATTGTTGGCCTGGGGCTAATCTCTTTCAACAAGGCAACTAATCGTCTCCGGCAGCTCAATGCCTTCTTTGTCGTCTCCATCTTGGGAGCGGCAATGGTGCTATCCTTTCTGCTATTGTGGAGCCAAATTCAAGGACACGAGGCTTACACCCGCACCATTGAATGGGCAGCAGCCGGGGACTTCCATCTCAAGATGGGCTACACCATTGATCATCTAAGTGCCCTGATGCTGGTAATCGTGAGTACTGTTGCCTTTGTGGTGATGATCTACACCGATGGTTACATGGCTCACGACCCAGGTTATGTGCGCTTCTATGCCTACTTGAGCCTTTTTAGCTCCTCAATGTTGGGTCTAGTTGTCAGTTCTAACCTGGTGCTAGTTTATATCTTCTGGGAACTGGTGGGCATGTGTTCTTATTTGCTGATCGGTTTCTGGTATGACCGCAAAGCTGCAGCAGATGCCTGTCAAAAAGCCTTTGTGGTTAACCGTGTCGGTGACTTCGGTTTGCTTCTAGGGATGCTCGGTTTGTACTGGGCAACTGGCAGCTTTGAATTTGATGTGATGGGGGAACGCCTCCAAGAATTAGTCTCCTCCGGGATGTTAGGGGCTGGTTTAGCAGCCCTATTTGCTGTTTTGGTCTTTTTAGGTCCGGTTGCCAAATCAGCTCAATTTCCTCTCCATGTCTGGCTACCAGACGCCATGGAAGGTCCTACCCCAATCTCTGCTCTCATCCACGCGGCAACGATGGTGGCAGCCGGGGTATTCTTGATTGCCCGGATGTATCCAGTGTTTGAAAACATCCCCCTGGCAATGAATGTGATTGCTTGGACGGGAGCTTTCACCGCCTTTTTGGGAGCAACCATCGCCCTGACGCAAAATGACATTAAAAAAGGTTTAGCCTACTCGACGATGTCCCAGCTAGGTTACATGGTGATGGCCATGGGAATCGGGTCTTATACTGCTGGTTTATTCCACCTGATGACCCATGCTTATTTCAAGGCGATGCTTTTCTTGTGTTCCGGTTCCGTGATTCACGGCATGGAAGAAGTCGTCGGTCACGATCCGGTTTTGTCTCAGGATATGCGTCTGATGGGGGGATTGCGCAAGTATATGCCCATTACCGCTTTCACCTTTTTGGTCGGGACTCTCGCCATTTGTGGAATTCCTCCCTTTGCCGGTTTCTGGTCAAAAGATGAAATCCTCGGACTCGCCTTTGAAGCAAATCCAGTGCTGTGGGGGGTCGGCTGGCTGACTGCTGGACTGACGGCTTTCTATATGTTCCGGATGTACTTCATGACCTTTGAAGGCGGATTCCGGGGCCATGATATGTCTATCCGTAAAACCCTTCTAGCAGCAGTGGGAGTAGAAACTGCTCAACCCGTTTTTGGTCCTGGGGCGATGGATGTGAAAGAATTGGAATCTGAGATCCATGGGGCTCATTCTCATGGTCATAGTAAATCTCCACACGAGTCTCCCCTGAGTATGACCTTGCCCCTGATGCTCTTGGCAGTTCCTTCCTTTATGATTGGCTGGATTGGCAAGCCTTGGGAAAATAACTTTGAGGAGTTTATTTATGCCCCAGGAGAAAGCGCTGTAGAAGCCATAGCAGAAGCTGCCCATTTCAACTGGACAGAGTTCTTGATTATGGCGGGTAGTTCTGTGGTTATTGCTTTAATTGGCATTACCATTGCCTGTTTGATGTATCTACTGACCAAGATCGACCCCGTTGCGATCGCCCAAAAATATACGTCTCTCTATCAGCTATCTCTGAATAAGTGGTACTTCGACGAGATTTACGATGTTGCCTTTGTCCAGGGTTGTCGCCGCTTGGCACGACAAATCATGGAAGTGGACTATCGAGTAGTCGATGGCGCAGTCAACTTGACTGGCTTATTCACAATTGTGAGTGGCGAAGGTTTGAAATACCTGGAGAATGGTCGCGCCCAATTCTATGCTCTGATCGTTTTTGGAGCGGTCTTGGGTTTTGTGGTTGTCTTTAGCGTGACTTAGCCCTTAGTCCCTAGTTATTAGTCATTAGTTCACCAAAAACTAATGACTAATGGCTAATGATTGATGACTAATGACCAATTACCAATGAATGTCAGGAACCTAGGTAGGATGTTACCCCAGACTCACTGGTTGGATGCTGCTTGTGTTGGGAAATCAACGCCAGAAAAGTTGATTGATTTAGTCCAAAAGCCTCTGCTAATTTCAGCTAAAGGTCATGGAACTCGTCAATCATGTCGTACCAATAAATACGGATTCCCAATCCGTCATTGTTCTAGGCACAAGATTCATAAAGGCTTTCAGACGGGGGATATTGTGAGAGCTGTTGTCCCTTTAGGGAAAAAAATAGGTACTTATGTTGGTCGAGTAGCAACCCGCGCCACTGGGAGTTTTAACATTTCAACTAAGTGCGGACTGGTTCAAGGGATTAGTTACAAATACTGCAAGCCTGTTCAAAGAAAAGATGGCTACGCATATCACTTTCAACAGTTACCAGTGATCAGTGACCAGTTACCAGCTTTTTTCAGTTACCAGTACCAGGAACAGTTACCAAACACCTGAAAACTAATAACTGGTAACTGGTAACTGGTAACTGGTA
>JBFRWF010000060.1:0-4910 GCA_051439465.1 Xenococcaceae cyanobacterium | reverse complement strand
CACATGAGGCTTATCCATCTGAATTGAGGACTGGTAGAATAGGTTTTCATATAGTGATGGCACTGGAGAGGCTGGCATATTGTTACTGGCAGACAAAGGATTACCAGAAAGCAAGAGAGTCTTATGAGAAAGTTGCCAAGTTATACCAAACACTCAGCGGTGTAGAAGAGAGGCAGAAGCAGTCAGGAATTGCCACCACCTACCACCAGTTGGGAATTGTTGCCGAAGAATTGAGGGAATTTGAGCAGGCGCGCCGCCATTATCAACAAGCTCTGTCTATCTTAATTGAATATGGCGATCGCTATTCCCAAGCCAGATCCTACCACCATTTGGGAATAGTTGCCCAAGAGTTGAGGGAATTTGAGCAGGCGCGCTGCCATTATCAACAAGCTCTGTCTATCTTCATTGAATATGGCGATCGCCATTCCCAAGCCTCCACCTACCACTGGCTGGGAAATGTTGCCTTAGAATTCCGAGAGTTTGAGGAAGCACAACGTAACTATCAGCAGGCTCTGGAAATCTGGATTGAATACGGTGATCGATACAACCAACACTATTCTTACCACCAGTTGGGTATGGTTGCCGAAGAATTGAGGGAATTTGAGCAGGCGCGCCGCCATTTTCAACAAGCTCTGTCTATCTTGATTGAATATGGCGATCGCTATGAGCAAGCCGGCACCTACCACCAGTTGGGAAGGGTTGCCGAAGAATTAGGGGAATATGAGGAGGCGAAAGCAAATTATCTGCAAGCTTTACAGATTTACTCTGATTTTAATGACAAGTATAGTTTAGAAACTTTTTCATTACCTGGACTTACACGCATCTATCAAACTACCAAAGATGAGAGCATTTTAACAGCAGCCGCGCCCATATTAGGGGTGACGGTAGAGGCATTAAAAGAATTGCTGACTGGATAACAGTTACAGTCACCACTTATCAGTTATTAGTTTTCTGATATCATTTTCCAGTTGTCAACTTTTTTGTCACATTACTAATTAATCTATGCTTAAATAATAGTAGAGCATTCCTACATAAGTTGTGGTCAAAACATATATAAAATGACTATATCCCTTCCCCCCTGTTCCCTGTTCCCTGTTCCCTGTTCCCTGTTCCCTGTTCCCTGTTCCCTGTTCCCTGTTCCCTGTTCCCTGTTTCCTTAGAACTAATATCCGTAAGGGGATTATAGCAATAGATTTAGTCAGGTGGCAATAATGTTTATCAGAAATGATCTTGAGTATAACAATACTAAGGAGCGGGCGGAGAAATTTGAGCGGACTATAGCTCAGTTAAAGAACAATAAAATAGAGAGTCTGAAGGATAACCCACAGCGGAGGCAAATCAACATAGAGGAATGCCAAACAATGCTGAAGCAACTGAGGAAACAAATTGCAGAGTATGAAAGGGTTAGATACAGCGATCGCTCGGAGGAGGTGGAGTTCAAACTCACTTCTTTGAATGACTTAGCCAAGATTCTCATTCATGCTCGGATAGCTGCTAAACTTAGTCAGAAAGAGTTGGCTGAAAGGTTGGGGATAGCTTCAGACAGGGTAGCTGAATATGAAGATAAGGAATATCAAACTGCCAGTTGGGTGGAGGTGATGGAAGTCTGCGAGGGTTTGGGACTACAAATGCAGTCCACGAGTATGAAAATAGACTTTCGAGTTTATAATCAAATGACGGAGGCGATAAATTATTGTAATTCTGTCACTGCTCACGGTTAATTACGGCTATTCCTGGGGCGATTATTTCTGGTTCTTGTTGGAAGTATTGTCTTATTATTCCCAGAAATTCGCTGTTGGTGAATTGTTTTTGGAAGCATCCTTGGCTGGTTATGTATCCGTCTCCCCAGGAGAATGTAATGTCTGGGGGTTTTTCTACTCTCACTGATAGGATTGCTTTCTTTCTGGCTTTGGCTTTTAGTCTTTCTACATCTCCGCCTTTACCGCAGCCCTAGTCGAAGTGGGAGTCTTCTTCGGTTAAGTACCTAGGCAAAATTAATTACACATTTTTAACCTAGTTGAAATCGCTGAAGCTTCCTACTGTTGCCTGTTGCGCCCAGCCTCCAACGTCGACGCTGGGCGCACTGTTGCCTGTTGCCTTGTCCCCACCATTGGATTTAATTTTGTCCAACTACTTAGGAGTCCTAGCTAGTTCTATCATCAGTCGCTATCATATAAAGTTGAACTTCAAGCCAAAAAGGAATTTCCTTCCCTAAAGGTAGTTCCTTTTGAGCTATTGCCTATGCCTCTGCCAATTGTTGCCATTATCGGACGCCCCAACGTGGGCAAATCAACCCTTGTCAATCGCCTCGCTGGCGATCAACAAGCCATCGTCCACGATGAACCAGGAATTACCCGCGATCGCACTTATCGCCCCGCCTTCTGGCAAGACAGGGATTTCCAGGTAGTTGATACCGGAGGCTTAGTATTTGACGACGACACCGAATTCTTTCCCCTGATTAGGGAACAGGCAATGGCAGCCCTCGCCGAAGCCAGTGCCGCAATTTTCGTCGTCGATGGACAAACTGGACCTACCCCAGGGGATAAAGAAATAGCCGATTGGCTGCGTCAACAATCTGTCCCCGTCTTCCTCGCCGTCAACAAATGTGAATCCGTCGAACAAGGCATCATCCAAGCCGCCCAATTTTGGGAACTGAGCTTAGGGGAACCCTACCCCGTCTCCGCCATTCACGGCAACGGCACCGGGGAATTACTCGACCAATTAATTACCCACCTACCGCAGACAGATATCACAACAGACACCCCAGAGATTAAAGTGGCGATCATTGGGCGTCCCAACGTCGGTAAATCTAGCCTCCTCAACACCCTCACAGGGGAAAATCGCTCCATTGTCAGCCCTATTTCCGGCACCACCCGCGATGCCATTGATATGGTAGTACAAAGAAATGGTAAAACTTACCGCCTGATTGACACCGCTGGCATTCGCAGGAAGAAAAACGTCGAGTATGGGGCAGAATTCTTCGGCATTAATCGCGCCTTTAAAGCCATTCGCCGTGCAGATGTCGTCTTATTTGTCATCGATGCCCTTGACGGTATCACAGATCAAGACTTAAAACTAGCTGGGCGGGTGATGGACGAAGGGCGTGCCGCTGTAATTCTAGTCAATAAGTGGGATGCGGTAGAAAAGGACTCTTATACCATTTATGAATATAAAAGACTGCTGCAAGACCGCTTGTATTACATGGATTGGGCAGAAACGATTTTTGTCAGCGCCCTCACTGGCAAGCGAGTAGAAAAAATCCTCAATTTAGTTGACACTGCTGCAGAGGAACACCGTCGTCGAGTAAGTACTGCCGTGATTAACGAAGTGCTACAAGAAGCCATTAGCTGGCATTCCCCCCCAGCCAACCGCCAGGGGCGTCAGGGGAAAATTTACTACGGCACCCAAATTCGCACTCAGCCGCCCACTATTGCTCTATTTGTCAACGATCCCAAACGCTTTAACGATAACTATCGCCGCTATATTGACCGTCAATTCCGCCAACAGTTAGGTTTCACTGGCACTCCCATCCGCCTGATCTGGCGAGGCAAAAGGGCTCGTGAAGTGGAAAGTAGCAATGTTAATCGAGCAACTCGCGTTTAGATAAGCAAAGCTTAATTAATGTAATCATCTTCCCACTACCTGTCGGCTATAATCTTGAGCAGATTCTGCTCTTGGATGCTTGGATATATCACATCAATTCTTGAGATTAGGGCTATCCACTTAAGCTGGGACAGTTTATATATGTTTTGATTTGCCACGACTCATTTAGAACTACTATATTCCCTATTCCCTGTTCCCTGATCCGAAGTTCCCTAGTGTCCCGCCTTAAGTTGGTAGCCGAGATTAGAGCAATCCTACGCGATCGCTATCTCGTCGAAGTTGACTCGCCGGGGGAAGAAATTTGGTTTTGAGTTATCTTTTCCCCCGAATAATTTTAATCCTATGCCCCAAATTCTTACTGTTACCGAAGAAATTTCCTCAATTCACGAAGCTGAAACCCGGTTTAACTTAAGCCGGAACACTGACCTACAATTTTTCCCTGAATGGTATGAAAACCTCCCTGAAATCATCCAATCTGAACAGGAACACCTAGATCGGATCAGAAACAGCTATCTCTACAACAGTGCTGATGGACGCCTGACAGAAGCTACCATTAATCTACTGCTCATCTCTCCACTGTTATATTTAGCTGGATTCTGCGATCCTCCCTTTAAACTCCGGGCAGAGAAGTCCGTAGAAATTGTCGTTGAAGAGAGAGATAAAATCTACAAAGGACGCATTGATATTCTGGTTCTGCAGGACCAGTTTTGGTTAACCTTAATTGAATCCAAACAAACCAAATTTTCCTTCTCAGTCGCCATTCCTCAAGTCTTAGCTTACATGATGGGCAATCCCCATACTGAACAACCTACCTTTGGCTTAGTTACCAATGGGGATAACTTCATTTTTATCAAACTGGTAAAGCAACCTATTGCCCAATATAGTTTATCCACGGATTTCTCTGTATATGCTTTACCTGATAATGAACTCTATCAAGTCCTGCAGGTTATGAAAAAAATCGGTTCAATCATATAGCAGTCCTATAAAGGGTTGTGAATCAAAACCTTATTTAAAAGGCAACAGGCAACAGGCAACAGGTAATAGGCAACAGGCAACAGGCAACAGGCAACAGGCAACAGGCAACAGGGGGTAAGGGTTCTGGTTATTTTATACTGAATCAGGGTCTAAAACCCCCTTTATCAATTTTCTATATTTTTCTTCCCCTGCTCCCCCCTCCCCGTTCCCCGTTCCCTGTTCCCTGTTCCCTTGCAGCCTTAACCAGTAACTTTTCGATCTACTGACTTTTGCCTTTTGCCTTTTGCCTTTTGCCTTTTGCCTTTTGCCTTTGAGCGCAGCGATTCCCTGTT
>JBFRWF010000059.1:0-15665 GCA_051439465.1 Xenococcaceae cyanobacterium | reverse complement strand
CTGCTATTGCTAGCTCGGGTACAGAATCATTAATGTAGCCGAAACCTTTTTCCTGGTTCAACCACAAACGAAGCCAAGCTGCACCAACTGGTTGTCCATCAAGCAAGGCAACATAACCCATATCACCATCTCGCCCCCAGTTTGAAACATATTGCGCAAGATTTGGTTGTTTGCGGACAGATTCAAGGGATGATTCATGGGCAGCATACATCAGCATTTTCCACACCACCCTCTCATCTTCAAGTTTTAATAGACTTAATTGATAGTTCATACTCACTCAATGAAAAAAACGAATAATCAGTAGAGCGAAAAGTTTTTTCGGTCAGGGCGATCGCTACGGGCCTTAGCTTCGCACTTGCTCGCGCTTTTGGTAATTGTAATACTATAGCGCCGGAATTAAACCCAGTTGCTGTAGTAAACCTAACGCATCTTCCTCTCCTCTTTCTTCTACGACCTTACCACGGTGAAGTGCGGAATATGGATTGGAGCACCAGTGTTAAATTGAGCTAGCAACAGGTTCACTAGGTTGCCCTTGGTGCTGACGCTGTTGTGTCATCACCATCTTCACACCACCAGTGGGGGCTAGTAGTAAACCCCGGCGTTTGGCTTGCACAGGTTTGTTATCCCCTAGGGCAAGCTGCCAGCCAGACAGCACCGTAGCTAATACCAGTTTCATCTCGTACATCGCCAACGCCATACCAATACAGCGACGGCTCCCACCCCCAAAGGGCAAATACTCATAGGGAGAAAACTGACGCTCTAGAAAACGCTCTGGTTTAAACTGCTTAGGCTCTGGGTATAGATCCTCACGATGATGAGTCAGATAAATCGAGCCTAACACCTCCGTACCAGGTTCTAATGTATGACCCATAATCTTTACAGTTGATTTCACCACCCTTGGGAAAGTCACCATAGCAACTGGATAAATGCGTAGAGTTTCATTACAAACTGCTGTGAGATAGGGGAGTCGGAAAATAGCCATTGGCTCTGGATTATCCCCCAGACTATCCAGCTCATCAAACAACTTTTTAAATACTTCTGGCAGCTTGTGAATCCAGTAGAAAGCCCAGGCTAAGGCAGTTGCAGTGGTTTCGTGACCCGCTACCAACAGGGTCATCAACTCATCCCGCAACTCCACATTCGTCATTCCCTGACCCTCTTCATCGCGAGTGGATAGCAACAAGCTGAGGATGTCAGTGCGCTCAGGGTCTTGTTTTGAGCGGCGCTCGTTGATTTCGGCGTAGAGGAGTGAGTCAATTTGCCGAACATTGTGGGCTATCCTTCCCCACGGACTCCAAGATCCCCAATCCTGTTGCAGGAAGGGCAAAAATATTAAGGTGGCTCCCAGAGGAGTAGCTGTCATCTCTAGTCGGGTAGTCAGAAGTGTCTTGATCTGTTGGAAACGCTGCCCCTCATACAAGCCAAACACCGCTTGCAAGATTATGCTCATAGTAATCTCTTTCATCGTTTCCCGGATTGGGAAAGGCTTGTTAGTCACCCACTGGCCAGCAACTCTTTTAGTAATATCGCAAATTAACTGACCATAGTTAAACATTCTTTCCCCATGAAATGGGGGCATCAAGAGCTTGCGCTGCCGTTTGTGAGACTCTTCATTGAGCAAAAATAAGGAGTTATTTCCCAGTAATGGTCTAAGTATCTTGTTGGTATAACCTGGCGCTGTCAAGCGATCGCTAGTCAACATCTCCTGCATTGCTTGGGGGTGACTAACCATCACTCTTGGTTGCTGGCTCCATCTAACTGTAAAAATATCCCCATACTTCTCATTACAGGCTTCCATGTAGCCTAAAGGATCGCGAATCCATTGAATCAACTGCAAAATACGTGGAGTTTTTGGACCATTAGGTAATTTCATAAACAAATCAACCTTTGTTGCTCTATTTAACTTCAATATTAAATATTTTAATGATTATCATTTTCTTTTACTGGCGATCGCTCTGGGAGTTCATTCTCAATAAGCTTGTCAATCGACTTGATTCAGTAGTCAATTTAACTAAGCTTAAACCAAGCCCAGTCAGGGATTTGGCGGGGTTGTCACCCCGTCAGCTGATAGCCATCAAGTCAATATCTCCCCACCCAGCATCCGCTGATAACGTGCCTCCAACTCCTTCTTCAGAGAAGGCATACCCTTGAGAGTTGCATCAGCAAGTATCAATTTCTCCGCCGCATTCCTTGCCAAAACTAACACCTCTTGGTCTTCAACTAAACTTGCTAAAGCAAAATCCGGCAACCCTGACTGACGCTTACCCAGCACCTCACCAGGTCCTCGAAAACGCATATCCATCTCAGAGATAAAAAAGCCATCCTGAGACTGTTCCAACACTCCCAATCGCTGACGGGCATCTGGGGTTTTACTACTACTCATTAATAAACAATAAGATTTATTTGTACCACGACCCACACGACCTCGTAATTGATGCAATTGAGATAAGCCGAAACGTTCTGCATTCTCAATTAGTATCACTGTCGCATTAGGAACATCAACACCAACTTCAATCACCGTAGTAGAAACAATAATTTGCGTCTCATTGTCGCGGAAAGCATTAAGCGCTTCATCCTTCTGGGCCGAACTCATGCGACCATGAAGTAATCCCACCTGAAACCCTGGAAAGATACTTTCAGAAAGCCGTTTATGTTCCTCCACTGCTGCACGAACATCCAGCTTGTTTGATTCCTCAATCATTGCCAAAATAATATAGGCTTGCCGCCCTTGAGCAACTTCTCGTCGGATGAGTTCGTAAGCTTGGGTGCGTTCCCTCCCTGTTACCATCGAAGTATGAATTGCCTGTCTTCCAGGGGGCATCTCATCAATTTGACTAACATCTAAATCCCCGTGTAATGTCAGAGCTAGGGTTCGGGGGATAGGTGTAGCAGTCATCGTCAGAACGTGGGGAGACTGTCCTTTGGAAAGCAAACGCGCCCTTTGTTCTACCCCAAAGCGGTGCTGTTCATCAATAACTACTAAACCCAGCTTCTGGAAGTTCACAGTGTCTTGAATTAGGGCATGAGTCCCCGCTAACAGGGGTAATTCCCCCGTTTCTAGTTGAGCATGGATTTCCCGACGTTTGGAGGTTTTGGTGGAACCTGTCAGCAATTCTACTGGTAGGTGTAAAAGGTTGAACCAGCCGACTAACTTGCGGTAATGTTGTTCTGCTAGTACCTCGGTAGGTGCCATCAGTGCTGCTTGATAGCCAGATTGAATCGCTGCTAGGATGGCAAAGACAGCAACCACGGTTTTACCTGAACCCACATCCCCTTGCACCAAGCGATTCATTGGGGTGGAGGATTCCAAATCTTGCAGGATTTCTCCTATAACACGGTTTTGTGCATTTGTCAAGGCAAAGGGCAGTAATTGATTAAACTGCTCAATCAGTTGACCTGTGGGGGCAAGAATAGCGCTATTTTGGGTTTGGCGTTGCTGTTGGCGGCGTTGGAGGAATCCTAGCTGGAGGTAGAAAAACTCATCGAACACTAATCGCCGTCGAGCATGGGTGAGGGTATCTTGGTCAGTGGGAAAATGAATGTTAGCGATCGCCTCTTTCAACCCAATCAACCCGTACTGATTGCGCAGGCTGGCCGGGAGTGGGTCTTTAAGCTGATCGACCGCTGGCAATACGGCAATTACCGCCCGTCTCACCAAATCCGCTGGTACTCCCTCGGTTAAGGGATAAACAGGCAGCACCCGACCAATTTTGATTGACTCGATGCTCGCCCCAGGACTGTCGAGAACTTCAATTTCTGGGTTTTCCAGAGTGATGCCATATTTATTTTTTTTCACCAATCCAGATGCAGCGACTACAGAGCCGACACGATACTGGCGCTTATACCTTTGCTGCCAACCTGAATTACTGAAGCGAGTGCCAGCAAAAAAGCGATTGAGCTTGATTTGCCCGGTGTGATCTTTCAGTAATAGATCAAAAATGGTTAATTTCTTATTTTTAGGGCTCGTAAAGCAGTTACAGCGCTTGACTGTTCCCATCACTGTCACTGTTTCTCCTGGTACCAGATGAGCGATACTTACCTGACGAGCATAGTCAATGTGGTCCCGGGGATAATAGAAGAGAAGGTCCCGCACCTTAAATAAGCCGAGACGTTCTAAATAACTGCTTTTACCTCTTCCCACTTCTGGCAGCTGCATGAGGGGTTGGTCGAGGGTTACAGGACGATTTACCAGATTTCTAGGTGAGGAAGAAGTCAGAGGAGTTGTGCGGGGTGATTTCGGTTTAGGAGGCTCTTTTGGTGCTTCTGTGGCTTGTTTTAGCTGGTGGAGAAAGCGGCGAGTATCTGCAACTAGGTGTTGTCTTTGAGGGAGGGTTAGCTGAGAATAACGGGCAAAAGCAGTCGCCATTTCCTGCCAACGGCGGCGTTCTGCTAGTGTTTCTACTGGTGGGACTTTCCCGAAACTAAGGCAGAGAAATTCACTAAAGCGGTATTGATTGCCCATCAAGTCAGTAAAACCACTTTCCGCTTCTACTGAAAGAGCTTTCTGCAATTTTCCCCAATCTGGTGTTTCTGTTGAATTAGTCATTTGTCCTTAGTCATTTGTCCTTAGTCCTTAGTCCTTAGTTCTTAGTCCTTAGTCCACCAAAAACAGAAAACTAATCACTAATCACTAATCACTAATCATCAAACCAGCTTGAACGCCATGCAGCTTCTGCTTCAGCAACTGCACATTCTCGCTGTTTTTTTTGATACTGTTGTCGGATTTTCCCAATTCTTTCTAAAAGGTTACGAATCTGATTGCGCTCAGCGCTCAAAGTCTGGTCAGAAAATTCAATTTCCGATAGTTGTAGTCGAAGCACTGTAATCTTGGTTATATTTGAATCTTGTGTTCGCTCATCCTTTTCAGTTTCAATTATTAAATTTAAGAGATTAGGAGAACCGCTAATAATTGTCGAACTATTTTCCTCTGCCTGCATCGCCATTTCGATGACTTTGACTGGCAATTTATTCGGTAATACATTAGCTTGCTGCAGATAGCGGTTGGCTTCTCTAGATAGGCTTTCTAAGGTTTCATTAATTCCTTGTTCTACTTGTTTGTGCCACTGAACTAAATCTTCTGGATTATTTATGCGTCTTACTTTTGCTCCAGTAGATTCGGTCAGGTGTGATGATATTTCAGTGGTGTCTGGAAGATTCTCTCCTACTTCTATCTCCTTTGTTGGAGTTGGTGCTGGTAGTTCTTGCTCTCTAGATAACAGTTGTTGAACCTGATTTTCTCCTTGTTGCTTAGGAATTTGCAACTTACTGAGCATTTGCTCCATAGGATTTAGATTTGGGGGAGCTGCTGACTGGTTTGATTCCTCCAGATATTGGAATAGCTGGGTTTGAACCCTATTACCTAGTTGCCGCAGGTTTTCCTGGAGTTTTTGTCGTTGATTGAAAGATAAACTAAGAAACGACTCCGGATATGCCTGAGTGCAAATCTGATAGCTTGCCAAAACCAACTGCTTTCGCACTGACTGACTCAATAAACTTAGGTATTTAGCATAGATTCTGCCGAGTTCGACTCCAAGATTTGATACTATCTCTTCTAGTGCGGCTAATTCCCGCTTAATTTGCTGAATTGCTCTTGCCATACTTCCCCAATTTGTAGTCTTCAGCAATAGAAATTGAAGACAAAAAGGCTAAATTAAACTGAAGTCTGAAGTGATGAACGATAACTCCCTTTCAGACTTCAGACTTCAGACTAGACTAGACTTCGTCCCTGCTGACGCAGCCCGTCGCTGCTTCGCAGTTCAGACTTCAGACTAGACTTCGTCGCTGCTTCGCAGTTCAGACTTCAGACTATTCTTTTTCAATCCCTTGACCTAAGACAAAGCGAGTAAAGCGACGCACCTGAATGTTTTCTCCCAGTTGGGCAATAGTTTGTTTGACCAACTCTTCAACTGTGATGCTTTGGTCGCGAATGTATGGCTGAGCCAACAAAGAAAGTTCCTTCAGGCGTTTTTGAATCCGACCCTGAACAATCTTTTCTTTGATGTTATCCGGTTTCTTAGCCAGATCATCCCGACCCATCTCAATTTCTTTTTCTTTTTGGATTAGTTCTTCTGGGATGTCTTCTATCTTAACGTATTCCACATTAGGGCAGGCAGCAATTTGCATGGCAATGTTGCGTACCAGGGTTTTAAACTCTTCGCGACGGGCAACAAAGTCAGTTTCACAGTTAACTTCCACTAAGACACCGATGCGTCCTCCAGTGTGGATGTAGCTGTCTATCAACCCTTCGGTAGCAACACGACCTGCTTTTTTCTCTGCCGAGGTGATTCCCTTTTGCCGAAGCCATTCAGTGGCTTTGGTGAGATCCCCATCATTTTCTTTCAGCGCTTTTTTACAGTTCATCATACCAGCGCCGGTTTTTTCACGTAGCTCTTTGACGAGTTTTGCCGATATTTCCGCCATCTTGCTTTTGTTCCTAATCTATAAACATGATTACATGCTGACTATTATTCTTCGATGTCGGAGTCCTCCTCACTGTCTAAATTATCTTCTGACCATTCCCCTTCTTCATCCTCGTCTACGTAATCCATGTCTTCCATCCCCTCTTCAAATTCTTCGTAGTCTTCTTCTGATTCGAGTTGACCATGACGACCTTCGTAAATGGCATCTGCCAACTTCCCGACGATGAGCTTAATTGAGCGGATGGCATCGTCGTTAGCGGGAATGGGAATATCGACGCAATCGGGATCGCAGTTGGTGTCTAACATCGAGACAATGGGAATTCCCAGTTTTTGGCATTCTAAAATGGCATTATATTCCCGTCGCTGGTCTACGATTACTACAATATCGGGAAGTTTACGCATCGTTTTGATGCCACCGAGATATTTCTGGAGTTTTCCCAGTTCCCGGCGTAGGACAGAAGCCTCTTTTTTCGGGCGTTTGTCGATGCTTCCATCCCCTTCGAGTTTCTCTAGTTCTTTTAATCGCTCTACCCGTGCTTTAATTGTCTCCCAGTTGGTGAGCATTCCTCCCAGCCAGCGCTGGTTGACGTAGTAAGCTCCACAACGGGAGGCTTCTTGAGTGATAATTCCGGCTGCTTGACGCTTGGTGCCGACAAAAAGAACCCTTTTGCCCTGTTCAGATGCGGTGCGCATGTATTCGTAGGCATCTTCCATCAGTTGGGCTGTCTGCACCAAGTCAATGATGTGGACACCGTTGCGGGCAGTGTAGATGTATGGATCCATTTTCGGGTTCCAGCGGCGGGTCTGATGTCCAAAGTGAACCCCTGACTCTAGTAGTTCAGCTAGTGAAATGACTGGCATAATTTTTTGACTCCTAATTCGGGTTTATCCTCCATCCAGGTGGATTTCCCTTGAGAAACACCCGAAGTCCTGAATGTGCGAATTTAGACAACTTTTCTAGGGTAGCACAGCTAAGTTGCTACGTAAATTCTCTCCCTTTCCCCCGCTCCCTGCTCCCTTGCAGTCTTGACCATTAACTTTTCGATCTACTGATATTGGTCGGCTCAGAAGACATCGAACACTTGTAAACACCTAACTAGGATCTGCCTGGAAAGTCAATTATGTGAAGAATTTTAACAAAAACCAACACCCTGTTAGTCGCCGATAACAAGCAAACCAACCGAAAGTCGGGAGCATCTCACTTTTGCGCCAAAAAATCCAGGGAATAATCCGGAATGTTCCAGTGCCGCTTTGTAGGTAGCTATATCAGAACAAAGATACGTAGAATTTAGGCAGATTGGCCATTGGCGATTGAGGGAAGTCAATGCTATCCTGGAGGTGAGTTTATCATTAGCTTTACCAATTTTTGCCCTCATCGACATTATGTTCTTGCAATTATCAAGATTTATGGGTAAATTTGTCCCAGACAAAACCTGGTAATTAAGTCATAAGTTAAAGTTTCCCCAATCTTAATAATCTTAATACTTTGTTAAATTACATTCGAGGACTAATTGTCATGAAATTTAAATTGATTTCACCAGTTTTGGCAGCAATAGCTCTGGCACTGAGTGCTACAGCAAGCTTCAGCAATACTCATAACTCTTGGTCGAGTGGAAACAAGAGCTGGGATCGTCCGTCAACACCAGAACAAAGCAAGCAGATTCCGGAAAACCAAGAAACAAGCAAACAGTCTGTGCCTACCTCAGAAACAAGCATAAGCTTCAGATGTGAGACGAGCAGCGGTACACCAATTACAGTCGCTCGCATTTCAGAGTCAGACAGCCAGAAAGACCAACACGTGCTCCGCTGGGTTACTCAGCATTTTCCCGATTCCAGCAAAGCTCAGGAACTCTGTCGGACTGTTGCTGCCAAGTTGCAGAATTACTATGACACTGGCGAGCTGAAAAACATGTCCCTTGTTTTAGATCAGCCTGTGGTGTGCGTTGAGGAAAATCAAGATAGTAGCTGCACTCCAGACCGAGTGCTATTTACTCTGGAAACCACAGATAACCCAAGGGATGTGCTTAATGACATGATTAGTGAGGATTTGAGCCCGATACAGACAAGGGGAGCTTTCAAACTACCTTTCGGTTTCTTGCCCTTTTAATCTAACAGATAAGTGAAGTATCACCCTTGACCTTACGGTTCAAGGGTAGCTTCTAACTTTGTGAGAGCAGGAAGAGGGGGAGCCAACAATTCAATTATCAAGATTTATAGGAAAAATTTGCCCCAGATAAAACCTGGTAATTAAGTCATAAGTTAACGTTTACCCACTCTTAATAACCTTAATATTTTGTTAAATCACATTCGAGTAATAATTGTCATGAAATTTAAATTGGTTTCATCAGTTTTGGCGGCAATAGCTCTGGCACTGAGTGCTACAGCAAGCTTCAGCAATACTCATAACTCTTGGTCGGGTGGAAACAAGGGCTGGGATCGTCCATCCACACCAGAAGAAAGCACGCCGATTCCAGAAAACCAAGAAACAAGCACACAGTCTGCGCTCACCTCAGAAACAAGCATAAGCTTTATTTGTGAGACGAGCAGCGGTACACCAATTACAGTCGCTCGCATTTTTGAGCCAGGCAGCCAGAAAGACCAACACGTGCTCCGCTGGGTTACTCAGCATTTCCCCGATTTCACCAAAGCTCAGGAACTCTGTCAGACTGTTGCTGCCAAGTTGCAGAATTACTATGACAATGGCGAGCTGAAAAACATGTCCCTTGTTTTAGACAAGGGACCAGATAATTCAAATCAGCTTACGGTGTGCGTTGAGGAAATTAAAAGGAACTGCATTTTATCAGACCGAGTGCTATTTACTCTGGAAACAGATAACCCTGAGAAGGTGTCTAAGGACATTTTTAGTGAGGATTGGAGACAGCAGAGGATTATTGACAGGGGTGTTTTCAAACTACCTTTTGGTTTCTTCCCCTTTTAATCTAACAGAGTAAGTTAAGCCTTTTCTTCTAAAAGTTTCAGCTTTTTTCAGCAACCCCTAATTAAACGGATTTGATCTCAAGGGTCGCTTCCAAGTTCGTGAGGGCAGAAAGAGGGGACATATCCCAGGAGATAACCGAGAGAGTCTAACAGATAACTTAAAATCCTCCATAGAATCCTTACCTCAAAGAAAACATTTTGGGAGTAATTCCTCTCGCTTCCTTATTGCTGCAGTGTAGTCGGGCTTAATTTTAATCGCTTTCTCCAAGGCTTTGAGCGCTTCTTTACACTGCTGCAATCCCATGTGCGCTAAAGCTTTGCTATAGAAGGCTTCAGGGTTATCGGGGTTAATTTGAATCGCTATTTTATAGTCGGATATGGCGAGTTGATAGCGCCCCAAGAACCTTTGGGCATTACCACGACCAAGCCAGGCATAATGGTAGTTCTGGTCTAGTTGAATAGTTTGACTATAAGCCGCGATCGCTTCTGGGTATAGCTTCATTTCAAATAGTGACTTGGCGCGATTGTGCCAGGCAAAGATGTAGTCCGGTTTGTAGAGAATAGCTTTATCAAAAGCAGCAAGTGCTTTTTCAAAGCGCTTAAGTTTTAATAGGCTTTCGCCCATGTTATTCCATCCGTCATAGAAGTCAGGTTTCAAATCTAGGAGCTTCTTATAGGTATCAATTGCTTCCTGGTATCTACCCAAGTCGTGTAAAGCCAGTCCTCGACAATTCAGGGCTTCAACAAATATTGGGTCAATGTCCAGCGCCTGATTACACGAGAGGAGTTGCTCTTCAGTGCGGTTTAATTTACTAAGTGCATAGCCTCGGGCGACCCAAGTCTGCTCCGACCTGGGAAGTATTTCCAGCAACTGGTCATAAACTATGATCGCTTCAGAGTATTCTCCCTGTTCGAGTAACCTATTAGCTATATTAAATAAATAAATGGCTCTGACATACGGGAATAATGCTATTCCAAACACTAGAGCAACACTTGCTATTCCCACTTTCACTAAAATGCCCCTCTTTGATAATTTTCTAGGGGTTAGGGGAGCCAAGTCCTTGAGAACTTCTGCTGCTGATTGGTAGCGCTCTGACCAATTAAAGCGCACCATCTTGTCTACGATCGCTGCTAACTTTTTGCTTACCCGCGCTTCTTGTCGCAAGATCTCCTTGCCAGTGCGTGAATCTTCTTGTAATTTGCTTGAGGATATTCCAGTTAAGGCTTGGATTGCCATCATACCCAAGGCATAGATATCACTGCCCTTACATGGCTTTCCTCTCTGTTGTTCGGGTGCCATATAGCCAGGAGTGCCAATGGCAACGGTGAAAGCCGTCTGTCCTTGGATGTTAGTCTGCAAACCCCTGATTTCTTTGACAGCCCCAAAGTCAATCAATACTAACTTGCTGTCTGAAGCGCGTCTGATTAAATTGGCAGGCTTAATATCCCGGTGGATGACGTTCTGATCGTGGACAAATGCTAAGATTTCCAGGATATCCTGTAAAAGTTTAATGACCGCAGCTTCACTTAACCGCGTGCCCTTCTGTATTTCTTGGCTGAGGTCATTACCATCAATGAATTCCTGAACTAAATATAATTCGTCTTGATAGTAAGCTAATAGTTCGGGAATCTGAGGATGATCGCCTAACTGAGAAAGTATTCTGGCTTCTTGGATGAATAGTCTTCTAGCTTCCTTCAAAGTCGATTCATCGTTTGCCATTGGTTTAAGCTGTTTGACGACGCACTTCGGAGCATTAGGTCTTTGTATATCTTCAGCGATATAGGTTTGACCAAATGCTCCCCGCCCTAGTGCTTTGACGATTTTATAGCGCGCACCTATTATTTCAAGCATAAGATTTATATGAATTAGTGCAAATTAGTCCTTAACTAATGCTGGCTTTTTTTGGACTTATCTAGAAATAGGATTTCCCTTGACCTCTAAACTTGTTGAAAGTGTCTTGGGTATTCTTTCTTTGTGTAAGAATTGCATTGTCTTGATTCTTAAGAAACAAAAACCATCTTGTTGTATAATCATTATACGTTCCTCAGACAAGAAACCAAGATGAAGTTTTTAACAGGCAGACGCTGAAATGGTAAACAGCTCGTTCAAATTCATTACTCGTCCCTCCCTACTGAAATGTGTGTGGTATTTGTTTTCAGTTTTCCCCCTAGTGGGTTTATCTTGTATTACTCCATGTTACGCTAGCCTTACGCCAATTGACCAAGATTCAGATAAAGTAGTCAGGTCTGCTCCTTCGTTAGAAAGTGACACCCTTGAGCAACTGGCAAAGACAAATAATAAGGGCGATCATCATGAAGATCGCTTAGAGCAAGCCACGCCAGTTGCACCGCCTAAGTTCATCCTGGTGTCGGAACTGACACCAGCCCCCCCCACCTCAGCTCCTTACTCAACTACGATTCTAGTTGAAAAAATTGAAGTCATAGGAAACACCGTCCTTGAAGGAGAAATCAATGGCATTACTCAACCCCTGGAAGGAGAAACCGTCACTCGTGAAAAGCTCCAAGAAGTTGTCGATACCATCACCCAATTGTACTTAAATCAGGGCTTCCTCACCTCAAGAGCAGTTCTCGTAGAAGCTTCTCTGCCTACCGGTCGCGTGGAAATCCAGATTATTGAAGGGAGTGTGGAAGAAATTGAGATTGAAGGAACACAACGGCTGAGAAATTATGTTCGTTCGCGGGTACAACTGGGTACTGGTACACCCCTGAATACCCCTAAGCTCGAAGACCAATTGCGACTGCTACGGACTGATCCCCTGTTTAAGAATATAGAAGCAAGTCTGAGAGCAGGAACTGGGGTGGGTAAGAGTATTCTGACGGTGCGCGTCACTGAAGCCAACCCCTTTGTGGGTAACTTGGGCTATGATAACTATTCTCCTCCTAGTGTTGGTGGTGAACGATTAGGTCTCAACTTGCTCTATCGCGCCTTCACTGGCCTTGGAGATGAAATTGCTGCTTCCTATCGTCCAAGGACAGAGACACTCGATGGTACTTACAGGTTGGAGTTACGATATCGAACCCCCCTCAACGCGAAGAACGGCACCCTGGAATTGAGAACCTTGATCGATCGCAATAAAGTCGTTCAGGAGCCTTTTGATGTGCTAGAGATTCAGGGAGAATCTGAGCGGTATGAAATTGCCTACCGACAGCCGTTAATACGCACACCTCGTGAAGAATTGGCTTTATCTTTAGGCTTTGTCTATCGGGACCGTCAGACCTTTACTTTTGCTGGTCCTACGCCTTTTGGTTTTGGACCTGAAGCAGACGGAGTAACCAAAACCAGTGTCTTTAATTTTGGACAGGACTATACTCGTCGCGATACCTCTGGGGCTTGGGCATTCCGCTCTCAGTTTCGTCTCGGCACCGGTTTATTTGATGCTACTACAAATCCTTCCCCGATTCCCGGTGGTAAATTCTTCAGCTGGCTGGGTCAGGTACAGCGGGTGCAACTTGTCAATGAAAATAACTTTTTAATTGTTCAACTAGACCTCCAGCTGACACCGGATCCCTTATTCCCTTCCGAACAATTTGTGATTGGCGGTGGTCAATCGGTGCGAGGCTATCGGCAAAATGTTCTGACTGCTGACAATGGTGTTCGCTTTTCTGTTGAAGACCGGATTACTGTAGTGCGAAATAAAGCAAGGGAACCAGTTTTGATCCTGGCACCTTTTTTTGATATGGGCGGAGTCTGGAATGTTGGTGATAATCCCAATTCCATAATAGAAGGCCAGAGGTTTATCGCTGGCCTGGGTTTGGGGGTGTTGTTGCAGCCGGTGAAGGGACTCAACCTGCGGCTGGATTATGCTCCCCCCCTGATTGACTTGGATTTCCGGGGCGACAATGTTCAGGATGATGGATTTTACTTTAGTGTAATTTCTAACTTCTAGTCTTAGTCATTAGTCATTAGTTTTTCGTAAACTAATGACTAATAACTTTCGACAAACCTACCAAGGACTACCAATCATCGTAAAGGCTGCCCAATAGAACGGATGGGACAAATCCTCTTCAATGCCAGCTATCTCCTCTGGCAAGGGGACGCCGCGCCTGGTGCCACGGATCTCACCTTCTTCTTTTTTCACTTGCCCTTCAATCATTGACACCTGAGCCAGTCGCAAGGCCTCTGCTTTAATCGAGGCAGTAGAGAGCTGACTATAAAGCTCCGTCATCAACGCCAAAGTGCCTGTGTCCCCCACGTACCAGAGACTGGCGATTACCGTCTTGACCCCGATTTGCGCTGCTAATCCCCCAAAGCCCAATTCCGCTTTGGGAGCACCATAAGCCGAGCGACAGGCAGAAATCACTAACAATTCCACAGTAGGTTTATCCAAACCCAGTGCTCGGAATTCCTCGAAATCCAGTTTTTCGTTATAAAGCTGGATGTAAATTTTTTCGGGGTCTTCTGTTTGGAAGTCGGCATGGGTCGCGAGGTGAATGATTGGAAAAGGATTTTCTTGGCGGCTTTCTTTGAGATTCTTCAAGGTAAATTCTTCGTCGAGGATGAACTTGCCGTCGCGAATCTCATCGACGATTAGTGGCACTTCAATCCCTACCGCTGGCAGCTTACTTTGCTTCTGGTCAGGAGCAAATGCAGAAGCCCCTAGAGCCAAGACGGGCGCGTCTTTGATGTCCTGGTAGCGGGCATCGGTGAGGCTCAGACTGGGGGCAAATCCAGTACTATATTTTTGGGCCATGTACTGATTAGTTTTGGCGTCATAGAGGGCGGCTAATGGCACTAAACGCAAGCCAGAGGGCATGACAAAGAGCAGGTTTTCAATCTCTTTTTCCTTGAGTTGTGCCTCTAGGGGTTCAATGATCCACTGATATAGTTGTTGGGCGGGGGCTTGATAGTCCTTCTTCTTCGATCTGGAGTTTTGAGCTTGCCTATACAGTTCCTCAGCCACTTGCTCGACCTGCTCGCGGGTAGCCCCAGGAACCTTTACGCGAATCGGTTCATCTTCCTGAGTAACCACTAACAGTTCTAGTTCATCGCTAGGCGCAGGCGGAACGGATAGGGTAAGCTGAGATTGCTCTGGCAGATCTAGAGTTTCATCATACTCTGATGTGTTGCCTGCCTCAAGCCGGGCAAAGTCCTGCTCAATTCCTGGGGGAGTGAAACTGACATAGATCAATGCTGGTTTCACTGCCGCCTCCCGTTCGATTTCCCTCAGGAGCTCCCGTGCTTCTTCAAATTTTATGACGGGTATGGTTGGCGGCAGTGTTGCAACTGGGATTGGAGGAGTAGATATCGGAGCAGAGTCTGTGGGGTCACTATCTTCCCGGGCAATCTCAAGAAGCTCAACCCTATCGTCGGTTGGTGGCTCCTCTATGGAAATGATTGAAATGTTGCCCTGCCTTTCAGTGAAGAGGAAGGATTGATTAGGCACAATCATGAAGGTGCCGCTGGTAATCGCTCCAGCAGTGCCATTTGTGGTTGCATCCCCAAGCACAAAGGGAGTGATACCATTGCCACCGTGGCGGATTGTAATCGAACCACCTCCATTACCACCAGCGGTGGAGATGCTGGCGGTTAAACCATTCCGGTCTGTAAAAGTGCCAGTGGCTTGGAAAAATTGCTCTGTGGTGATATCTACGTTCCCACCGGTGCCGCTGCCGCCGCCTTGGGCGTTGATGCTGGTAACTGTAATGTTACCGCTGGGGTCAAGGGTAACGTTGCCGCCATTTCCAGAACTACCGCTGGAATTGATTGTGCCAGTGGTGATGGTAGTGGAGGCATCAATGGTGATGTTGCCGCCGCTAGCTCCAGAACTGTTGATATCGGCTGTGGAGATGGAGCTGTTGCTACTGGTGAGGTTGATCTCTCCCCCAGAACCGGAATTAGAACTAGAGTTTAGTGAGCCAGCGCTAGTGTCAATAGCACCATTGCTACTATTGATGGTAATATTTCCCCCATTTCCAGAACTGCCGCTGGAATTGATTGTGCCAGTGGTGATGTTGCCAGCAGCATTAAGAGTGATCGCGCCTCCGTTGTCAGAATTAGAAAAAGAAAAAGAATTTAAACCCTGAGGTATTTGAAAGCCATCAAGTGTGGCAATGCTGCTCGGTGTTGTGGTATCAATCGAACCATTGGTGCTCGTCAGGGTGATATTTCCCCCATTGCTACTCAAGGAAGCTGATGCGATTGCGCTTGTATTAATATCGTTTGTGGCAGTGATATTAACCGTTCCTCCAGGACCACCTAAAGAACCAGAGAGGATAACCCCTGTGGATGTATCAACACTTCCGCCGCTATTGATGGTGATATTTCCCCCACTCCCGCTCCCCATGGAA
>JBFRWF010000058.1:0-32100 GCA_051439465.1 Xenococcaceae cyanobacterium | reverse complement strand
TAAAAGCTTTGTTTCATCCTTTTGTGTTGGTAGCAGCATCCTTCCTAAAAATCCAATAATAGGCAAACCTATAATTTCAAGTACCATATTTTCCAGTGGAGTACGTATAAGCTCAGGCAAATTATGCATTACTCTTTGAACAAACTCATTAAATACTCCTGTAGCTTGCTCCCACAAAGTTGGTCTTCGTCTTTCAATTTGCAGATTTACTTTATGAAGAGCCTCTTCAAGATCGAACTTCTTATTTTCATAGATTATCTGACCATCTTGTGGCATTTCACCTCTCTTGTACCAAACAGTCGCATCGTCACCTATTTTCCTGGTAATTGAATCTATTTTGTAATGGTGTTCTGAGTTGATTAATTCATCTATAGTATACCTGTGCCATTTGAATATCAAAAGACTATCTTGTTGATATATTCTGTTTTCTAAGCGTTCTATTTCACGAAATGCAGGTCGAAATTTACGGTAAAAAAGCCTGGACCAATCTGTCATTATTTACCCTATACTCACAAAATTATAGTCTTACAGAGGAAGTATACCCACAATTCCGACATTCGTGTATCAAAGGGGATTTAGTATCAAACTCCCCAAATTGTTAAATTAACAGGCTCCCTTGATAGGTGCCTGTTAATTTCAGTAGGAGTTACCCATTGACAGATAAGCCAAAATTTATTAAAATTTCCACTTACACTACAGCAGGTTCAGCCTCTGGGGAGACATCAACTGGCACAGGGTAGACGCTGACTTTCTTGCGTGTTTTATCCCTTTGTTCAAAGGTGACAATGCCATCAATCAAGGCAAACAATGTGTCATCATTGCCACGACCGACATTTTTTCCGGGGTGGAATTTGGTGCCGCGCTGACGTACTAGAATATTGCCAGCTTTAACCACCTGACCTCCATAGCGTTTAACGCCTAGTCGCTTGGCTTTTGAGTCACGGCCGTTGCGAGTACTACCAGTTCCTTTCTTATGAGCCATAATCTCCTCCTCTATCTTTATCTATTCTATTCTGAGATAGTTTCAGCAGTTTCCTCTGTCTCAGGGGCGGTTGTAGAGTCTTGAATGGGTGCTTCTTCAGCCTCTTCTGTCTCCATAGGAGCAGCAGCCAGGACGGAACCATTCATGCTAATAGAATTAACCATCAGGCGAGTGAGTTCCTGGCGATGTCCCCGCTTTTTTCGGGTTTTCTTTTTCGGCTTCATCTTGTAGACGAGTATTTTGCGCCCTCGCCGATGTTCCATTACCGTACCTTCTACTGTCGCTCCTTCAATAAAAGGTTGACCGATGGTAATCTCGTCTTCGTGATGTACAAGCAAGACTTTATCAATCTTGTAGCTTGTTTGTGGGTCTACATGAAGTAGCTCAATGTCATAAAAGCGACCGGGTTCGACGCGCAGTTGCTTGCCCCCAGTTTCAATAATTGCGTAGCTCATGGAATTTTCTTGATAAATTGCCGTACAGGTAGCTCAAAATCAAGTCTGAAGTCTGAAGTCTGACAAGAAGCAACTTCTTAGACTTACACTTCAGCTTGTTTTCTGCTTTTGGGATGTCTCAACCTGGTCCGAGCAGGAATTAGACATACAATCTTTAATTATCTTCGATTAACTCGGGTCGTGTCAATATGCATCGCTCTCTATATTTTTTTATGTTGCGACTTGAAGTACGCTATAGGAGCTAAGTATTTTTACTCAACGATCTTGGTGAGATAGCATTAGCCTAGCGTGCGCAGCGGAGCGAGCATCGCCCTCTGTGCTATCTTATACTTTACCTTGAAGTGCGAAATGTGGGCTATATCACCCTCTCTCCCCAATACTGCTCGGTTAACAAAAATTTGTCGGTAGTCTAGACTTCGTCCCTGCTACGCAGCGCGACGCTGCTGCGCAGTTGAGACTGCGGGGGAGCAGGGAGCAGGGTGCGGGGGAGAAACCTCAAAAATGCCAATCAGTAGCTATTTGCGAAAGCCTGCATTTTTTCCAAATATCCCAAAGTTTCTTGGGCTTCAGCCTCGTCAACGATGCTAATAGCAAAACCAACATGGACAATGACATATTGTCCAACTTGCGCTTCGGGGACATAGGCGAGGCTAACTTCTTTGACAACACCTCCAAAGCTGACTTTACCACTACGCAGCAGTGGATCATCTCCTGTGATACTCAGAATTTTTCCAGGAATTGCTAAACACATAACACTGTTAATCACCAATTCAGGTTAATTGCGGCTATGACTTGTCCAAAGGCAATTCCACCATCGTTAGGGGGAACTCGCTGATGCCAGTAAGGACAGAAGCCTTCCATTTTCAGTCTGTATATAGTTCGTTCGGTTAAATATTTGTTTTGAAAACAGCCCCCAGTGAGGACAACTCGCTCTTCTCCAATTTCTTGAGCAACTCTGACAATTATTTCAACCAGGGTATTGTGAAATTTTGCCGAGATGATGCTGACTGATATCTGATTACTTACATCATCTAGTATACCTAAAATTATAGATTGCCAATCGATGACGATGGAGACTGAAGAGGAGATTGGGTAAGTTTCATCTGTTTGGATGCCATCCAGAGCAAATTCTAGCTGCATGGCTGCTTGTCCTTCAAAACTGGCAACTTTACATAAATTGATAATTGCAGCAACACCATCAAATAACCGCCCAATACTAGAAGTCAAGGGAGTATTAAAGTTTTTTGGCAATATTCTTGACAAAATACCTAACTCTTGCTCAGAAAAGGCTTGAAGAAGTTGTTTACATAGTTTTTGCTCGGCAAACAGTTCATCTCCAAAAAGTTCATAGAGTAATCCGAGTGCGACTCTTCTGGGCTCTTTAACGGCGCGATCGCCTCCTGGAAGCGGAAACTGACGCAAATGGGCAACCCGTTGAAACGGTTTCTGCGCCTTGGGAGATACTAACAGAAATTCGCCGCCCCAGATCGTGCCATCCAAACCATAACCAGTGCCATCCCAGGCAACTCCTAGCACGGTTTTGCCTAAGAGTTGGTTTTCTGCCATGCAAGCGAGAACATGGGCATAGTGATGCTGTACGGGAATAGGCACAATGCCTGTGCTGCGGGCATATTGAGTGGACAGGTAATCAGGATGAGCATCACAGGCGATCGCTTCTGGTTGAAATTCATAGAGTTGTTTAAAGCTGGAAATAACCTTTTCAAAGGCTTCAAAGGCTTGGGGGGTTTCTAAGTCACCAATGTGTTGACTGATGAAGATTTGATCTTTGAGGGCTATTGCAATTGTGTTTTTCAAATGTGCCCCAACTGCTAGGATTTTGGATTTTGGCTCGTTTCCAGGCTCCTGCCTGGGAATGGGTAAGGGAGCATAACCTCTGGCGCGGCGCAGCACCATTTCTCTTCCCATCACGATCCGTACAAGTGAGTCATCTACTGGGCGGACTATGGGGCGATTGTGAACGAGGAATAGATCGGCAATTTCTTTGAGGCGTTGTCGAGCTTCCTCTTCATCAATGCAGATGGGTTCATCAGAAAGATTGCCACTGGTAGCGATCGCTGGAAAATCCAGTTCTGCCATCAGCAGGTGATGGAGAGGGGTGTAGGGCAGCATAACACCCAGATAGGGGTTGCCAGGAGCAACTGAGAAGTCAAAAGGCAAAAAGTAAAAGTTACAAGTATCTTTTCTTTTGACTTTTTCCTTCCTTCCCAGGAGGACAATGGGTGCTTCGGGCGATCGCAACAATCTCTGTTCTACTTCAGAAACCTCGCAATGCTCTTTAATTAACTCCAAGGACGGATACATCAAAGCAAAGGGTTTATGGGGGCGGCGTTTGCATTGGCGCAGACGTTGCACGGCTTCCTTATTTCTGGCATCTACCATTAGGTGAAAGCCTCCCAAACCTTTAACGGCAACGATTTTGCCTTGACGGATAGCGTCTGCTACCTCTAATAGAGCGCCCAAGCGCTTACTGCGAACTTTGCCAGTAGTATCCCATAATTCTAGCTGGGGACCGCATTGGGGGCAGGCATTAGGTTGGGCATGGAAGCGGCGATCTAAGGGATTTTCATACTCAGCTTGACATTCAGGACACATCTGAAATACCTTCATAGTCGTATGCTTGCGGTCATAGGGAAGTGTCTCAATGATGGTGTAGCGGGGACCGCAGTTGGTGCAATTGGTAAAGGGATAGTGATAGCGGCGGTTCATCGGGTCAAAGATTTCTCGCAGACAATCAGGACAAGTGGCAATATCGGGCAGTACCACAGCTGTCTTTTCCCCGGCAATGCTGGGGCGGATTTCAAACTTCGTGTAGCCAGCTGGTTGCAGCCATAAAGTTTCCAAGCTTTGGATAAACGACAAGGGCGGCTTTTCCCTTTCAATCCGCAGCAGGAACTCTTCTAATTCCGGCTGAGACCCTTCTATCTCGATCGAGACACCTTGAGCTGAATTATTCACCCATCCCGCTAGCCGCAACTCAGTTGCCAGTTGGTAGATAAATGGGCGAAATCCCACCCCTTGAACAGCGCCTCGAATGGTCAGACGCAAACGCTGTTTTGGTAGATCTGGCATAATCCCTAGGCTTAACTACTTATCAGTGACATTGGTGCAACTTGTCCTTAGTCTAAACTCAATTTAAAAGTGTTGAACTGTAAAGAAAAGTAATCTTTTTTTAATACCAGTCAGGAAAATAGTCTAAAATAGAAGCAGAAAGAAAGAATCAGTGAAAGGAGGGCTGGTTGAATCCTTCTCGATAACAATACTTGGATTAAAAGGAGAAAGCCATGGGGATTTTCAAATGGTTACAGCAGGGGATCGATTACATCGTAAGAGGAGTCGCAAGAATTTTTAGTGCGAGGGATGACGAATATCCAGAGACAGGTGTTCAGCCCTTTGAAGGTGAACCATATTCTGAAAATCAGGAAAACGATTAATCATTAGCAGGATAAGAGTTGGACCAATTTTTACAGAGAAATGGCAGGGGAAAAATCTATCCCTGCCTCATTTTTAATAATTTAAGCGCACATTATTTTAATGGGTATTTATCAAATATTTTCTTTATAGATACCCTCTAGAGAAGTTAGTTTTATGGTGCTTGGTTGTAGTGCCTTGCTCCTCTGTTAAGCTATGCTAACGACTACTATGGCGGATTCTAGTTCTTTTATGACCAAGCTTATTCTCATCACGGGTGTCAGTCGGGGTCTCGGTCGGGTGATGACTGAGGAGTTTATCCGTTCGGGACATACAGTTTTAGGTTGCGCCCGCAATCAGCAGGAAATAGAGCATCTCAAACAGCAGTTTGGCAAACCTCATGACTTTACGAGAATAGATGTTACGGATGAGGCTCAAGTAAAAGCCTGGAGTACTCGCCTTCTGTCCGAATACGATCCACCTGACTTGCTGATTAACAATGCTGGTCTAGTCAATCATCCCTCACACCTCTGGCAGGTTGAGAGTGAGGAGTTCGATCGCATTATCGACGTGAATATCAAGGGAGTAGCCAACGTTATTCGTCATTTTGTCCCAGGAATGGTTGAGCGCGATCGCGGCATTATTGTTAACCTTAGTTCTGGCTGGGGTCGCTATACTTCCCCGAATTTTGCCCCTTACTGTGCCACCAAGTGGGCAATTGAGGGGTTGACTCAAGCCCTCGCTCAAGAGTTACCTTCGGGCATGGCAGCAATTCCCCTCAGTCCTGGAATAATTCACACAGATATGCTAGAAACCGTCTATGGTGAAAATGCTGCCAATTACATATCCCCCAAAGACTGGGTGCTAAAAGCTGTTCCTTTGCTGCTACAGCTAGACCCCACCGATAACGGTAAACCTCTATCTGTTCCTGCCTAAATGTTTACAGACTACCATCTCTCCAGAAACACTTTTTGGTCTTAGTTGGGGAGGGCGAAGCATTTGGACAGATAAATCTAGGTCTATTTACTTAGTCGATCCCCCAAATGCTTCGCCCCTACAAGCGCCCCTGGTGTTTCTTACATCCATAACGGGTGCGTTCGCGGAGCGTGCGCGTTAGCGCATTCGCGCTCGTGGGGCGTTCTTAAGAAACATCCTCAGCTACAGGACATTTGGAATAGGGAATCAATTTTCTGTATTTTTCTTCCCCTGCTCCCCCTGCTCCCCCTGCTCCCCCTGCTCCCCCTGCTCCCCCTGCTCCCCCTGCTCCCCCTGCTTCCCCTGCTCCCTGTTCCCTATTCCCTGGTCCCTTTCAACTGCGAAACAACCGCGAGTATTGCGTCTCATGAGCCATACTCGCCAGTGCTAATCCCCAGCCGCAACTACTTAAGTCCTCATCCTCCAACTCTAAAACTTCCTCTGTCACCTGAATAAGAAAATCGCGCAGACTGAAAAGCAACTGTTGACCAGCGGTTTGCCCCAGGGGAATCAATTTTACCCCAGCACCAATTAGATTAGATGCCCAACTATGTAAATAACCCATAACCGCAGCCGAACTATCAATCTGCCAATGAGCAGCAGCAATCCCAAAAGCTACTGCATAATTACAAGGAGAACCAACAACAGATCCTATGGACTGCAACTGGGGCTGCAAATTCACTAGCAACCTGAGCAAGGACTGACCCATCTGCCAACTCTGCTGTCGCAATTCTTCTGTTTCCTTAGCAGCAGATAGCCAAGCATTCCAAGCACCTAATGCTTCTAGATCGCCGCTGCAGACAATCTGATAAGCCCGCAGCATTACCGCTACTTCCAAGCGAATCGCCCCATAGCGAAGTTCCTGCTCTAGCCAGTACCACAACTTTTCATTATTGTCAATGACTCCATTGTCCACCAGTGTTTCTAACCCTTCAGAATAGCTATAAGCACCCACTGGCAAGGCAGGACTAGCCAGCTGCAATAAATATAAGTATTCGGACATAAATAAAGGAGGCTAAATGACTAACTTAAGTACCTAGGCAAAATTAATTACACATTTTTAACCTAGTTGAAATCGCTGAAGCTTTCTACTGTTGCCTGTTGCCTGTTGCGCCCAGCCGACAGCGTCGACGCTGGGCGCACTGTTGCCTTGTCCCCACCATTGGATTTAATTTTGTCCAACTACTTAATGGTTATGTCCATATGCCCCAATTTCAGGTTGAAAGGGCAAAACCTCATCTGTTACCTCTACTCCTAACTGTTCTAACATCTCCTTCAATACTGAATCTGAAGACAAGCGTAAATAGGTAGGGGCAATTTCTAACGGTACATGACGATTTCCTAGATGATAAGCTGCCCGCAGTAAATCTAGGGGGTTTTTGGCGGTAACAGTTAGCACTGGTTCTGGTTTCGCGGCAATTCTTACCACATCTCCGGTTTCAGATTGCAGTAAATCCCCATCTCGTAAAACTGTTCCTCTCGGTAGGCGCAGAAACAAGGCTTGACTATTGGGGGTTTCAAAGCGGTGGCGGCTACGGGTGCGCTCCTCAGCAGTGAGAGAGAGAGTAAAGCTGACTGAGATATCACTAGCTTGGGGTAGACGTTGGGTAAAAGTCAGCATCAGTGGTCAATCTGGTAAGCAATTTGATGGTTGTTTTCGGATTCTAATCATCTCATTTCGAATCCGTATTTTTAAATTCTCATCAGATTGGGTAGCTATGGTTATAGCGTTGAACTCCGAAGCACTCAGACCGTTACACTCTACAATCTTTTTAGAGTTTTTACAGAACTCTATAGTAATTATCCGAGCATCTGAAAGACTGGGGAAGGTATCTGGTTTATCGCAAAAAATGTCGTTGCGCGGCGGTTGTCCAAGGATTCTTTGAATCTCGTATAAGGCTTGTGTACGAAGGATTTCTATGTCTAAAACCGCCCTTGCGTATTTCCTCACCTGTTCGTCACTGAAATTTTGAGCATAGGCGGAGGAACTGAAAGTTAGCCTGGGGGATTGCCTGGAGAATTCGGGGACAACGCCCCAAAGGATCCCCATCGTTGCTAGAACACCAGCAATTAGAAAGCGAGTAAGGATTATGTTCAAGTTAGATGGGAAATACTTGATTGTCAACATTAACGCCAGCGGCAAAAGATATAGAGTAACTAAATCCCTGTGGGGATTCTCTGATTTGTTTGAACAATTTTAGGTGTCATAAGTTCCTGACCTTTGGTGAGGCGGTAGACTACTGTTATGAGCAAAGTAACCAACTCTAGTTTGACGCAAGGGACAGAGGGATCAACCTTTGTCCATGTCCCAGTGTTGAGTCGAGAGTTAATTGAAGGGTTGAATATCTGTCCAGGAGGGCATTATTTAGATGCTACTGTAGGTGGCGGGGGACACAGTCGATTAATTTTGGCAACTTTCCCTGATGTCCGAGTCACTGCCATTGACAAAGATGAACAGGCGATCGCTGCTGCTAAGTCTAGCTTGGGAGAGTATGGTTCTGAACGCCTGGAGTTTTGGCTGGGCAACTTTGCTGATTATCAGCCGAATAATCAGAAGTTTGACGGTATTATTGCTGATTTAGGTGTTAGCTCTGCTCAATTGGATATTCCAGAGCGTGGTTTTAGTTTTCGTCATACAGCGCCTCTAGATATGCGTATGGATCGAGGTCATTCTCTCACAGCAGGGGAAATTGTCAATCACTGGGATGAAGTAGAATTGGCAGAGATTTTTTATAAATATGGTGAGGAACGGCTGTCGCGGCGAATTGCCAGACGGATTGTCCAACAGCGTCCTTTTCAAACCACGACAGAATTGGCAGAGGCGATCGCCTCCTACGTTCCCCGAAAATACCGCTACGGTAGAATTCACCCTGCAACTCGTGTTTTTCAAGCACTCCGAATTGTTGTTAATCAGGAACTTCAGTCCCTAGAAAGCTTTCTCGACCGAGCACCCAACTGGCTCTATAGGGGTGGCAGAATCGGCATTATTAGTTTTCACAGTCTAGAAGACCGCATCGTCAAGCATCGTCTGCGCAACTCACCCCTATTGCAGGTGCTAACCAAAAAGCCCATTACAGCACAAGCAGACGAACAAGCTCAAAACCCCCGCTCTCGCTCTGCCAAACTCAGATTTGCCCAAAGGAAATCTGAAGTCTGAACTGCGTACCCGAAGGGCATCGAAGACTAGCAGTGTCGTTGTTGTCTATCTGAGTATATATTATGTCTTCATCAGCCAGTAAGAAAAACCAGAAAACCTCTTTCATCGCTATACTAGCCATCTCGATTGGTTCGATTTTCTCAGTGGGTGTTCTTGCGTATCTAAACATTGCATTTAGAGCTTATTATATTCCCTCAAGTGCAATGCAGCCGACCCTAGAAGTAAATGATCGCATATTCATCAACAAGTTTGCCTATCTCTTCCGCAAACCTGAACGCGGTGACATTATCATATTTCAACCTACTGAAAGACTCCAGCAAGAAAAATATCGCGATCCTTTTATCAAGCGTGTCATTGGCTTGCCTGGAGAGAAGGTGGCGATTTTGGGAGGAAAGGTATACATTAACGATCGACCCCTACAAGAAAATTACATTGCTGAGCCTCCTGAATACCTTTACGGACCAGTCACTGTACCTCCCAATCACTACTTAGTTTTGGGTGATAACCGCAACAATAGCTATGACAGTCACTCTTGGGGATTTGTCCCCTACGAAAACCTGATAGGTAAAGCTTCAAGCATATATTGGCCTCCTGAGCGAATTGGCACTATCGACTAGAGTTGACTTGACCGCTGTTTCATAAAAATAGCTTCTTGGCCATAGAGAAGGCAGTTTTAGTGGCTCAAGCTCAAAGATGACTTAGTCAAAAAACGAGTTGCTACAATCAAAAACTCATCGTTCGCTCATTTTAAAATTGAGTTACTTAATAAAAACGAAACTCCAGTTACCAATCGCCTACTTACCCCTGGCGAGCCCTTGAATGGGACAGAAGAAAGTCCAGCCATGCGAGTCCTCGGTTCCCCTAAAACTTTGACCGAACTGGAAGCAAATTATCGGGAACTCATTAAACGGGAACATCCAGATGTTTCCGCCCATTCACCAGATTTAGCTACCAGGCGCTTTATGTACGTGCGATCGCTTTATCGAAGTCGGCATGCAGAATTCTGGCTTGAGTGTCGCCCTGGCAGTGCAGTATTTCTCAGCCCTGGCAGCATTACCCGGAGCAATCTTTAGCGTTTGGCACAACCTTTCGGGCTCGCTGCTGGCCAGTTGGTGGGCGACTCACCGTCGATCCGGGTCGGGATTTTGACGCCTCCTGTTATTTCGTTCAGGATTCAGGGAACTATATAACTGTAGCAACTGAGATTTGTCCGTCAACCAGATCATCACTCTGTGGCTGGATAGATGAGGGCACGACGTACAGCCTCCGGCTTACGATCAATAGCCACGAGGAAAGCACGGGATGCACCGGACGGAACACGATGACCCTGTTCCCAATCTTGAACATTCCGTACAATTACCCCGAAATGGTCGGCAAATTCTGACTGGTTCATATTAACTTTTTTGCCGATGTGCTGTACTTCAACAACTTTATAATTTACTTCCCAAGTTTACCAGAAGATAATGAGAGAAAAACTTAAGAGTCATCCTAATCCTTTCCTATCCACAAAACTCAAGAACCACTCAAAGATGAAAAAAATACCCAAAATAGGCTGCAATATATTGAGGATGAGCTGACTCAACTCAAAAGTAAAGTTGAGATAATTTTTGAATTTAATAATCTATAAATTTCTCAATAAAAAACAGATATACCTATTAATTGTACCGAGAAATTAGATTCGCCTCCTATAACAACTAAGAATCCCGACAAGGATATAGTAATAAGTTACCTAGAACAGGAGGAACTATTGCTGAAACAGCAATATCATAAAACCAAAATTATCGACGATAGTGATGACATAGGCAAATTAATTGAAATAGTACAAGCTTCACCTTTTCTAAAATCTTTTAAAATCAGAGAAGAACTTACATTAGGGAAACGCAAAATTCCTGAACACCTAGTTATTCAGAATGAACACCGAGTAAAGGTTCTGGGTTTTTAACAAACTGTTGATGGTAATAGTTTTACCGCGAAGCTAAAAAACTTTAATCAATTGGCTATTAATCATAGGGATTGGCATTTTACTCTTATGCGTGATAGTCGGCAGCCGTCCATTACTGGTGAGAGTGGAAGAGCGCAAATTACCAAGCTAAATAATGCTCCTAATGGAGAGTTTGTAACGCTACGAAAAGCAGATAGGGTAGAATTTGAACTCCTCTATAAATTGATTACTGATATCAACAATCGCGATCTGGAAGTTAGGCTAGAGAATGCTTTAGATATTTGGGTTGACTGTCGCCAGCCAAATTGGCTTACAGAAAAGCTGTTGGCATCTATTCCCAAAAAAAAAAAGGACAATAGGTCGGAAGTAAATACAACATCTACTGGACTGACTCTAGAGCAACAAATTGCTCTAGAAAAAATGAAAGAATTTATCGTTAATAGCGGTCAATATTTTCGCCTGACTGGATATGCAGGGACAGGTAAATCATATCTAATATGCCAGTTAATAAAGTGGCTTCAGTCTAACCGGATTAGTTTTACTGCTGGGTGTCCCACCAATAAGGCAGTCAAAAATTTAGTTCGATTAGCAGAAGAATCCCAAGTCGAAATAGAAACTAACACTCTAGCGAGCCTTTTAGGACAGCAACCGAAACTGAATAAATACACTGGAAAAGAAGAATTTGTCAGCATAGGTAATGTTTCTATTAACAACTATGACCTGGTGATTATTGATGAATTTTCAATGATTTCTAAGGATAACTTTGAAAAAATTAGAGAATCGATCGCCAACTGCGATACTAAGATAATTTTTGTCGGAGATGTTGCTCAATTACCCCCGGTAGGTGAATTAGAATCAACAGTAGCGACTCATCCCCTAATCAAGTCGGAAGCAACACTAAAACAGATAGTACGTTATGATGGTGAAATTTCTCAAGCTGCAGAGCAGATTCGGAAAAATGCTAAGTACAATCGGATTCTTTATCCGTTCAGAACAACTGCTGATGGTTCAATAACCTGTTTACCCAAAAGGGATTGGCTAGCAAACGCAATTAAATATTTTAAGTCAAACCAATACCTTGAAAATTCTGAATATGTGCGATTTCTGGTTTGGAGAAACAAAACAGCCTCGGAATTAAATGATTTTGTTCGTCTCCAGTTATGGGGAAAAAATGTACCGGACTATGTACTAGGAGATCGCCTCATCGCCAAAAAGCCAGTTTTTCGCATGATTCCCGGTGGTAAAAAACAAGAATGGTGCATCATCATGAACAATTCAGAGGAGTGCGAGGTTATTGCTGAGCCAACCCTAAAAGCCATCTCGAAATATGGGCAATGGGAGTACTGGGAAATCCCGGTGCTGACAGGTGTTGACTCACAAATTACCCTGAGAATTCTCTCAGAAAAAAGCGAAATAGAACGCCAAAAATTACTAAAAAATTTAAAAAAAGCGAAGGATTGGAAGGGCTATATCAATCTGGACAAAGCGTTTGATTACTGTCTTTTTTCCTACGCGATTACGACTCATAAAGCACAAGGCAGTAGCATTGACTTTGTTTTTTTAGATATTTCCGATATAAGGCAATGCCCCGACCTTCAAAAAATGCAATATACAGCATTAACCCGCACTAAAAAACGAGCCTACATACCATCCAGGTAACAAATGATATTTTTTACTTAATCCTAGTTGAGTTAAGGAAAAAATCAAGTTATTCTTTTTGCCTTTTGCCTATTCCCTGACTTCTGCAAAAAATCTTTAGAGAGCGTGTTTGAAAAATAGTAGTCTGAGTAAAAATACTTGAAGTACACAGATGATTCGTCAACGCTATGACACCGATCTCACCGCCTAAGCGCCATTTGCCTATGGGACATTTTGTTCTAACTCTATCAGTGTATTCAAGCTACATCATCTTCAATCTCGTCAAACGCCGGAGGCTGATACTCAAACAACTCCTGGTCGGCGATCGCAAACTCCGAATTATCCGGACTACTCGCTGGTTGAGCATAAATCGCATGGTTGCGAATGTGCTGAATATCTTCAGAATAAGTCTCCGATAACAGCACAAACTGACTCCGTTGATATTTCAAATCCTCCAAAGTAATCTCACCCGGACGACCCTCACAAAACGCCCGTTCAGCACAACGTTTCACCGCATTACTAATCTCCGCAGGCGTACACCCCAAATAGCACTTCAACAAAGAATACCATTGCCGTTTTGTCCAAGGAGACGGTAAATCTTGACCAAACTGTTGCGGAAAATACTTCGCTAAATGAAGCTGGAAGATTTCATAAATCGCTCCCATGTGGGGAATGTCCACAAAGAACATATCGTTAAACCGTCTCCGCAACTCCGAAGGAATCATTTCCAAGCGATTAATCGTCGCCACCACAAAAGCATTAGAAGTATGCTCCTGCATCCAAGTCAGTAGCTTCTGAGCCAGCCTTTTTGAAACACCACCATCAGCCTCAGACTTCCATCCCGCAAACCCCTTATCGAAGTCATCAAAAAAGACAATGGCATTAATCGTACCCGCTATTTCTAACAATTTTGACAAAGTTTTATCAGGAGAATTAGTACTTAAAATATTCCCCCAAGATACCCCTAACAAGGGAACACCTAATTCCTTAGCAGTCAGTTTAGCAGTCAAAGACTTACCCGTTCCCGGCGGACCTAACAGCAACATCCCCTTGGGAGGAGTCAGATTATACGCCTTTGCTTCAGGACTCATCAACTTCACAACATTGCGGACGTGAGCCACAATTAAATCCATCCCTCCCGCTGTTGACACATCTGGCTCAGAAATAAACTCTAATCCCTCACCTTGGAGCTTCTCTATCTTATGGTTGAGAACCAGTTCAGCCAATCTAACAACAGAAGCAGTCAAGGCAGAATAACGGTTCAAAACCAAGTGAATCTCTCCCCTCGGCAATCCCAGACAAGCTCTCACCAAACGCTGTCGGGACATCTCAACACCCTCTCCCAAATC
The DNA here is from genome assembly GCA_051439465.1 of Xenococcaceae cyanobacterium. Taxonomy (GTDB): domain Bacteria; phylum Cyanobacteriota; class Cyanobacteriia; order Cyanobacteriales; family JBFRWF01; genus JBFRWF01. Next base: position 18,173 of record JBFRWF010000058.1, on the reverse strand, counting down.
TAAACCAAGATTACCTTCACAAAATCTATCCACAATCTCAGCAACTTCACTCACTAAAGGTAAAGAACATTTGAGAGTCGTAATTAAAGGCTGAAGCTTATTCCCCAACTGAATATAGTCCCCCATCAGCACCCAGTAATGCTGCACATCTGACCACTGAGATTGAAAGAAAGCATTAGACAATTGGGCTTGAAGACGCTGTTGTAAAATCGGTTCTGTGTCGTCAACATTCAACAAATCATCTAACAAAAAAATACCAGGCTCATCCGATGCCAACAAAAACTGTAAAACATCAGCATCCGCAGCAAAATCCGTCGGACAAAGTCGGCATTTACCCTCCCACAGTTGCACTTCCTGAATAGTCGGATAGCCTAAATTCCAGTAATAAAGAGGTAAATCCAGCTTAATTGCCTGCTGCTTAAAAGCCAAAAAGATTTGACTTAAATCCGCTTTGTAGTATTCCAGCCCCACTATCGGCGTGCCCGCCTTAGCGAGTGTTGTCCAATCTTCAATTGTTTTCATCGTTAATTACTCGATTGCGATATTTGCACCCCAACGTAACTACAGGAATTGTCCCCAAACTTCACCACCAAAGGTGAACCAACTAACCCCAAAGGACTGTTTATCAAGTCTCAAGCCTAGCGGCTTTTTGAGTTGAAACCTTAGTTAATTGACAAAATGGTTACAACTCGGAAACGGACAACCAAATCTGACTCTAAGAGTAATGGCAAAAGCAGCAACACTACTGCCAAAACCAAAAGCACTGCCAACCTGACTCCCTCTCAACAAGCCGAAGCCCTGGTCAAAAAGATACGGAACGCCATCCACACCCAGTACAAAATCAAGATTGCCACCCGTGACTCTCGCATCGCCACCAAAGTTGGTCATGCAGTGCGGGAAAAACTCGGCTTGGACATCCAAGCTCAAATAAACAAACAGAGCACTAGCAAAAGGTTTGACTGGCAGGAATGGAACAACAAAGTGTTCCCCAAACTGTTTGGCAAACCCGATGCCCTCAAGATAGAGGTGGAAGTCCTGGCTTTGGCGATGTCAATGCTCTACGATACCATCTCTGAAGGCACAGAAGCAGCCATTGCAGACTTAATCGAGTTCAATGCCAAGAGCCTCGCCCGTCGGAATGGCTTCGCTAAAGAGGCTGAAGAAGACCTCGAAGATGAGGAGTTCGACGATGAGGACGATGACCTCGATGAAAAGGATGAAGACATCGATGACCTCCTCGAAGAACTCGACGACGAGGAAGACTCAGAGGGTGAGGACTTCGAGATAGACCAAGAGGAGGAATTCGATGAAGAGGACGAAGACTAAAACAGTTTCGCAACAGTAACAGTCCATTGATAACGCAACAACGGCGCGAATAACTTGCCCCCAGCCAAGTCAGGCAGGCTCTGGGTGGCTTTCGCGTCGTTTCCCCTTAAAACTGAAGTGAAAACTTAAGCCATGAAGATTAATATTCGCAAATACAACCCCAGTTTACTCAACCAACCTGGAGTCTTGTATTGCGGTAGAGGCAGAAGGGGAAAACGCCTGGGTTTAGGCAACCCCTTCTCCCACAAACCCAACAATAATGCTCCCTTTCAAGTCAGAACTCTGCAAGAGTCAATTGAATGCTACCAGCGCTGGCTAGACAAACTGATAACAGCCTATTGTCAAGGGAAACCTCATCCTTTAGAAGCTTGGGAAAAAGCTTATCTAAAGCGAGTGGTTAAACTGGCAAAAGAGATTAACAGTGGTGTGGTAACTGACTTGATGTGTTTCTGTGTTGAGATTCCTAACTATCAACCCAATAAATCACACAAATATCAATGCCACACCCAAATTTTGGCATTAATCTGTCAAAAACTTGGTCAACGCCAATTAGTCGGTAAAGTGTCAAAAACTACTTTGAAACGCCGAGGTTAACATTCTCCCCTGCTCTCTTCCCTAATGAGTCCCCTCCACAAACTCCCGCTCATGCGGCGGTTTCACCCAGAGCGTGCACACCCCGCTTTTGGCTGCCTTTCCCTCTAACGTCAGAGTCACCCCCAAACGTTTATGCTCCCGCTCACAAACCCGCTGACCCTTCTTACCACTGAGCAAAGTCTGATTCCACTGCATGAACTTACGCGCAAACTGACCCTCTCGGCTGCGCGCCCACTGAATCAGTTCTGGGTTAGCTCTGGCAAACTGACCCGCTTTACTCAAGCCCCAGTCCAAAGCCTTGGCTTCTTCTAAAGAAAGCTGGCGAGGTCCGGTGGGGTCGAGTTCCGGGGCTTTGGCAAATTTCGGAATCGCCAAACCCAACACCACACCAATCCCGATCGCCCCCAGCAGAACCAAACCTGCACAAACCAAGGCATTGGCATCGTGGGCTACCTTCTCAAAAGCTGCCCCCCGCACTAAATCTTGGACTGATTTGGCAATACACCGCTGTTGGATATTGACGGCGGCTTTGCCCTGTCGCTCCAAGAATGCCTTGCTTTCCTCTTCCCAGTTATCGGTCAAACTGCGTACCTGCTCTAGCTCTTGGGAAAAGATGGCTTGGGCATCTTGCAAGTCAGATTGCCACAACGAGCGCCACTTTTGAAAGCACTGCTCAATTTCCGCTGGCTTTTTGTCGAGCAGCAGCTCTAACTGTCCGGTTGCCAGCAATACCGCAAACAAAGGGTCATTCTTTTCAATCTCAGCTTCGTAGGCAACCCGCAGGACGTGGGAACGATAATTGGCATCCTTGCCCTTAAGGACTTCATTGATCAAGGACTGATTGACGCGCTCATTCTCTGGCGTAGAGGGGAAGAAGGATTTAGCCAGTCCAGACTCCGATTCATTAGGATCATCCTCCAGTTGAGCCAGCCATTCTTCAGGGAGTTCTACCGCTTCTAATTCCTTCTCAAGTTCATCCTTTGCTTCTGGGAACGGCTTTCCTGGCATCTGATTAAACATTGACTGCATCCTTATGTTGCCGTTGACTAAAATTCAACACACTAACCTGCTCAATCCCTTGAGCTGAATGCCGTAAAAACTTAACCAGCCTTTGCCTAGACAGGGCAGGCATTCCCGATGTGTCATCCAGTGCCATTGAGAAGGGGATGCGGTTTTCTTCTAGGTAGTCTCGTTCCGTAAATCGCAGCCCTGGAAACTTGACCTCTTCAAACTGGTATTGCTCCTTCGCCTGTTTAAATGCCTCCCGGCTGTCCACATTTAACCAGTCTGGGCATAAACCGTAATTGCGAACAAAAATGTGAGGCAGTTTGCCTTCAAAGGTTTTCAAAGAATTCAGAAACAGCGTCACACTATCGTAGCTTCCCGAACACAAGAACCACTTACAAAGACTCACGCCAGCACTTTTGACAATCTCGCCTTCGAGTAGGTCATTGTCTTTAATCCAGTAAGCTACCGACTCGTGAACATTGGCAGGTAAATTAATTACAACCGGTTTCTCCTTTGCCAGCTCGAAAATTCGGTCTACATCAGCCGCAGCCCTAGAATTCATAGCTGTCATATCGTCTGAAACCTTAAAGTTGATATCCTTGATCCCCTCATAAACCTCAGCTACATCAGCATTGGTATCAGCATCAACTAGGGTGTAGGACAAATTATTTTCCTCAAAATAGTGAATTAGACAACGAGCAAACAAGCTCTTCCCCACACCCCCCTTTTCGCCATCGATAAAGTTAATGGTTGGCATAATTGTACAACGAGAATAAAGTTGGCAACTAACTGTCACACACACCTTCTTTATTTGTTGAGAATCTCATGGACATAAATGGACAAGTACTCTCTAGAAACCGTGGAACTTGTGTGACAGTTAAGATTTTTATTGTTCATAACTCAACGTGATTGGAAAAACTCATAGGTTCAGTAAAGAACTTGATTTTTGAAACGGGAACGACAGAATCAAGTTTTCAGCTATTCCGAGTTTAAGACTTTATTATCGGCGTACATCATCAACCTCCTGTTTCGCCCAATTTGTTATTCGTCCTCATCGGAGGCTTCATCGGAGGCAGGATGGCTATAGGACAACATATTCAGACCAGCGAAAGCGTTACTCTGACTTAAATTGCTAGCACCGACACCGTTCGTGGTGGGCGATTGAGCAGTTTGAGCTGGCTTACTTTCTGGCACTTTTTTTTCTGCTGCTACTGCTTTTGTCCCTCCTGCCCAAATCTCGAGTTCAGAACGGTCTAGCCCTAAAACGTAGCAAATGCGCTCGACTTGGTTGAGCAAGGTAAATATACAGTGCCAACCGATGCGCCTTACCTGCTCTTCGGTATAGTTAGGTGACTCTTGATAAGCAAAAGGGAGCCAAAATGCCCGTACTGCATTTAGAATTAAGGTCTTAGTATCCAAAACCGCGTGATTTTGCAGGTAATCGAGCAAAGCAGCATCAGTACTGTCGCTAGAAGGTTGGTAGCGAAAGTTGAAGTTCGCTTGCTTTTTATTGCTAGACACTGACAACCTCCTTCGCCTCGGTTGGCGTTTCAGCTTCAACTACCTCAGAAAACAAACTGCTGAAATAGCAAAAGGCACCATAAGCATCAGCTAAGCGAATGCCCATACCGTAGGAGTCAAGCTGCTGTGGCACTTCGATATCCCCGTGCCAAGATTGGGGATAGACGCTAAAATAGTCTCTCAGTTCTGGCTTGAGGTATTCGGCTGTTCCCCCGCAAAAGACCAACTCATCAGCATCCGGTGGCATCACCTCCGCTAGCCAACGGGTCAGCATTCGGGCATAATCAGAGCGTGCTAGCTTAATGGCTTCAATCAGTTGGTCTGCCTCTTTCGTGCGCTGCTCCAAGTGGCGGGCGCGAGTCAGGGGCAATACATGGCGGCGAGAAAGATTAGTGAAGTCAGTTTTGGCGATCGCCGCTGTTAAACGAGCTGCATCATAGCCAGAAGTGCGCTCTTGCACTAACTCCGCCATCCGGATCATGCCCAGGCCGGAAGTCTTGCCTTTGCCGACGGCACCACGCCCAGAAACTAGGACACTGGCATTGCGATAGCCGACCATCATGTAAGCAATCACTCGCTTGGAGAAGGCTTCTCCCAGTTTTTGGCAGTGCATCGCACAGATACCACCTCCTTCTTGGAAGGCTTGCCTTGTCCCTAACTTGACCTTCAAGGGACCTGTCGGGGTTTCGTAATTTTTGAGGGCATTGCTCAACAAGTCAAAGAACTGCTGACCGTCGTTGAGTTCCCCTGGGGGTAGCATGACTGCTAACTCGATACTGAATTTACTCTCAAGCTGCAAGCGACGGGAGATGACCCAAATGGCGGCGAGGGCTTTGTAGACTGCATCTTCGTATTTCAAGCCCGTTAAGCCGATATGGGCGTTAAACTGAGAAGCGGCGAGATAGCCGACGGCTCGACACTCTTGTCCCACTGCAACCCAAGCAATATTTTCCGGTGCAGCGCTGGTGAGGTTGCCATCGGTGTAAGATTTGGCTAATTCCCGGCTGACTGCGCCAACGGGAGCTTCCATGACAAAGGAATCAGGGGCAGACGACGGCTGAGTGGATTGATAGAAAACCCTGGTCGAATAGCCACCAAAGTCGATGACCACGATGGCATCGCCTCGTTTTCTTGGTCTGGGCATAAACTGACCTCAATAACTGCTAAGGTCGATGTTATTGAGTCAAGTTAGATAAAAACTTCACCCCGGTTGGTAGTTCAATTAGTCACATAGGATCGACCACGTTGGAGGGAGTTTGGACAAGGCAAGGTATCAGGTGAACAGTGCACCGCCAGAAACTTCCCCCTAACCCTATGTCACACCTAAAACGTCTCTATCGAGCCGATGGAATTGAAGCTGCACCGCAAGTGCAAGGCATTAAGCCAAATGACGACTGTCGTTCGCTCCTTGAGTGAAGAAAAGGCAGTGAAGCCTTGGCAATAAGCCGATGGGAAACTGTCGTTTCTTCAGGAGTGAAGTAATAGGAATTTAACTCATGGCTAAGCAAACCCCGATGCAAAAGCAATTCGCTGCAAGCTACTCTCAACAACGCTTTGACATGTTCCTCAACGTTGCCCGCGAGCTAACGGGTAGGGCTAAACAACGCTCTCTACCCCAAGGTAAAACCCTGGACTGGAACAAGTTTAACGCTTACTTCGAGAAAGCTTACAGTAATTACTCGGCTGACGAATTGCTTGAAGAAATCCTGAGCAACGTCTACTGGCTGGCATCTGAGCAAGCCGTCATCGATCTGCACTTCCGCTATCTCGATGATGCAATTAAGGCTGCCAAAGCCAAAGACAAAGCTAAGGATGAAGATGAAGAAGATGATGATGACCTCGACTTCATCAAGTAAGCGATAAGCACTCTACCCAAGTGCAATCCCGCCACCTGCGGGATTCGCTTTTTCCCAACCACCCCACCGCTACGCACTGTCAAAAGTCAAAAGTCGGCTACCAACTACTTTTGACCAGATCCTCAATTCCAAGAAGATTTATCCCTCACCAAAATTGTAGAGATGAGCTTGAATCACACTCCAGATGACGGCATCAATCTTAGGAAAAATACTATGCCCACCAATATTGGTTGTACAGAGGAAGGCCTCATTCCGCTCGGGGGCAATCCAAACCAGGGCATACCAGGAATTATTTGAACCCCCATGATGCAGACAGCGACCAATGTCGCTTGGCTGTTGTCCCCGCGCCCAATGACGTTGCAGAATCATCCAACCTAGTGCGTAGGCACTTGGGCTTCCTTCAATAGGATCTCCTTATACAAAATTAGATGCGATTACCCTGGTATTTTATTTTGAGCGCGACAAAATACAACGTTCGTTGCTCGAAATGCTTCAAATTGCCAACCTCCGTCTATCGCTCATCTTTTTGGGCTTTGCGAGACTTGAATAAAGACTCGGGGAGGGTGGGAAATAAAAGGGTTGGCTTAAAAATAGCTCGGGTCGCAATCCCAAAGGCTAAACACGAGATCGGGGTGGAAAGCTCCGTTAGCAGTTAGACAAATCTCATAATTGGAGGTAATAACTATGAGTCAAAATTCTATCATCGATGTCTTTGGAACTAAACAGATATCATACAAATTAGATCGAATTAAATGGATTGTTGAAAGATGTCAAGAGTGCAAAGAAGGAAATTGGCTATATCTTTTTCTTTTTGCCTTCTTAGTTCCAGGATCAATGATAGCAAACTTGCAAATTGAGTTTATTTTAAGGTCACAAGAACAACTAAAAGAAAATTTTAGAGGGGCGATTAATAAATGCCTATTTCTGATTGTTATTGCTAGTATATCTTACTTTGTCATGTTGTTTTACTTTCTGCCAAGCATTGGACTCAGTTTGTGGAATTTATTCCATCAAATTTACGATTGGGAGCAATTTTTTGAGTCTTTAATGACATGGAAAGTTTTTCAAACCCTATGTTTCATCATTCCAATCCAATTCTTTTTTGCTTGGTTAGCTTTAAGTAGTTTTAAGGTCACAGATACCTTTGATAATTGTTATGAAAATCTCAAAAAATTGGCTGACGAACAAGCTGGCAAATATATTGTTGTTGAAACAGCACGAATTCAAATGGTTTTAATGTTGCCGAAAATAGTCGAAAATACTGTCAATCATCATCTTATCGCTTTGATGAATAGTGAGAACTTTACTCCCGAACAACTTAGTAAAATTCAACAGATTATGAACGATATACATCAAAGTCTCAATCAGTTAGAAAATAACAACTCAATCAATCCAATTCTATTTTCCCAAGATTATCAACCAGATTATCTCCGAGGAGATGGGGATAACAATGATAACAATTATGGAGACTTTCGTTAATTAATCTTTCAATATTTCTCTGTCTGTTTCCTATTCCCAGTTAAGCTTTTCCCTTTTCTTAAGTATTTTTGAACAAGTGCAAAACTCAGAAAAATAGAAACTAAAAAAAATGAAACGTCGCGTATTACCTAATGGTATCGAGTTTAATTCGACACCTATTACTAAAGCATATTACCAAGACCAAAATTCAACTACTAATAATAAGTATATTCCTAAAGATTTAGCTAATGTTTTAGCTAATCCTGTGGAAAATCCCCCCGTACAACCCGGCAAAAGAAAAATCTATCTCGGTGATGGCGCTATCAATCCTCAAGAATTAAAACGTTATCCCATTTATCTATCGCCAGAGCTTTTGTTTCTACATATTCTCATTGCTGGGGCGATTAATTCTGGGAAAACTTCACTATTATTACGTCTTTTAGCAGGAATAATAAACACGGGTAATAGTGTAGTGATAAGTGAAGCAAAAGCGGGAAAAAATGGTGGTCAAGAAGGAGCCGCTTTTACGGACATTTCCAAATACTTAAACCAAAAATTTACTTTTTTACAAGTTTATCGTTGGCCGAGAGGTAATTGTACTTTTAATCCTCTACTTTATCTGAAAACAGCGCAAGATAGACGAGGTTTTTTAGATGCTTTATGCAATCAAATTGTGGTTCAAAATAATATTAGTGGCGACATGATGGCTTACCTTTATAATGCCGCTAGTATTACCGAATTGATTATTGCTTATCTGCAAGAGTTTTCTTCACCAGAGAAGCTCAAATACAGTTGTACGTTAAGTAATGTAGTTAAGTTTCTCAGAAAACCTATTGAAATTAATAAGGAAATTAGTAAGCAAAAAAAAGTTCGCAAGGAACAACTCGAAAAGCAGAACCCTAATCACCTACAACAACAACTTCAAAGGGAAGTAGAGCGACTACAGCAGATAGGTATGCACTTAGAGCTATTAAATTTTTTCTTTCTGACAAAACCGGAATTTGCCATGACTCGACACGGAGTTAATATTTTGGCAAATTTGTTTGACCATCAAGATTTAATATATTATAGTCAGCCCCACGCAAATTTACCAGAACTCACCCTAGATCGTATTCTTTACAACAGATGTTTGGTGATAATTAGTCAACCTCTGTATGATCCTTCTTCTAAGGTTGTCGGTCCTTTATTTTGGGATAGTTTATTGGCTAAGATTATTGAATTGGGACCGAATCCTCTACCTGTTAATGGGAAACCTCGACAAAAAGTGGTAGCGATATTAGATGAGACTCATCGATTACCCGTTGGACGTTTGGGAGAGAGTGGTGATTTCTTGAGGGAGTATCAATTAGGTTTAGTAGAAATTACTCCTACCATTGTCGATGAACAACGATGGTTACAAAATAAGCACGTCTATCAAACTCTTATTTCCCTTAGTCCGGGTGTTCCCCAAGTGGTTGAATTAATGCAGAGTCGCCTACCTAATTTTTTTCTCAAGGGTTCTTATCTAAATACTAGCTTAGATGCTCAAGGTCAAACAAAAGCTCTCTTAAGTTTTGAACCAAATTATAAATATAAACTAAGTGAAGATAATCCGGGGGTTTCTCTGCGTTCTTTACAAATGACGGGAAGGTTTACTGGATTATTACAATCCGCTGTACTTGATGGTCAAGGGAAGGTTTTTTGGATTGATTTTGAACATGAATTATTAGCAAATATGAAAAGGTTACTTAAGGATGCTCTTGCTCCTAATTGTCCACAGGATATTAAGAATGCGGTTGATTATGTTTTGGGATTAGCTGAATATAATAGCTCAACAGTGCAAGGGGAAATTATCTGCAAAAAATGACTTCATTGGTCCATTAGCAATTAGGAAGACAATATCCCTATCCTGATTATCTGAATTGTTAAATATTTTTTTATCTTTTAAGGAGAGTATTAATTATGGCTGAAAAAAAAAGCTCTAATAAGTCTAATATATCAGCCAAGTTTGAATACACACAAAATAATTCAAAAAGCTCAAGTTTGAATCTGAATCCTAATTCAAATTGTGATGTGAAATATGAAAAAACAGAGCATCCTTGGTGGTCGTCGAAACCAAATCAAACAACTCTTGAAATAAATTGTCCTGATAATGACAAAGAAAAACCAGAATCTTTCTCAGATAAACCGGAAAAATCAGACCCCCTAGAATCTTCCTCAGATAAACCGGAGAAACCAGAACCAAAAACTGAACAACCTGAATCGGAGAAACCAGAACCTGAGCAACCTGAATCAGAGCCTAAGTCTGAACTAGGAGAATCTTTTTTAGAGTCTGAATCGGGAGAATCTTTTTTAGAGTCTGAATCGGGAGAATCTTTTTTGGAGTCTGAATCGGGAGAATCTTTTTTAGAGTCTGAACCAGAACCACAGTTTGAATCAGAACCACCGCCTGAACCTGAATCTGAACCTGAACCTGAATCTGAATCTGAAACAATACTGGTATAGGGTGTGGGAAATATTGTTGAGTTAATATAGCAATCCTAAACAGGTTGTGTAAAAAATCTCTTATCAGTAATTATCAGAACTTGAGCTGAACGGTTACCTTCAATGAAAGTTACCTCGCCCCACCTGGCGAGGTAACAGATGAGATTTTTTGTCCCATGAAATAGCAACGCTAGTTGTCCTAAATTCTTCTTTTTGCCAATGTTCGTGGATGGTAAATGGAGGGCTGGGGATACTTTAATAAAGACTAGGGAGGAGAGAATCTTACCTGAACTATTAAAGAAAATAAATGGCTTCAAAAAAGGAGGAAAACCATGAATTATCGCCCTGTTGCTGATGATAAGCCTGTTGATGACACCAAGCCTTGGTACAAATCCATTGGGGTTTTGGCAGCAAGCTCTGTAGGCGTTGGGATTTTAGGTTATTCCGTATTGGCAGCTATCAATGCTCAAGCAGTAACCCACTATATTCTGGATGACTATTCTAAATCTGCCTTGCCACTGGTAGCAGAAAGGCAGGAGCACTGTCTGGCGAGTCGCCATCACTATGAACCAGGGGATTCGCGTGTGGAAATCCAATTCGCCGACAGCCCTGAAGCTGTTTCCGAGGAATATATAGATAATCTTACAACTTCCCTGCCAAATTGTGAGGGGCTAGAATTTCCTGAGGCTGATATTGGTAAGGTTGAGGGGACTTCTCCGAGCGCGGCTTTGGAGTATGTTCTGGACTTGATTGAGGCTTCTCGGACGAAGGGCGATCTCAATCCTGTTGTTATTACTATGATACTACAAGAAGCGGAACCTGGTCCAGATCAGCCAGTTCTGGATGAAGAAGGTTTGGCTCGGCTTAAAACCCTGGTGCAAGGCATCTCCTCTGAAGGCGGTGCTATCTCCATTATCGGTCCCAAGGGCAAATTACAGCGGCAACTGCAAAGTCACCTCAAAACAGAACCCAACGTCAAGATTTGCCCGTTCAACGGCGTTGCCGACTGCGTAGATTGGACGTTTAAAAAGGGACGCAGCCTTGGAAAAGTCAAAAGTCAAAAGTCAAAAGTCAAATGAGAAATTTAGGAGATATTAATTATGCTCAGTTTCCTTCAAATCAAATTCTCAATCAAATCTTCCCAACTCAATCCTTGGGAGAAGGTGCAAGAGTGGATGAAACTTCCCGATGATAAGCTTAAAATTCTAGGGGGTAGTAAATTAACTAAGTTAAGGAAGAAGACGAAAAAATACGCGCAATCTGAGTTGGCTTACAAGCGGATAGAAGAGATATCACCAATTGCCAAGTGCCGCCATTCTGAGAGTGCTAAAGTTACCGCGCTCATCATTGTCACCACGGCGGGGGCGCTAACTTTTGCCTCGGCCATGCTGGTGTTTGCCTCGAATCTAGGGCGGATGAGGGTGCCTGCTGCTTTAGTGGGGGGCGGTGCTTGTAGCTTCCTGGTAGATAAATTGGCAACTAGCTCCCTAACTAATTTGCGTCGCCGTCAAAGCGCACAGAAGACAATCGACTCCCTCGCTCGCCAAAAAAGCGAGGCTAGCGGCAAAGTAGAGGCGAACGAGTTAGTTGAGGAGTATTACGACGACCAAATTAGTCTCGTCAAGCACATTGAAGGTCTGTATTTAGAAAGCCAGTTTCCGCTCAATGCTACTCTGGCGGGGATGCTGAGTGCGGCTGAGTACGTGACAGCTTTCTGGATAGTCAGTCAATTCGGAGCACTAGGCGGCATTCCCATCCCCGTAAGGGCGATCGCTGCTAGCCTGCCAGTTGTGCTGACATACGCGGCGTCGGCAATTCAGAGCCAGTCTTTCGGGTTGCCCGACCATTATCACAGCCTTATTCTGAGGTATCAACCCTATTGCTTTCCTCCTTTGGGAGTGCCTTCCGATGAAGTTAATAAGTTGCTGGTGAATGAGGAGTGCGGGGATGTTGTCCTTGATGCGGGTATCCAGAATATTTTAGACTCCAATCCTGCTCCGAGGAATGCCACGCCAGAAATGGCGGAGTTGGAGGCTGAAATTGAATACTGTAAGGGCATTATCAGCCAGTTGGAGCGAGGCTGCAAGGATGCGGTATCGGCGCGACGGAAGCAGTTTAAAGCTGACAAGGAAAGTCTTGCCGATAAGTTTCCTGGTACTCTTAATCTAGAAGGATTAAGTGCTTTGCAAGTTGCAGCAGCCAGGGAGAAGTTCGAGCAAGAGAGGGAAAAATGGTTAAACCGAAAGTTACGGGAGCTGGAGAAAGATTTGGACGAGGATATTCTCAGAATTACGTCTGATTATGAAGATGAAATTAATAAGTTAAATCAGCACATTGAGGAGACGACAAGGAAGTATGAGGAGGCTAAAAGGTTATGGTCTGATAGTAACCAGGAGGAGTATGTCAGGAATGGCTTAGGTAAGGTTGCTTGAATTTGTCCTGCCTGGAACTTGATATAAGTCCCAGGCGGGATTATAATTGGGCCAAAGCTGGTGTAGACCACCCCATAACTGAAGTTAGGGCGGAGTTGTTTTCACAGACAGGCAAGATGCCTATCCCACAGACAGACAAAATGCCTATCCCACAGACAGGTAAGATGCCTATCCCACAAGCAAGCCTCTGGGTTGGTTGACAAAATAACCCCCATCGACCATTACCAGTGCCTTAAAAGCCTTTTACTGGTGTTGCGCACTTACTATTTTCTCATTTTTGGGCGATTAAAATGGCAAAAGAAGATAATAAACTAAAGGAGCTGAAGGAGCTTGAGGAGCTTTGCGGAAAGCTTGAAAATATATTAAATCTAAATATTAATAAGCTTTTCGAGGAAGTTACCGAACGCAAAAACAGACTTATAAATCCAAATAAACCAGTAGCACTTACATTTAAAGAAAAGAGATATTTATGTCTATCTTTGTTGGGAAATGAGCCCAAAGACATAGGCAGGCAAGATATCTGCGCTCCAAAAGATATTAGGACTAGTTTATCCAAAACTATAAATAGATATATTAAGGATCTTCTTTACGACTTGTTAAAGGAAGAAAAAGACGAAATATATCTTGGATGGTTCGGTCAACTAATTAGTGATGTTGGAGGAAGTGCAGATAAAAGTCCACCGCTACCTAGTTGGTTTAAAATCTATATCTATCTCTTGAGCAGTGGTTATAGTACAAGGAAAGAAGAGTTGGAAACAGTTGAAATCAAAATAAGTGACAAAAATTTAAAAGGAGAAAAAGTTGTTTTTAATGTTAAAAATAAAGGAGAATTACTGGTTAAGATTTTTGAGTTTTTGCAAGGAAATATATAAAAACAATCTAAGTAATCAAGGGGAGGGATAAAGACAATGATTGCTAACGATCGCTCCAGCAATAAGCTGGTATTTAAAATCTCTAAAAAAGGTCGAGAATATCTTCAAGAGCTTTGTGAAAAAGGTGAACTAGACGACATTCTTGGCGTTCACGTAGAGTATGTGCGTACAGTTTCCGACTCCCAATCTACACTGGTGAGATTAGGGCAGTTATTACAGCAGAAAGTTGCTGCCATAACTGAAAAAATTGCTGAAATTCCAGCAGAGTGGGAGTTGCGAGCGCAAGCTATACAAACTCTACCTCCGTGGTTGAAAGATAGGCAATTAGCATCAGCATCTATTCGAGTTCCAGCTCGCGATAAGCGCTCAAGCGTTCAGGAGCTGATTGAGCGACTTCACGCCACTTCAGATGATTCTACACGCCTGGAAACTGCAAAAAGAATAGTGGAAATTGAGCGTGAGAATTCTGAGGGTATTGATGCTTTGGTTGAGTTAGTTAATAGGACTGAAGTTGATAAACCTGAGTATGAAGAAACTCGCTGGAAAGCAGTTGAATGTTTAGCTGAGTTTGCCTCCAATCATCTTTCAGATGTAGTTGAAATCTTTCAGGAGATTGGCTTGCGGCTAAAGAGTCATCCTTTTATGCTCTCTGTAGCGTTCAAAAAAATTTCTGCTGCTCAAGTTAGTGTTTTTATCAGGCTTTATTGCCAAGATTATGAAAAGACAAAGACTTTGCCCAAAGGAATCAAGCTTATTGTTCTTGATGAATTGGGAGACGTATTCGATGAGGTTGTCTGGGAGGAGGAACAACATTTTTACCAGTACAAAGTTATTTACGATTTGGGAGAAAGCTTTGGGATAAGAGTTACTCTTGGCTCGGATAGCATCACCGAATATTTTGTGGTTTAGTTTTCTCTCTTGTCAGTCCCTTTTTAATTCCATTAGGTATGGTCATGCTAATTTTTAATTTGGGCTTGTTAACATGAGTAAATTGGTCGTTCTAGAACTAGGACAGAATAATTATTACCAAAACTTGCCTGTTACTCTTTTGCAAGAGAAAGATGGCAAACTGGAGAAGACAGGAATAGAAGGTTTTTTTCCTTCAAAAGAAGAGCTTCTGAAAGTTCAATTAAGTTGGACAGAAGGTTACGATAAGGCTTACAGAGCTTATTTTGACTTAAGAAGGCGAGCCACAAAAGTAAGTGGGCAAACTACAGGTTATGCCAATAAATTATTGATAGATTTTCAAAATCAAGTCAAAGAATTTGAAAACTGCCTGAATGATTGGTTTAACAGCAAGCAGCTTGGTTCGTTCAAACAGGAATTGGAGAGAAAACTGAACGAGCTTACATCTGTGAAAGTTGGGGAAGTGAGGGTACTTGTCAAAACCGATGACCCTAAGTTGTGGAGATTCCCTTGGCATCGCCTTTTCCCTAGTCGTGAAGTCGGTTTGATGTATCCTAAGTTTAAAGAGTTGAAAAGACCTATTATTCCCAGACAAAAAGTAAGAATACTGGCGGTTTTGGGCGACAGTATGGGAATTGATACACACCAAGATCTGACATTGCTCCAGAAGTTCTTGCCAGATGCCGAGATTGTCGCTCTGGGAATGAAAGAATTTCTAACTCGCCAAGATTTATACGATAAGCTTTGGGACAATATCGGTTGGGATATTCTTTATTTTGGCGGTCACAGTATCAGTCTAGATGGGGATAAAATTGGTCGGATTGCTATCAACGAGAAAGGAGAGAGCTTAAATATTAGTCAGTTGAAGCGTGCTATCAGAGGGGCTATTTGGCTGGGGTTAAAGCTGGCTATCTTCAATTCTTGTTATGGCGTGGGTTTGGCATGGGAGTTGGCTTCTCTTTACATTCCCTATGTAATAGTAATGCGCCAGTCCGTGCCAGACGATGTGGCTCACGGTTTTTTAGAGCATTTTCTCAAGGCATATTCGGGGGGTGAGTCTTTATATAATTCAGTCTGGCAGGCAAGAACAGAGCTGGAATCAACCTTGGAGAGGAAGGGATACCCCTGTGCTAGTTGGCTGCCCGTAATTTGTCAAAATTTGTCTGATGTGCCTCCTACTTGGAATGATTTTGGTAGGAAAGGGGAGACAGACTGGGGGGCTACTTGTCGGGGAATGATGACACTGGAAATTATTAAAAAGTTACGCAATAATCCGCTTACTAGAATTGTTGAAGATTAGGCAGGTGGTATGATGAGAGGAATAGGTTTTGAGTTAGAAGAGGTTTTTGTTCCCCTGGGATTGGTGGAACGAAGAAAAGAAGATAAACCTTCAGAAAAAAAAGAGGAAGCTGAATCTCCAGAAAACAAAGAGGAAGCTGAATCTCTAGAAAAAAAAGGGGAAGCTGAATCTCTAGAAAAAAAAGGGGAAGCTGAATCTCTAGAAAAAAAAGGGGAAGCTGAATCTCCAGAAAAAAAAGGGGAAGCTGAATCTCCAGAAAAAAAAGAGAAGGCTGAATCTCCAGAAAAAAAAGAGAAGCGCGAAGTTACTGTTACCTATCAGCAAGACGATTTCTTCTCCAAAGTACTCCTTCAAGGAGATACTCCCAAGAGTAAGGGGAGGCGGCTACTCGTAATCGGGGAACCAGGGGCGGGAAAAACCACTCTTTTGCAGAAGATTGGCGAGTGGGTTTTGGATAACACTTCTGATGTACCCATCTGGATATCTTTGGCTGATTTGCAAGGAAGAAATCTGGAAACCTATTTACGCGAGGTCTGGCTTTCTCAAGCGAGGCGGTATGTAGGCATTCCAGCAATTGAGGGAGATGCGCTCTCTGATTTATTTAGTTCCCGCCAAGTCTGGCTGCTGTTAGATGGGGCGGATGAGATGGTTGCTGGCAATCCCTTGAGGGCTATAGCATCTCAGTTAACTGGCTCTCTTGCATCAGCGCGGGTAGTAATAAGTTGTCGGCTGAATGTCTGGGAGGCTGACTCCGAGGCGATGGAAAAAGAATTTGATCTCTTCCGTAATTTGGATTTTACTCCCTCTCAGGTAAAGCAATTTGTTGACCGTTGGTTTCTTGGCAATCCAGCACTGGGGGTTCAGTTAAAACAACAGTTAAATGAGAAGGGAAAAGAGCGGATTAGGGATTTAGCGAGAAATCCTCTGCGGTTGTCTTTGTTGTGTTCTACTTGGCTGTGGAAGCAAGGTGTATTGCCTTCAACGAAGGCGGGGCTTTATCAGGAGTTTACTGAACTTTTTTATGAGTGGAAGGGGAAGATATTTTCTACTACTCCTGAAGAGCAGAAAAAGTTAAATGAGAAGTTGGGAGAATTGGCAAAAGAAGCCCTAGATAATAAAGATTACAGGTTGAGAATACCGCACCGTCTAGTTGTCGAGGTACTCCGCCAGAATTCCTGGGTCAACATGGCGCTTCAGCTAGGTTGGTTGAATCAGGTAGGAATGGGGGCAGACAATGAGCCTGTCTATGCTTTCTATCACCTGAGCTTTCAGGAATATTTGGCGGCGTGTGCGATCCCAAATTGGGACTTTTTCTTGAATCACGTTCCCTCCAACCCGATGCAGGGGGGGGTTTATCGCATATTTGAACCGCAGTGGAAGGAGGTGATTCTACACTGGTTGGGGCGAGAAGATGTGGGGAAGGAGCAGAAGGAGGAGTTTATTGGGAAGTTAGTTGAGTTTGAGGATGGGTGTGGAGAATGGAACGATTATGAATGGATAGATGGGGGACGTGGGGGATTTTATAAGTTAAGAGCTTGTTTTTTAGCCTCTGAGGGGATAGCTGAGTTTAAAGATTGTTCCAGAGTTGATGAAATCGCAGGGCAAATCATTAAGCGGGGCTTTGGTCATTTTGTCGACCCGATTAAAAGGGAAGCGAGGGCAGCACTGAAAGAGATGGAGCAGACAGGGGCGATCTCTGCCTTAGCTAAGTTATGCCGCACGACTGAGGATGAATCTACCCGCTTGGTAGCAGCAAAGCGCTTGGTGCAAATTAGCCCAGACGCCCCCGAGGCGCGCGACGCCCTCGTTGACTTATGCCGCACGGCTGAGGATGAATCTATCCGCAGGGATGCAGTAGAGAGCTTGATGAAAATTAGCCCAGACGCCCCCGAGGCGCGCGACGCCCTAGTCGACTTATGCCGCAGCGGGAGGAATAAACATACTCGCACGAGGAGGGATGAAGATACCCGCAGGTATGCAGTAGAGAGCTTGGGGAAAATAGGCACAGCCCACCCCGAGGCGCTCGCCACCCTGGTCAACTTATGCTGCACGGGAGGGAGTGATTACGATACCTGCAGGACCCGCTCTGAAGCAGTAAAGAGCTTGGGGAAAATAGGCACAGACCACCCCGAGGTGCTCGCCGCCCTAGCCAAGGTATGCCGCAGGGGGAGGGATGAAGATACCCGCAGGTATGCAGTAGAGAGCTTGGGGAAAATAGGCACAGCCCACCCCGAGGCGCTCGCCACCCTGGTCAACTTATGCTGCACGGGAGGGAGTGATTACGATACCCGCGGGACCCGCTCTGAAGCAGTAAAGAGCTTGGGAAAAATTGCCATAGGCCACTCCGAGGCACGCGACGCTCTAGTCGACTTATGCCGCACGGCTGAGGATGAATCTACCCGCAGGTATGCAGTAGAGAGCTTGGGAAAAATTGCCA
>JBFRWF010000057.1:0-16644 GCA_051439465.1 Xenococcaceae cyanobacterium | reverse complement strand
CTTCGTTGCCAGAGTGGTCAGATGAAATTTGGCCTCGGTCTCCTCTTAAATTGGTGAAAGCCTTGTCAAGAGTATTGTTTGCCTCATTTATTAAGTAACTCAATTTTAAAATGAGCGAACGATGAGTAATTAGATACAGCGATCCCCCATCCTTCATTCTTAACTTCAGAGCTTAATTCTACCCCCATCTAGCAATGAAACCTTATGCTAAAATCTTAGCGACAGTTACCTTTTTTCTTGCTATCTGTCTCACTCACTTTTTCCACCATTCTTTTGCTTTTGGTTCGTCGTCAGCTAAACTGGAAGCCAGTGGAGCAGTTACCCTGACAACTAGCAATTTATTGTTAATCTTAATCTTTGCTATTGTACTGTTCCTTGTTCATCTTAGATCGGGGCGGATTTGGCATACCTTACACCATTCTTTGCAAGATAAATCTCAACATCACCTCCGCCCAGAAACTATTGCGTCTTCCCTAGGAGGTGGAATTGCTGCTGCTTACGTTTTTCTCCATTTAATCCCGGAACTGATTCAGATTCAAGCAGAGCTAGCACATTTGTACGGTTACACCATGCTAGCAGGCTTGATGCTATTTCACGGTCTGGAGTATCTAGCCGATCGTATGGCTTCCCACCGTAGCTCCCACGAGTGGGATTTCATCGAAAGAAAAATGAATCGGCATAAACTTATATTTCCCTTACATATTAGTTTTCTATTTTTCTATAATGGCTTGATTATTTATACCATACCCAAACAAATTCACATCAGTTTGCTTAGAGCTGTAATCTATGTGTTTGCGATGGCGATTCATTTATTGAGTGATGACTATTTTCTAGAAGAGCGTTATCGCCGACAGTTTAATCAGTGGGGGCGCTATGTCCTAGCTGCTGCTCCTCTTGTGGGTTGGCTGGCGGTTTGGCTGACACCAGCCAATGAGATTCTGTCTGGTATCCTGATTGCTGCTCTCGTTGGATTCATCCTGGTTAATGTGTTTCAAGAGCAACTCAGAAATGACGAAAATTCTTCCTATATCTGGTTTTTAACCGGGGTGCTGCTATTTGCGCTATTGCTGTTTCTAGCCGATTAATATCTTGAAGGAAGCAGGGAACGGGGAACAGGGAACAGGGAACAGGGAACAGGGAACAGGGAACGGGGAAAGGGGAGGGGGGAGCAGCTCACAAGAGTAGGTTTTTAACAAAAGGGTGAGTCAGGACGATTTTCTCCCCCTGCTCCCCCTGCTCCCCCTCTCCTCTTAAGGGTATGTTTTTAAGATTTTCGGTTTAGTAAGGCAGAGGAGGCAGAGGAAGCCTCCGAAGCAGGGGGGGAAAAGCCTATTGTTTCGTTGAAAAATTTCTCCCCATCCCCCCATCTCCCTATCTCCCCATCAACCTCAACCATCAAATGTAAAAAACATACCCTTGAAAGCTCTCCCCCTCCCCCCCTCTCCCCTGAGGCATTGCCCACCCTATTTCTTTAACGCTTCGCCAGTTTCTTAGTCGCTATCTTACGCAAGCGAATCGATTCCGGTGTCACTTCTACCAGTTCATCGGACCCAATGTATTCTAAAGCACGCTCTAGACTCATTTCCACTGGGGCTTGCAACTGCACCAACTCATCACCCGTAGCAGAACGGTGGTTGGTTAGCTGTTTGGTTTTGCAGACATTCAGTTCCAAGTCTTGAGGGCGATTGTGTTCTCCAACAATCATGCCTTTGTAAACTTTTGTACCAGGGGTAATAAAGAATACTCCTCGGTCTTCGGCATTTTTCAAGGCGTAGAAGGTAGCAGTCCCCTCTTCAAAAGCAACAATCAACCCATTGTAACGGGTTTCCACTTCACCAGAAAGGGCGCGGTATTCCAGGAAGCTATGATTCATAATCCCTTCTCCACGGCTGAGGCGGATGAATTCACCCCGGAAACCAATTAAACCCCGCGCCGGAATCACAAACTCTAGCTGGGTACGACCATTTCCACATTGCATATCCTGCATTTCTCCCTTACGCTGTCCCAAGCGTTCAATACAGCTGCCGACTGCTTCTTCGGGAACATCCAGCACTAGATATTCATAAGGTTCGCAGGGTTGGCCGTTTACTTCTCGGTAAATTACTTGGGGCTGGGATACTTGAAACTCGTAGCCTTCCCGGCGCATGGTTTCAATCAGGATACCCAGGTGCAATTCCCCGCGACCAGAAACCAGGAATTTATCCGGGGAGTTCGTTTCTTCGACTCGCAGGGCAACATTGGTTTCTAATTCTCGCATCAGGCGATCGCGCAATTCCCTTGAGGTGACATAAGTCCCTTCCTTCCCCGCAAAAGGCGAATCATTAACCGAGAAGGTCATCTGCAAGGTTGGCTCATCTACTTTAATCAGGGGCAATGCCTGGGGTTCATCAGGGGAAGTAATGGTTTCCCCAATATTGGCATCAGCAAACCCTGACACCGCCACAATATTGCCTGCTGTCGCTTCTTGCAGTTCCACTCGCCTGAGCCCTTCAAATCCCATTAATTTGGTGACCTTAGCCTTGACAATCTCACCAGTGTCTTTAACGATTGCCCCTTGCTGAGCTGCTTTGATGGTACCGTTGTGGATTCTGCCAATCACAATCCGCCCCAGATAATCAGAATAATCTAGGGTAGTGACTTGCAGTTGCAGGGGCTTATTGGAATCCCCTGCGGGTGGCGGAACGTGGTGGATAACTGCTTCAAATAGGGGCTGCATATCCACCCCTTCCTCATCTAAATCTTCTTTGGCATAGCCTTCTAAACCGGAAGCAAAGAGGGAGGTAAAATCGCACTGGTCATCGTCTGCACCGAGTTCTACGAATAGATCGAATACCTTATCAATTGCCCCATAGGGGTCAGCATTGGGACGGTCGATTTTATTGACGACGACAATAGGGCGCAATCCTTTTTCCAGGGCTTTTTTCAGGACAAACCGGGTTTGGGGCATGGGTCCTTCGTTGGCATCGACAATCAGGAGACAGCCATCGACCATGCCTAGCACCCGTTCAACTTCACCGCCAAAGTCGGCGTGTCCGGGAGTGTCGACAATATTAATTAGGATGTTTTTGTAGTGAACTGCTGTATTTTTAGAGAGAATGGTGATGCCTCGTTCCCGTTCGAGGGCATTGGAGTCCATGACGCAATCAGGAACCTCTTCGCCTTTGCGGAAAATACCGGATTGTTTGAGTAGGGCATCAACGAGGGTGGTTTTACCGTGATCGACGTGGGCAATAATAGCAACGTTGCGAATGGGAAGAGACATAGTTGCGTTCTAGAACTGTTGAATTAATAAAAGCTGGATTGACTTGGAATCTAAAGTTTTCTTAACAATCTTAGCTTATTGTTGAGCAGTTCGGTAAGTAGGTGAGCGTAATTACCAGCGTCTGACGACGAGGGAACTTCGGATCAGGGAACAGGGAACAGGGAACAGAGAGCAGGGAGCAGGGAACAAGGAGCAGGGAGCAGGGAGCAGGGAACTTCGGATCAGGGAATAGGGAATAGGGAATCAACCCCACGTCGAATAAGAAAAATCGAAACTTCTTTCAAGTTTCTGGAGAGTTGGAAATAGAAAGGCAGATCTGCTAAACTTAGAGGAAAAATGCGTTTGAATTCTCACACAATCTTGAATCAGACCCAGCGCCAGCGGGTCAGCGATGGAGCCATCTTGCCACTCCTGAGCGGTTGTGAGTCGGCCACCCGCCAGCTAGTGCTGGTCTGGCCCCAGCTGGGAGATTTCGACAGTCTCGAATACGCCTGGTGGTTGCAACGGGAGGCCGAACGACTTCAGGCCGAGGGGTTGGTCATGCGGGCTGTTGGTATCGGCGATCGCTCATCTGGCCAGCGATTCTGCGACTACACGGGGTTCCCTGCGGACTGGCTGTTTGTCGATCCCAGTGCGGAACTGCACCGCCAGCTCGATCTCTATTCAGGTCTATCCCTCAAGGTCCCAGGGCTCTCGACAGCCCTAAATGCCTGGCTGAATCTGCTGCTAATGTGTGCGGGTATCGGTAGCCCTGGCACCCTAGCTGAGGTGTTCCGCGGCTATTGGGGCGATCGTCAGGCTCCGCAGTTGCTCGACGATGAGTCGGTCGTGCGGGCTGTACCACTACCCCCTCTCAAGGGCTCATTCTTCAGGCTAGCAGGCGGCAAGGGCTTTCAGCGACCCTTCGAACTGGCGACCCTGCGGCTGCGGAATATGGCGGAGGTCCTAAGCCACTGGAATACTTATGTAGCAGATGCAGCTTATCTTACACAGCGGGGAGGAACCTTCTTGTTCGATTCAAAGGGGAAATTGCTTTACGAACACCGCGATCATGGGCTCCTCGGTTTTGCTGCTGATATGAGCCGTCCGCTGTTGTTTCTATCGAAAGAAACTTACAGTTGAGAACCCCCGTCTTTCAAGTGGGGGAGATGTCAACAGAAGACTAATACTGAATCGGGATCTAAAACCCCCTTTATCAATTTTCTGTCTTTTTCTTCCCCTGCTCCCCCCTCCCCGTTCCCTGATCCGAAGTTCCCTGCTTCCTTCAAAAAGGGGGTAGTTAACCCGGATTTGGTATAAGCTGTGATTTATCATTTCTAGCGAAGCACCCTCTCCGAAATTAAGATTCATAATGCCGTTGAATTGGTTAAAATTTCAATTTTTACTCCCTAACCTTTTAGCAGGATTGGTTGCAGGAGCGATGAACATCATTTTCAGCGTTACCTTAGCAGCTTTAATATTTCCTGGGGATCTCTCGGACTACCTTTCCCTTGGTCTGAGTTGCGCCTTTATCAGTGCCATCCTCACTCCGCTCATTATTGCCCTCACCAGTTCTTTGCCCTTTGCCATATCTTGTCCTGATGTTAATACTGCCTTAATCTTGGCGTTGGTGACAACCTCGATCAGCCAATATTTTACTGAAAAAGAAGTAAAAACTGATATTCTACCCACTCTGGTTTATGTTATTGTTCTCAGTACGTTATTCATAGGATTGTGGCTGTTTGTATTAGGTCGTCTTCACCTAGGTCATTTTATTCGGTTTATTCCCTATCCAGTGGTGGGTGGTTTCTTAGCCGGGCTGGGCTGGCTGTTTATTCAGGGATCGCTAAAAGTCATGACAGGAAGTCCCTTTAATTTTGAACAACTGGATAAGTTTCTGGGAGACGATTTTATATTTTTGTGGTTTCCTGGTATGTTATTAGCGGTGGTTTTACAGCTTCTGTTGAGCCGTTATAAACAGTTTTGGGTGATGCCATCGATTCTGCTGGGGGCAACAGTACTGTGCTATCTGTTTTTATTCCTTTCACACATCGGAGTAGAGCAAGGGAGAATTGAAGGTATTTTGTTTGAGTCTTTAAAAAGCGATATCATTTTGGAACCGTACGTCCTCTTCGATTTACAACAAGTGGATTGGGGAGCATTAAGCCAGCAAATTCCCAGTTTGATGACTCTGTTGGTAGTGGTTCCCATCACGATTTTACTCAAGGACAGTGGATTAGAAATAGCAACCGAGTGCGATGTAGACTTTGATCGAGAACTGAAAATTACTGGAATTGCCAACCTCGTTACTGGGGGGGTTGGTGGTATGGTAGGACACATCTCCCTTAGCCGTACTCTCCTCAATTACAAAGCAGGGGGGAGAAATCGGCTCTCTGGTGTATTCGCGGCATTTGTTTGTCTACTTTTCTGGCTCTTTGGAACTTCTACCTTGCAATTCTTCCCGAAATTTATCTTTGGGGGTTTGTTGTTCTATCTAGGGCTGTCGCTGCTAATAGAATCGGTTTATAAGGGATGGTTCAAGCTTTCCCGTCTTGATTATGCCTTAGTTATCCTTATTCTCATTATTGTGGCGAATTTCGGTCTTTTGGCGGGTGTAGGATTAGGGCTGATTGTTGCCTGTTTATTGTTTGTGATAACCTACAGCAACTTGCAGGTAATTAAAAATACCTTGTCTGGCTTGACTTGTCACAGTAACTTTGAGCGGGCGTTTCACCAGAAAAAAATTTTGCGGAAAGAGGGGAGACAGATCTACATTCTGCGATTACAAGGTTACCTGTTCTTTGGTACTTCCAATAGTTTACTCGAAAATATTCGTCAACGACTGAGTGATACCCAACTCCCACCCATGAAGTTTGTTTTGTTAGATTTGCGCTTAGTCAGTGGATTAGATAACTCTGCTGTTTTAAGTTTTGTCAAACTTAAACAATTGGCTCGCCAACAAGGGTTTTCTTTAGTGTTTACTAGTTTGTCCTCCAAGGATGAACAACAACTCCACAAAGGAGGTTGTTTGATGAGAGATAGTATTTGCCAGGTCTTTTCTGACCTAGATCGGGGCTTAGAATGGTGCGAAAATTGCATCCTAGACCAGCAAATTACAACTGTTTCTGATTCGTTTTCTCTTCTAGAACAGCTAGAAACTATGTTCCCAAATGCAGAGGAAATGAATAAGCTCACTACCTACCTTCAACCAGTGAAATTAAAAGCAGGAGAACTTCTCTTTCGACAGGGAGAACCTTCCAATGGGCTTTACCTCCTTGAATCAGGACAAGTTAGTGTCATTCTGGAATTATCTGGCAGAAAAACCAAACGCCTGAGATCTTACAATAGTAGCACAATTCTCGGGGAAATGGGCTTGTATGCCAAGGAGCCTCGCTCGGCGTCAGTTGTTGCTGAAGTAACTAGCCATCTCTATCATCTTTCGACTGAAGCTTTTGCCCGCATAGAAGCTGAAGAACCGAGATTGGCAGCCAGCTTGCATAAATTTATCGTCAATTTGCTTGCTGAACGTCTCAAATGGCGAGAAGAGGAGTTAAGAGGGTTGCTGGAATAGACGTTCCGATAAGTAACTGGACATAAATAAACAATAGGGTTATTATAATTATCCAATAACTAGCGATCACTCCCAAAACCTATTCTCAATAAACCTGTCAATAAGCTTGATTTTGCGTCGTTTCAGAACTCGAAAAGTTTATTAAGAATTGTAAACCCCTCTTGGGGCAAGGGTTTTTATGTCATGGATTCTTAAAATGAGAATTGCTGCTACTGGGTAAAATTGCTGTTATCTTAATAGAAAGCTTGTCTTGTAGCAAGTAAACCTTTCGTAAAATTGGTGGAGGATTATCAAAATGTCGAAAAAAGACATAATTATTTATTCCATGCTAGTGCTAGTTCCAATTGCATTTATTGTGGAATGGCTTCATTTATCTCCTCAGCTTATATTCATTATTTCCGTTCTAGCCATTATTCCCTTAGCTGCGCTAATTTCTGAAAGTACTGAGAAAATTGCTGAGGTAATAGGTCCAGGAATGGGAGGTTTACTCAATGCCACTTTTGGTAATGCAACTGAGATGGTTGTCTCAATCGTTGCCCTCCGTGCTGGATTAGTTGAGGTAGTCAAAGCTAGCATACTTGGGACGCTACTTGCTAACTTGCTCTTGGGACTTGGTTTTGCCATGTTCTTGGGGGGATTGCGCTATAGACTACAAAAGTTTCAGAAAACAGTGGCTGGCATTAACGCCTCGGCTCTTTTTCTTGCAGTCGCTGTTCTACTCACACCGACTGTTATACACATCACCTCTGATAATTTGCCACCAGCAACGCTCAATAATTTTTCCTATGCAGTATCTTTACTGTTACTGATATTCTATTTTTGTCTTTTGTTTTTCTCGATGAAAACCCATCAATATCTATATTTATTAAATCTAGAAGAGGGGGAGCTTGAATCGGTAGAGACAGAAGAGGATACTGTTGAGCCATGGCACTCTTCTCATCATGGGGAAAGGTCTGGATTAGTGACGAAAGTAGTTATCCTGCTGGTTGCCACTATCTTTCTTGTATTTGTTTCTGAAATTCTGGTGGGAAGTTTAGAAGAAGCCATTGCTGAATTTGGGTTCACGCAGTTGTTTACGGGCATAATTATCCTCCCTCTGTTCGGAGGATTAGTTGAGTATTTTACCTGCATTACTACTGCATTAAAAAACAAGATGGATTTATCTGTCTCAGTAGGTGTAGGCTCTAGTTTGCAGATTGCTCTTTTTGTGACACCTATTCTGGTTTTTGTTGGCTTGCTGTTAGGTCAACCTATGAATTTAGAATTCAATACTTTTGCAATTATTTCAGTCTCTATGGCTGTACTGATTAATAATTCAATATCTTCCGATGGGGTTTCTAGTTGGATAGAAGGAGTTTTGTTAGTTCTCTGTTATTTTGTTCTAGGGACAGCATTTTACTTTCACCCCTAATGGATTGAGGAATTCAGTTATCAGTTAACAGCGCCTGACGGCGAGGGAACAGGGAACGGGGAACAGATATTGAGTAGAGGAGCTTCTGAGCAGGGAGAAAGGGAGAGATTTACTAAGGGAACAAATCATTTAATTAATCTCCTCTGCACCCCGCTCCCTACTCCCCTGCTTCTTTTGGGGAACAGGTGAAGAAAAAGACAACAAATTGATAAAGGGAGTTGTAGATCCCGATTCAGTATTATGTCCTATTACTTAGCTCTTCTTTACCCGCGATTCAGAAAAGCTGGTAGTTCTTCCTTACGGTTATTTTTTTGAACATAAGAGCGTCCCGGCCAGATCCAGTTGGTGTCATTCGGTCCGTGTATCTGTATTCCAGTCATAAGGACATATTCAAATTTATTGGTATCAATATTTTTGCTCAGTAATTCTTCCACGTCTTTTGAAATAATTTTCCAAGCCAATTTAGTTATCTTCAATAGATCGGCGTCTTCACCATACTTAAGTTTGGAAAGTATTTTTTGCCTAACAATACTCTGCTCAATATCCTCCATGTCTGTTTCTACCTTTAAGTAGCCCGAATGCAGTTCATGGACAATCGCACACAATGATCCACATGCGTGAGAAGTTTTTTTGATTCCTTCTCTATAAACCTCTCCGATTTTCCCTGTCTGTGAAATGGCAATGTGAGGCATTGCGTAGAACACAAACCGTCGTACACCATATTGAATCGGCGTATGCGCTATCGCAGCTTCTAGACCCGTTTTGCCCATCATCACAAAGCCAGCCAGATTACAGCAATTAAAGGTTAATCCCCAGTGTTTATGGATCGCTTCGTATAAGGGATCTGTTATTTCATCCCTGCAAATTGCAATCATCCCCAATGTATTCTCATCGATAAAACCGTGGGGTTTGAGATTCTTTACGGTTTGATCCATATAGTCTGAGAGTTCTAGAGCACCTTCAAAATATGCTTGAAGGGCTTCTGAAAACGAGGTTTGCATAGCCATAAGTAGTACCTGCTTCACAAAACTTATCCATAGTTATCAGGACAGAGAACCCTAATCTGTCCAGGACAATAAGTATACTGAATCGGCAAGATAGTTGGTATACTCTACATATAGATAGTTTAGCACGGGGATAGAATGTTTCTAGGATTTAAACCCGAGCTAAAGCTAAATAATTGGAGTTCCGTAGGGCTTCTCGTACGCCGTAGGTGTTCCCGTAGGGTAGAGTAGAGTAGCATTTGGGGGATCAATTGTGAAACCTATCATCAAGTTGAATATCCAAATGCTTCGCTCTTTCCAAGGTAGACGGGAACATAAATGGAAATACGTATCGGTTATCGGTAGTGAATAAAAAATATATATAGGTTGTCGGTGGGACATGAATCAAAATATATATAGGTTATCGGTGGGAGCAGGGCGAAGCATTCGGATATATAATTTTGGGTAGAGTTCGATGATTTATCCCCCGAATGCTTCGCCCCTACAGTAGAATTTAAAAGAGAATTTAAAAGAGAATTTAAAATAAGAGTAAAAGATTGATGAATAAACAGTTGTACCAGTTATGAATTACGATTCAGACTTACAGCATCGCCGTTCCATTTGTCTTCGAGGATATGATTATCGGCGGGCTGGTGCTTATTATTTTACAATTCGCTGTGCTGAAAATCGTTCTCAATTGTTTCTTCGTGTCCTGCTAAAGTTAAGAAAGAAGAGAACTACCTTGAAGTCGGCGATCGCATTCTCTACTCCAGAGCCAATTTCCCTAATCTCGAAAAAATGAGCGAACTGTGAGTTATAATGTACGTTAATACTGTACATTAGAAGGCTGTCTATGGATAGCGTTAGTGTCAATAAGTTTAGAGAAAACCTAAAACACTTTGTAGAACAAGTGGTTAGCCAACACATACCACTGAAAGTTACTCGACGTAATGGAGAGGACTTTGTTGTTCTAAGTGCCGAAGATTGGGAGCGAGAGCAAGAAACCCTTTATGTGCTACAGAACAATAGTTTAATGCAGCAAATTGCTAACTCAACGATCACTCACACGCAAGGTGGTGGGTACTCGCCTACCGACGAGGAATTAGATGAGATCGCTGGTATTTGAGGGCAACACCTGGTCTGTTTATGAAGAACTCAGAAAGAAAGATTTTATAGCATAGTTAATGCCGAGTTAGACGAACCAAAGATCACGTATCTCCAATCTGCGCTCTGATTATTGCAATTACCTTTGTTTCCCAATCCGGATCGTCTGGAGAGATGACTTCCCGGTTAGGTCGAGTATACCGCCGATCCATATAGGCATAGAACGCTTCCCGATCCTCACGGTGATCCAGAAGGTAGCGCTTTAACTCCTGGTCTGTCATTACTGTATAGTCGATCTTTCTCATGGAATTACCTCCCCATTCAAATTAATTTCAAACTCAATTGTTTCTTCGTGTCCTGCTAAGACGAACAGATTCCCTGTACGCTCGTCAAGACGGATGATGTGAATGGGCTGAAACACTACATTTGTCAGTAGGTGACATTGGCGATACAAAGTCCGTAGCTGTGCTTCAGTAGGTTTCCTCTCTATCACTTGGATATCTCAACGGTTTGTCATTCACAGCTCTAATTTACCAAATCTGACAAGTTCGGATCGCTGACAGTCTAACATTTAGCAGCTAACCCACCCTATGATCGACTTTTCAAACACGCTCTAACCTCGAAAAAATGAGCGAATCGTGAGGATTTGATATATAATTGCTCGCGACTGATTATATATTCGTGTATGAGAGGTAGAGCCAGGCTATGAGAAATCATAGAGAACTGACCGACAGGAGCCTTTACGATCCAGACGGAGACGGAATCCTCTACCCCCGGAAATTTGTCCTCAAGGAATTCGCGGCGATCGCTGTGGGTGGTGTAGTCGGTGCTCTAGCGCGTTATGGTGGTGAACTCTTGCTCAAAAGCGCCAGCCACGGCTTTCCCTGGGCGACCTTTGCTGAAAACATCAGTGGCTCGTTCTTGCTCGGCTTCATGGTTGCTGTGCTACCACGACGCATTCCCTATCCTCTCTTCAAACCGTTCCTCATCGTTGGTGTGTTGGGTTCATACACGACTTTCTCCACTTTTGGCGTCGGGTTTTGGTCCCTCTTCGATACTGGAGAGCACCATCTCGCCTTCAAGTACTTGGTATCGACGCTGTTCCTAGGAGTATTTGCGGTGTTCCTCGGTCACCTGTGTGGAAGCATTAAGAAGCCGGAGGGATCATAATGGCCTTTGAACACGTCTTCGCTATCGCTGCGGGGGGAGCTGTTGGTGCATGTTCCCGTGCACTTGCTTACATCTTTGCGGAGCGCATCGAGGAGACTAACCATTGGAGCGATTATCCCCGTGCGACATTCGTCGTCAACACCCTCGGATCTCTGATTCTCGGACTGCTCACTGGCTTGGTGCTCAGCAATAATATTGCGGTTCCCGTGCGCGATTTGGTTGGTACTGGGTTCTGTGGCTCCCTGACTACGTTCTCAACGTTTTCCAATGACAGTTTCCTTCTCATCCAGAAGCGCCACTGGCTAGAGCTGACGTTGCATATCGGCTCGAACCTGATTTTCGGTTTTGGTGCTGCGGCTCTTGGTTACTACGTCGGCAAGCACATCTGATACCAAAGTTGGGGAAAGGTTTCAGGTTGGAGATATTAACCTAACACCTGACACCTGACACCATTTCCTCAGACTATGCCAAAATCTATGCAAGGGTCTTGGAAGTGAAAGCAATGGCTTGGACGGTTGGGCAGAAGTTGAAAGGTGACAAGTACACCATTGAGGGGGAATTAGGGCGAGGACGCTTTGGCATTACTTATCTCGCCAGCGATCGCCAGAAAAATCGACTGGTAATCAAAACCCTCAGCGATGACTTACTAAACCAGCTAAGCCAACCAGAGATTGAGAGACTTCAGGACAAGTTTTGGCAAGAGGCGGTGAAGCTAGCTCAGTGCAAACACCGTCATATTGCAATACTGCTCGGTTAAGAGCCAAAACCTCGTCAGGGTAAGAAGTCAAAAGTCAAAAGTCACGCATTCAAAAGTAAGTGAGAGTCCGCGCAGGCGGACTTGCTTCAAATAGCGTCAGGCTTTAGCCTGTAGGCTTATCCGAGCAGTATTGGGTGGTGCGTTACGCTGATCGCTAACGCCTCCTACAATAATACTACAATACTATTGCAATACTATAATTATACCACAATAGGGCTTTCAGCTTAAGGAGCGTGCCATTCTGTGATCGCTCCTTTGATATTTTGATGGAAGACTTGGTTGAAGTGCGATCGCTGATGACTCAAATCGCACCAACAATCATCAAACCAGCCTATGGCAGAATTAGTATAATTCTTAAACATTTTTTGATGGGCGAGCAAGGGTATTTGGTATAATTAGCTACAATAAGCGGCTACCAACTTAAGCCGGGACAATTGTGGGGACTGGGGACTGGTGACTGAGGACTGGGAAATACTCTAACCACTGCGATGCTCAACATCAAAGATTTCTGCGCATCGGATCACTAATCCCCTTAGATACTTAAAACCTCTAATGTGGAACTTACTCTTATTATTTTTTCTTTTCACAATTAGCTTGCTTGCTTTAATAAAAGCCGCATATTACTTTACTATGGCTGCGGAGAAAATTGGTTTCTTTTTTGGGTTACATCCTTTCATTGTGGGAGTAACAATAGTCTCTATTGGAACCTCAATACCGGAGTTAATCTCTTCAGTTGTAGCTGTCTTGAAAGATTCTTCTGAAATTGTTATTGGGAATGTTGTCGGTTCAAATATTGCTAATATTTTTCTAATTCTTGGGACTGCATCAGTCATTAGTGCTAGATATCTGTCCATAGAATATGATTTAGTTGATGTGGACTTGCCTTTATTTGTCGGGTCAGCATTTTTGTTAACTTTAACAGTTAGGGATGGGGAATTATCCACTGGCGAAGCTGTCCTTCTTATTCTAGGCTTTTTGCTATATTTGCTTTACGCAATCAACAGCAGAACAGAGAATTGTGAAGAAGAGGATGGGGAAGAAGAATCAAAAAGTAATCAAAATATGCTCAAGCAAATTTTGATTCTCATAGTAAGTGGAGTTGTGATATTTTTTGGAGCTAATTTTACCGTTGAATTTATCAGTAAGATATCTGAAATATTAAACATTGGAAAAGAGATAATTGCAGTCAGTGCATTGGCACTTGGAACATCCTTGCCAGAATTAATGGTAACTATTAGTGCTGCCAGACAAGGAAACCCAGAAATAGCTGTGGGTAATGTTGTGGGTTCAAATATTTTCAATTCTTTCGTTGTCATGGGAATTCCAGGATTAATTAAAAATTTAGTTATTCCCGAAACTGTTTTAACAGAGGGTATTCCAGTTATGCTAGCTGGAACAATTTTATTCTTCTTTACTACTCAGGATAAAAAAGTTACAATATGGGAGGGATGGTTATTTTTGCTTATTTATATCTGGTTTATCGGAAAAACTTTTAAATTTTTATAGGCTATAGGGAACAGGGAACAGGGACTCGCTAGACTACGTCGCTGCTCCGCAGAGCGCTCAAAGGCAAAAGGCTTGCATGCAAAAGGCAAAAGTAGGGAATAGGGAACAGGGAACAGGGGACAGGGAACAGGGAACGGGGAACGGGGAACAGGGAATGGGGAACAGGGTTGATTAATTCAATTTTCTGATTAAAGCAATAATTATTTTCCCTACTTCTTGGGTTAACTGAATAATAGGGTCAATATCTGCGGTGTTGCAAAAACAGGGAACAAAGGTCCGAAAGAGGAACGGGGAATAGGGAATGGAATAATTACTCCCTGGGAAACTTTTTAGTTAGGTAATAACACTTTTCTGCTATATCCATACCTTTTTGCCAAATCTTTAGGTCTCTATAGGACTGTATTTCAGACATTTTAAACTCCCTACTTCCTGTTCCCTACTTCCTGTTCCCTACTTCCTGTTCCCCATTACCTATTCTCCATTCCCTATTCCCTATTCCCTATTCCCTATTCCCTATTCCCTATTCCCTGATCCGAAGTTCCCTGATCCGAAGTTCCCTGTTCCCTTAAATAGGTAAGCGCTTAATATCTTTGTTTGAGCCGATCACAACCATTGCCAAGCCTTTATGCAGGCAGTGCTGGGGACTTGGATTAATTACAAACTTTTCTCCACTTCCCACAGCCAGCACATTCAAACCATAGTTACTGCGCAGTCGCAGTTGAGCCAGGGTTTTGCCGTCAAATTCTTCTGGCACTAGCACTTCTACAATGCTATTGTCAGGATCTAGGTCAAAGCGATCGAGAATAGCTGGTTTTGTCAGGGTATAAGCCAAGTGACAGCCAGCCTCATACTCAGGAAATACCACATGATCGGCCCCTACCCGGTTCAACAGCTTACCATGGATTTCCGATGAAGCCTTGGCTACGACGCACCTCACACCCGCTTCCTTTACATTTAGCGTCGTAATAATACTTTCTTGCAAGTAGTTACCAATGGCGACGATTACAGTATCAAATTCAAAAATCCCCGCCTCTTTCAAAGCTGTGGGATCCGTCGAGTCTAGCGTGACGGCATTGGAAGCGATTTTTTCCGCCAATACCTGTGCCACTGGCTTTTCCTCAATGTCTGTGCCTAGCACTTCATATCCCATCTTATGTAACGTCTCACAAACCGCACGCCCAAAGCGTCCTAAGCCAATTATTGCAAACTGGCGATTTTCTCTGCCCAGGCTAGTCAAGAATTTTAGAGATCGCAGATCCACTCCCCACCTCTTCTTCCTGGCTAACTGGACTTTTTCTCGTATTTCGTTCGTTATACTATCCACAACATTCACACCATCCTTGAATGCCCAATTTCCATAATTAACCGACTAGCAGATTTTCCTCTGGGTATTGAATCACACTAGGAGGAGGCTCTCCTACAATCGCTGCCATCAAGATTAGAACGCCAACTCTCCCAGTATACATCGTTATGATTAAAATTAATTTGGCTAAAGAGGAAAGACTGGCTGTGATTCCCGTAGACAGCCCTACTGTGGCGAAGGCTGATACAACTTCAAAAAAGAGTTTAACCGAATTAAAATCGTCCTCAATAAAAGAAATTATAAAGGTTGCCAGTATAACTGTCATTGCTGAACCAAAGACCACAGCAACAGCTCTTAATATTAGGGAACCTGGGACTTCTCGCCGATACAGTATTACTTCTTCATTTCCTCGTAAAACTGACCGAGTGCAGTTAGTGAGAATCCGCAAGGTTGTTGTTTTTATTCCACCGCCAGTGCCACTTGGACTAGCACCAACGAACATAAAACCCATGGTGAGGAATAAACCTGCAGTGGTCATTTTGCCAAGATCTATAGTATTAAACCCAGCTGTCCTAGTGGTGACTGACTGAAACCATGCAGCTAAAATTTTTTCTTTTAGATTGAGATTGGCAAAAGTATCGTGATTATTAAATTCAGTCAAAAAGAAAGCTACAGTTCCCAACAAAAGAAGTAACAATGTCGTGCTGGTTACTACTTTAAAATTGAGAGAAAAAGAAAATCTTTCTCGATTATTTTTCAAGCGGTTAATCAGCCATAAATAAATTTCAATGATTACTTGATAGCCCATGCCCCCAAAAATAATTAATCCCGGAACTACTAAGTTAATAGGCAGGGAAGATTTATAGCCAACTAAACTATCTTCAAACAGACTAAATCCAGCATTGTTCCAAGAGCTAATGC
Organism: Xenococcaceae cyanobacterium; assembly: GCA_051439465.1. Taxonomy (GTDB): domain Bacteria; phylum Cyanobacteriota; class Cyanobacteriia; order Cyanobacteriales; family JBFRWF01; genus JBFRWF01. The sequence continues at coordinate 677 of JBFRWF010000057.1, read as the reverse complement.
TGTGAAATATTGCTAGCCAAAGTCCATGATTCACCCCATAATCTTTTGAAAAAACATTAAGCAGCAAGAAGATGCCAGTAATTTCAAAAATCAGGGTAGTGGCAATAATCGAACGCACTAAATTTTGGCTTCCTTGCAAAAAGGGTCGGTCAAAAGATTCCTGAATTGCAACTCTTTGTCTCAGGTCAAACCTACGTCCAATCAGCAACATAAGGAAGGTGGTGGTCATCATGTAGCCTAGCCCTCCCACCTGAATCAGCAGTAGGATAATTAGCTGACCCCAGAAGGAAAAATAGCTGCCAGTATCCACAACAATTAAACCCGTAACACAGACGGCAGAGGTAGAAGTGAATAAGGCGATAATTGGGTTATTCCAAGTGCCAGTGCTGGTGGAAAACGGCATGAGCAACAACAGAGTTCCCACAGCAATAACTGCGAGGAATCCGAGGCAAATCGTGCGAGCGATAGTCATTCGATTTTGGATTTTGGATTTTGCTAACCTTGTTCTTGTCTGTAATGAACACTCTCCCCCTCCCCCACTCCTTACAAGTGTAGGTTTTTTACATTTATGGTTGAGACGAGCAGGGGGAGCAGGGGGAGCAGGGGAAGCAGGGGGAGAAAAAGCTTATTTTTTCGTTTCTGCGATCGTCCTGACTCACCCTTTTGTTAAAAACCTA
>JBFRWF010000056.1:0-32777 GCA_051439465.1 Xenococcaceae cyanobacterium | reverse complement strand
GAACTGCTGACTCTCTCCGGGCATGACGGTAGGGTCTGGGGCGTTGCCTTCAGTCCCGACGGCAAGACCCTCGCTAGTGCCAATGAAGACAAAACGGTGAAACTGTGGAACTTAGAAGGCAAGGAACTGCTGACTCTCTTCGGGCATGACGATAGGGTCTGGGGCGTCGCCTTCAGTCCCGACAGCAAGACCCTCGCTAGTGCCAGTGATGACAAAACGGTGAAACTGTGGAACTTAGAAGGCAAGGACCTGCTGACTCTCTCCGGGCATGACAGTTGGGCCTGGGGCGTCGCCTTCAGTCCCGACGGCAAGACCCTCGCTAGTGCCAGTTTCGACAAAACGGTGAAACTGTGGAACTTAGAAGGCAAGGAACTGCTGACTCTCTCCGGGCATGACGGTAGGGTCTATAGCGTCGCCTTCAGTCCCGACGGCAAGACCCTCGCTAGTGCCAGTGGAGATGGGACGGTGAAACTGTGGAACTTAGAAGGCAAGGAACTGCTGACTCTCTTCGGGCATGACGGTAGAGTCTGGGGCATCGCCTTCAGTCCCGACGGCAAGACCCTTGCTAGTGCCAGTGAAGACGGGACGGCGATCTTATGGAATTTCGATATCGACTCTCTCCTGGTTCGAGGTTGCAATTGGGTGGGCTACTATCTGAACAATCCCCATGTTAATCTCAGCGAGGATGACCGGAAGATTTGCGATGGTGTCAAATAAATCTAAGTCTATTTACTTACTGGAGTTTAGACTATTAGATATTGTGAGGGAAATAGGCGATCGCAGGGGAGAAGGCAATGCTTAAGCATTTGGGGGATAACCTAAGTAAATACACCAAGATTTATATATCCAAATGCTTCGCCTTCCCCAACTAAAACCCCTGCATTGTATACTTAAAGTTCATAGAACCCTGATAGCCAGACAACTTAGCTAAATTTTCTAGAGATTGAGTGCCTTGATAGAATTCACCGTTAATTTCCCAGGTGGGGAAGGCTCTAATCCCCGCATCTATACAGACTTGGGGCTGTGCATTTTTTCCGTCAGGATTGCATTCAATGTAGTCGATTTCACTGAATGCCTCTTTCCCAAATAGCTGTTTTTGCGTGTAGCAGTGGGGGCATGTATAAGCGCCGTACTTCTTGGCTCCAATTTGCTTGAGATGTTTTGCTAAAGCTATTTCTGCCTCTCCAGAGGTGGTTGTTATTTCCCAGCCAATTGGTGCTTGAGGGGGAGTATTGGGCATAGTGATGACAGTACTTTCGGGAGAATTGACGTTGGCATAAACCCCCATTGTTCCAACCAGGGTTACCATTGCCACAATAATGCCCGTGAAAAAGATTTGACCGATATCCTCCCAGTCACGACCAAAGATCGTCAGCATCAATAGGCTAAGACAGAACAAAGCTGAACCGATGCAGTAAAGACAAGCTGTTTTGAGTTCAAAGGCAAGGACGTACATTAAGTAGCTGCTGAAAACTGCCATTGCAGTCCCACCAGCGAGCAGTAGCCGCCAAGTCCAGTCTTCCAGTTTGCTTCTCAGTCCCTTGTTGGTATCTCGGTTAACAAACAGGGGACCGAGAGCAAAAGTTGCCATGGTGGTGTAAGCCAGGAAGCCAAAAACGGTTAGAGGCACACCAAAAGGGCTGGCATAAGGACTGGAGAGAACATCATTACAGCCAGCACCAGACTGGGCGGCATCTGCGAGACAGACAACCTCCCCACCAGTGAACTTGACTGCAGTCATATAAGCCGTTAGGAAAGCACCCAAGAGGGCGATCGCGCCAATTAGAGGGCGAGACCAGCGATAAATCCAGGGAAGAGAACGTCGGCGGCGCATGTTTGTAAGAGTCCTTCACGCTCGATGAGAAACAGATAATTTCGATTTTAACAACCACTCAAGAATGGAGTTCGACGGAGGAAACCGATGTAGGTTTCTCTTTCGCAGCGGCAATCTGTCGTGCTGCTTCCACAAATTGAGACACGCGAATCGGGTCAATCGGTTCTGTTATCTTTCCTTGCCGTTTTAGAGAACTGGCAACAATAACCCCGTCAGCCGCTTGCATTAGCTGAGAAATATTTTCCCAATTAGCACCACTGCCAATGAACACAGGCGTTCCCTTAGCTGCCGCTGAAGCCAGTTCCAAATCTTCTAAATTCGGAGGACTGCCTGTCGCCCAACCAGAGAGAATCACCGCATCTGCCAAACCCCTCTCAATGGTATCTTGTACCGCTGTAGTCAGATTAGGGGTTCCTAGGGGTCGGGCGTGCTTGACTAGAACATCCGCCAAAATGCCCACTTCGCTGCCCAGTTCCCGGCGATAGCGCAGCAATTGATGAGCCTGTCCTTCAATTAACCCCTGATCTGTTGCCATTATCCCGGTGAGGACGTTGACGCGGATAAATTGGGCGTTGACACAGGTAGCGATCGCCATGGCACTTTTGGCATCGTTACGTAAAACATTAATTCCCACTGGCAACACCACCAGGTTCATTATCCGATCGACAATGAGCGTCATTGCACTCACCACCGCTGGATCCACTTCGTTTTTCGCAAAGGGAGCGTCAAAAAAATTTTCGACGATAATACCATCGACACCGCCTGCTGCTAGAGCTGTAGCTTCCTGTTCTGCCCTTTCAATCACTGCTTTCAAGTTCCCTCCCCAGCGAGCAGAGGTGGGCAAGGGCGACAGATGAACAACGCCAATAATCGGATTTGAGCTTTTGAAAATTTGATTTAAGTCCACTGAGTCTACCTAAGGCACCGCCTAATTTTCTGCCATCTGCTCCATCTCAATAGAAAATTCTATCGAGAATGGGGAACGGGTTAAATAATTTTTTTGCTCAGATTGATTCTACCAAGGGCTCAATTAAGTTAAAATATCTTAATAATCTCCCGAATAGCCAATAAACTAGATCAGGCATGGGCAATAAGCCAACAATTGCAATTTCTCACTTAGGCTGCGAAAAAAATCGCATTGATTCCGAACATATGCTCGGTTTGCTGGCACAAGCCGGCTACCAGGTTGATGCTAATGAAGAATTAGCCGACTATGTAATCGTTAATACCTGTAGTTTTATTCAAGCCGCTAGGGAAGAATCGGTTCGCACCCTAGTTGAACTAGCCGAAGCCAATAAAAAAATTATCATTTCCGGCTGCATGGCTCAGCACTTTCGCCAAACACTGCTCCAAGAGTTGCCAGAAGCAGTGGCAGTAGTAGGAACCGGAGATTACAACAAAATTGTAGATGTGATTGAGCGGGTGGAAACTGGCGAGCGAGTCAAAGAGATTTCCGCCGAACCCACCTATATCGCTGATGAGACAACCCCGCGCTACCGAACTACTACAGAAGGAGTGGCTTACTTGCGGGTAGCAGAAGGCTGCGATTATCGCTGTACTTTTTGTATCATTCCTCATCTGCGGGGCAATCAGCGATCGCGCTCTATTGAATCAATTGTCGCTGAAGCAGAGGAACTTGCGGCTCAAGGAGTTGAGGAATTAATTCTCATTTCCCAAATTACCACCAATTATGGTATAGACTTATATGGGGAGCCTCGGCTAGCCGAACTGCTGCGGGAGTTGGGTAAGGTGAATGTTCCCTGGATTCGTATACACTATACTTATCCGACTGGGTTAACCCCCAAAGTGATTGAAGCTATTAAGGAGACTCCTAACGTTCTGCCTTATCTAGATTTGCCCCTACAGCATTCTCACCCAGAAATTTTAAAAGGGATGAACCGCCCCTGGCAAGGGCGATTCAATGATGCAATTATTGAAAGGATTAAAACAGCAATTCCAGAAGCTGTATTGCGGACAACCTTTATTGTCGGCTTTCCCGGAGAGACTGACGAACACTTTGCACATCTACTGCAATTTGTCAAGCATCACCAGTTTGACCATGTGGGCGTCTTTACCTTCTCTCCAGAAGAGGAAACCCCCGCCTACCGCATGCCCAATCAAGTTCCCCAGGCAGTGATGGATGCCCGTCGAGATGCCTTGATGCAAGCCCAACAGCCCATTGCCGCTCAGAAAAACCAGGCCTGGGTGGGTAAAACGGTTGATGTGTTGATTGAGCAAGAAAACTCCGAAACGGGTGAATTGATAGGTCGCTCAGCACGCTTTGCTCCTGAGGTGGATGGATTGGTTTACGTTCAAGGCGAAGCTCGACTGGGGTCAATTGTGCCAGTGAAAATAACTGATGCCGACGTATATGACCTCTACGGTCAAGTCAACCTGGTGGCAGGCTTTTAAGAGGTTCAATATCCCTCGAAAGCCTGAAAATGCCAAAATATATTAAGTTTTGTAAACACACAGCAAACCAACAAGAAAAAACGTTCCTTATGACCATTTCCTTCAAAAGCTTAGGATTGTCTGACGCTCGCATCGAGCAAATAGAAAAGCTAGGCTTCGTTACCCCCACAAACATTCAAGCCCAAGCAATTCCCCAACTGCTAGAAGGTCGTGATGTAGTGGGTCAATCTCAAACTGGGACAGGGAAAACTGCGGCCTATTCCCTGCCGATATTAGAGCAGATTGAGCTTCAAAACCCAGCAGTGCAAGCCCTGATCCTGACACCGACCAGGGAATTAGCACAGCAAGTATCCCAGGCAATTGAGGACTTTTCTGGCGATCGCCGGCTCTGGGTTTTAACAGTTTGTGGCGGTCAATCCATTGAGCGGCAAATTCGCAGCCTGGAACGGGGTGTTCAGATTGTGGTGGGGACACCAGGACGGGTTATCGATCTACTAGAGCGCAAAAAGCTAAAGTTAGATGGGGTACGTTGGGTAGTGCTAGATGAAGCCGATGAAATGTTGAGCATGGGCTTTATCGACGATGTGAAGACTATTCTCCAGCAGGCTCCGGTCCAACGTCAGAATGCTTGTTTCTCGGCAACAATGCCTCGGGAGATTCGGGATTTGGTCGAGCGGTTTTTGAACTCCCCTGTCACTGTCACAGTGGCTCAACCAAAAGCAGCACCGACAAAAATTGACCAGCACGTTTATATGGTGCCCCGAGGCTGGTCAAAGCTCAAAGCACTGCAACCGATTTTAGAGATAGAAGCGCCAGAATCAGCACTAATTTTCGTGCGCACTAAGCGTACTGCCTCTGAACTGACGAGTAAGTTGCAAGAGGGAGGTCAGAGTGTAGATGAATATCACGGTAATCTGAGCCAAGCTCAACGAGAGCGCCTTGTGCATCGCTGGCGTGATGGGAAAGTAAGTTTGGTGGTTGCCACGGATATTGCCGCACGGGGTCTGGATGTGGAGCATTTGACCCATGTGATTAATTATGACTTGCCGGATAATGCGGAAACTTATATTCACCGAATTGGTCGCACAGGTCGAGCTGGGAAAACAGGGAAGGCAATTTGTTTGGTTGAGCCCATAGATCGGCGGATGTTGCGGCAAATTGAGCGTCGGGTGCGGCAAAGCTTAAAGGTTTGTAAAATTCCTAATCGAGCGGAAGTGGAGGCCAAGCGGCTCGGAAAACTGCAAGCTGAAGTTAAAGAGGCTCTGACAGGTGAGCGGATGGCTTCATTCTTGCCGATTGTGCGAGAATTGAGTGCGGAATACGATCCACAGGCGATCGCGGCGGCGGCTTTGCAAATGGTTTATGACCAAAATTGTCCGAATTGGATGAAAACTGATTGGGAAGTGCCATCATATACTCCTAAACCAGTCCTCAGGCGCAAGTTCAATCGACAGCCTGATCGACAGCCTGGGAAGAAGCCTGTCATCTCGAAGCGGTTTAACTAACGGGGGGTTTGGGGGGCTATAAGTCCCGCGCTATAGCTATAAGCTTAGCGCCGGGATACATGGATACCCAAGCTATTTTTATGGACTCAATGCCCCTGAAAATGGCAATGTCACCTAAAGTTTAAGCCTCAAGGTGTTAATGGGGACTGGGGACTGGGAAAATTTACCAATCCTTAGTAAACTAAAGATTAAGATGACTAATTAATAGTGTTTTTCCCACTTCCCACTTCACTCTTGCACCAAAAAAAAACTGAAGCTTGTGGTTCTGAGTCTTTCTGCTGCCAATTCATCTGACCTTCAAGATACCCCCAGATATTCAATTAACTGGCCAGGTTTAATCGAGGCTTATCGCTCTTATCTCCCAGTGAGCGATAATACCCCAGTGGTAACACTGTTGGAAGGTAATACTCCCCTGATACCTGTTCCCTCGATAGCCGAACAGGTAGGTCGCGGGGTAGAAGTATTTGTTAAATATGATGGTCTGAATCCTACTGGCAGTTTTAAAGACCGGGGGATGACTATGGCCATTTCTAAAGCAAAGGAAGAGGGAGCCAAGGCAGTAATCTGTGCTAGTACGGGTAATACCTCAGCATCAGCAGCAGCCTATGCCCGTCGTGCCCGGATGCGGGCGTTTGTCTTGATTCCTGATGGCTATGTTGCTCTGGGAAAATTGGCTCAGGGCTTGCTCTATGGGGCGGAAGTGATTGCCATTGAAGGGAATTTTGACCAGGCGTTGGATATTGTGCGGGAGATGTCCCAGAGTTATCCCGTCACTCTGGTTAACTCTGTTAATCCTTATCGTTTAGAAGGGCAAAAAACTGCTGCTTTTGAGATTGTAGATGTTTTGGGAAACGCACCGGATTGGCTGTGTATCCCGGTGGGAAATGCGGGTAATATTAGTGCATATTGGATGGGGTTTTGTCAATACCATCAGCAGGAAAAATGCGATCGCCTGCCCAGGATGATGGGTTTTCAAGCTGCTGGTGCTGCGCCGTTGATTAGTGGTAAACCTATTGCTCATCCAGAAACTTTAGCTACGGCGATTCGGATTGGTAATCCTGCTAATTGGGAAAAGGCAGTTAAGGCGCAGGAATCTAGTCAAGGTGAATTTAACTCTGTCACTGATGGGGAAATATTAAACGCTTATCGGTTGCTGGCATCCGAAGAAGGAATTTTCTGTGAACCCGCCAGTGCTGCTTCTGTTGCGGGTTTACTGAAGGTGAAAGACCAGGTTCCCAGTGGTGCGACAGTGGTATGTGTCCTCACTGGCAATGGACTCAAAGACCCAGATTGTGCGATTAAAAATAGTAATAATCCTGTTAAGTCAGGAATTGCGCCGCATTTGTCGGCGGTGGCTGAGGTGATGGGATTTTAGTCACTTGTCAGGAATGTGAGTTCTAAATGTAGGTTGGTAAACTAGCAAAAATTTCTTCTATCTGCTATACTCCTCCAAACTCTAAACAAGTAATTTTTCCATCAATAGGAAAGCTATTAGTGTGACTGACCTTGAGGCCATATATATCATCGTGTTGCGCAACTTAGCCCCTAACAAGTATGCTGAACTCCTACCGGAGGCACAAGAAGCTATGCTGTGGGAAGCAGAGACTTTGAGCCGTTGTCCTCAGCTTCGAGAGAACCAAAAAAGACAGTTATCTGATGCCCTGCAGTTGCTCAATATCTATCCGCTGAACACTGGATAAAACTGGACAAATGATACCAAATCCTGGTCTAAAACCCCCTTTATCAATTTGTTGTCTTTTTCCTCCCCTGCTCCCCCCTTTCCGTTCCCCGCTCCCTGTTCCCAGATCCGAAGTTCCCTCAAAAAAGGGGTAGTTAACCCAGATTTGGTATGAGTCCTTACTCAGGGAGCAGCTCGAAAAGTAGAACTAATGTATTAATCTAAAATTGTCAATATTGACAATCACGAGAATTTGCTCTGATGCTCAAACCATTAGTTGAACTTAAGGGGGTTTGCAAGTCTTTTGGTTCCAAGGTGATTTTGGATGGCGTGGACTTGCAACTTTATCTAGGAGACGCAGTGGGCGTGATTGGTCCTTCCGGTACCGGCAAATCAACAATTTTGCGAATTATTGCTGGCTTGCTGGCTCCTGATGCTGGGGAAGTTTATATTCATGGGCAGCGACGGCAGAGAACAATCGAAGCTGGTGAGGATCCCATGGGCGTTGGCATGGTATTTCAGCAGTCAGCCTTGTTTGACTCGTTAACCGTGGATGAAAATGTTGGCTTCGCCCTGTATCGGTACTCCAAGCTACCACTTCAGCAGATTCGGGAGCTGGTGAATCAAAAACTTGAGATGGTTGGCGTTCCTGGCATTGGCGATCGCTACCCAGCTGAGCTATCGGGAGGCATGCGCAAGCGGGTGAGTTTGGCTCGAGCTATCATCACCGATCCAGATAATCTCAGGGAAACTCCAAACATTCTCCTGTACGACGAGCCAACTGCAGGTCTTGACCCAGTTGCCTCAACCAGGATTGAGGATGCGATCCGTAATTTACAAGGTGTGCAAGGTGCCTGTAGTGCCTACCTAATAGTCACTCACCAAGACAGTACCATCCGCCGCACTGCTGACCGGATTGTGTTTCTCTATCAGGGTAAGGTACATTGGGACGGTCCTACTAATGAGGCTTATACTTCTGACCAACCCCTGCTTCAACAATTCTTTAGCGGTAGTGTCGAAGGGCCCATACAGTGAGCTGCTAACAACTCAGATTCAAACAACAGTGAGGGTTCACAGATGCAAAACACTAGAGGCGGTGGAAGACTATCGCCGTCTATGCTACAAAGTGCAGTCGGCTTAATGGTTCTTGCCACCTTGGGTTGCTTGGGTTTTCTGGTGCTTTGGGTAACCAATTTCAGTTTAGGTGGTCGTAGTTATAGAGCTACCATTCAATTTCCGAATGCTGGAGGAATGACTCCAGGGACTAAGGTATCGTATCGCGGTGTCGGAGTCGGTCAGGTGCTGAGTATCGAGCCGGAACCCGAAGGAGTTGCCATCGAGGTTGAAATTTGGCCAGCAGACCGCCTGATCCCGAGTAATTCATTAATTGAAGCGACTCAGGCAGGTCTGGTCGGCGAAACCTCCATTGATATCATTCCCCTCCAGTCTCTACCTTCAGGGGGGGTTACCGCTAAGGCCCTTGACCCCGACTGCGATCCTGCGGTCATTATCTGTAACGGAGCGCGCCTGCAAGGCCAGGGCAAACTGGATGTGAACACGCTGATTCGCTCCCTCCTCCGGATTTCAAATACACTCAGCGATCCAGAAGTGACAGCCGCAATTAGGGGTTTGGTTCAAAACGCGTCAGATGCTTTGGGAGATGTTTCTGGTGTGCTCAAAGAAGTGAAGCAAAACGGTGGTTTAGACAACTTAAACTCGACTTTGGCATCTGTGGATCAAGCTGCAGAGGAACTCAGAGGTCTCAGCAATGAGGTTTCTGGTTTGATCGAAGAAATGAGGCAAAGTGGCGGTGTAGACACCTTAAACTCGACTTTGGCATCTGTGGGTGAGGCTGCTAATGAAATCAGAGTTTTCATGACAGCCAACCAAACCAGGTTAGCTGCTACCCTAGACAGCATCGGACAAACCAGCGATCAACTCCGGGTGACTACGAGCAGTCTGAACCCGATTCTCAACCGGGTTGAGCAGGGAGAATTGCTCGGTAACCTAGATAAGCTGTCCGCCAATGCGGCTGAGGCGACAGCCAATTTGCGTGATTTCTCTACCAATCTTAACGATCCCAAGACTATCCTGATGCTGCAACAAACCCTAGATTCTGCCCGTTCCGTATTTCAGAATATTCAGAAAATCACGTCTGATTTGGATGAGCTGACTGGTAACCCCGAGTTCCGAGAGGATCTTGAGAAGCTAATCCAGGGTCTGAGCAATCTAATTTCCTCAACGCAGCAACTCCAGCAGCAAGTTGAGTATGCCCAAGTGCTGGGCCACATCGCTGCTGAAATAGCTGAAGTCAACCCTAAAGGCAATATATCCCCGGCTACTGGGAATCAGCCTGTTCCTACCAAATTATCTGCTCCGGCTAAGCCTGAAGACCTGAACTCATCAACTCGTAACTAATGACTCTAAGACAATTTCCCCATAAAGCTTTAACAGTTTTGGCAATCACAGCAATTGTTGCCATCACAGGGTGCAGCGTCTCTGAATCAACTTCAGAAACTCCAAAGGAAGAAGCATCAATCCCAACGACTCCGCCAACTTCTAACCCCTGGCAAAAGGTTCAAATGCTCCGCACCCTTGAAGCACATTCAAGTCCAGTTAAGTCCATTGCGATCAGTCCTGACAGTCAGACCCTCGCCACTGGCAGTTTTAATGGCCAGATCAAGCTGTGGAATCTCCAGACTGGCGAGGTGATCCGCACCCTGAATGAGCAACCCGGAGTGGAGTGTATTATCTTCAGTCCCGATGGTCAAACCTTTGTTACTGGGGATGCTAATGGGGGTGTCAAGCTGTGGCAGCTCAGCACTGGCAAATTGCTCCGCACCTTTGAGGGACATCCATTCGTCGTAGAATCTTTAGCCTTCAGCCCCAATGGACAAATCCTCGCCAGTGGTAGCTGGGACAAAACCATCAAGCTATGGAATGTGACGACAGGAGAACTGCTCCACACCCTGGCTGAGCATGCCAACCAAGTCAAGTCTATTGCCTTCAAGCCCGATGGAAAAACCCTCGCAAGTGGCACTTATGACGGCGAAATTAAGCTGTGGCAACTAGAAACGGGGACATTGACTCGCGCTTTCGCTGGTCACTTTTTCCCAGTTTATACAGTTCTGATCGACCCAGATGGTCAGATTCTTGTCAGTGGCAGTGGGGACACTACTGTCAAAATCTGGGATCTGCGTAGTGGGCAAGTGATCCGCACCCTGAATGCTCATGCAGACTCAGTTACGGACATTGCCCTCAGTCCCGACGGGCAGACCCTTGCCAGTAGCAGTCGAGATAAGACAGTCAAGCTGTGGGATGTGACCACTGGAGAACTGATACATACCCTGAATGGAAATTCTTTTCTTAGAGTTGGGATGAGCCCCGACAACAAGATCCTCGTGAGCGGGGATCAGAATGGCAAAATCCAGATCTGGCAGGTATCCGATTGATACGGAATCCTGGTCGTCTAACCCCTTTTCCTGGAGGAAGCCTCCGGAGCAGAGGAAGCTCCCAGAGGCAGAGGGATTAAGTAGACACCAGTCACAATCTATAAAGGAATGCCATGAAGTTAAGGAGAAGGTTGGGCTCCAGGAGGCAGAGGAGGCAGAGGAGGCAGAGGAGGCAGAGGAGGCAGAGGAGGCAGTGGTAAGTAGTCGGACAAAAATAAACATCTCTGTGTTAAGAAAAATTAAGACAAAGATGGCTCCGCTCTTTTGCCCAACGGACAAGCTCTCCCCCTCTTCCCTGATGTCTCAACCAAAAATATTTATGTCCTACGTAGAGCTTGCTGGAAAAGTCGATCAAGGGCGAATCTAGAAGCCACACAGCTTGCCAAATAGTAGTTTCGTCCCGAAGGTTTCCCAATTTATCCGGCGATCGCCTTTAACTACAAGTTGTCGATCTGAGGTAATCTATATTAAAAGATGGTTTGTTTGTATGCCACTTTGATGGCAATCATCTCAGGATAAATTTAGGAGTAATTAATAATATCAGAGGTACGACAGGAGATCGCCCCGGTCGCGCAAAATCACCCGATAGGATGAGTTGGTTGGGTGAAGTGAACTCTACCAGGAACTCGTAAATTGATATTGAGAAGACAGAACTCCAGGAGTAGGGATGATGCCAGCAACCATTGAAATTAACTTACCGAGGCTTCTAATTGCTGCCGATAATCACTCAAGAGAACTACCAGTTCTGCGTCGCAATAGTCAGGGTGAAGCAGTTAGAAGGGTTCAAGAGTTTTTGGACATTATTGGTTATCATCCTAGGAGTATCAACGGTTACTTTAGCTTTGAAACCGAAGAATTAGTACGAGCTTTCCAAAACCATAGCGGTTTGCACTCCAATGGGGTAGTGGATGAAATAACTTGGAACGCTCTAAGTATAGCTTCTCGCAAGTTCCAGAGCTAACGGACTTCATCTCCCCTACTGGAATCGGACGGGAAAACCTAAAATAAGGATATGAAGTATCAAATTCCACGTCCGAAAATCCCCCCTTGCTCCTGGAAGCGTCCCATCGGTTTAGGTTGGGACAAACCCTACACTGTCCGCTATGCCAGTAATCTTGATGATGGCCCCTGGCATGGAATGCCCTTAGGTGGTTTCGGTGCGGGTTGCATTGGTCGTTCCCCACGAGGCGACTTCAATCTCTGGCATCTCGATGGCGGCGAACATATCTTTCGCAATCTCCCCGCTTGTCAATTCAGCATCTTTGAACAGCCAGAAGATGCACCCGCTCAAGCTTATGCCATGTGTACTGAACCACCAGCAGACGGCACCTTATCCCGCTGGTTGTGGTATCCCCCGCAGAAAGGAACCTATCATGCCCTTTATCCCCGCAGTTGGTTTGAATACAAAGGCGTATTTCAAACCGAACTAATCTGCGAGCAATTTTCACCCATTTGGGCGGAAAGTTACCAAGAATCCAGCTACCCAGTCGGGATTTTCCACTGGACAGTCCACAATCCTACCGATAAGCCTATCACCCTCAGCATTATGCTCACCTGGCAGAATACAGTGGGTTGGTTTACCAATGCGATTAAGTCTCCCCAAGTGCAGGTGCGGGATGATGGGAGTCCAGTCTATGAGTATCAACCCCGCTGGGGAGATAGTACTGGTAATTTTAATCAGTGGATTCTAGACAACTACCGAGTGGGTTGCTTGTTTAACCGGGTACAGCCTCACGATGAAATCCAGGAAGGAGAAGGGCAGTTGTCTATTGCCAGTATCGCAAATCCCAGTCTGGAAGTGTTTTATCTTGGTCGCTGGAACCCAAGCAGTAATGGTGGGGATGTCTGGGATTACTTCGCCATGAATGGTTCTTTGCCCGATCGAGAGGATGAAACCCCAGCCGAACCGGGAGAACAAATTGCCGCAGCGATGGCAATTCGCTTTACAGTGCGTCCCGGGAGAACCCGCAAGATTCCCTTCATTCTCGCTTGGGACTTTCCGATTACCGAATTTGCCCAGGGAGTGAAATATTATCGGCGTTACACTGATTTTTTTGGTCGCAATGGCAAGAATGCCTGGACGGTGGTACGGACTGCCATCAAGCACAGTGATATGTGGATGGAACGGATTGAGGAGTGGCAGTCGCCGATTCTGAAGCGAGAGGATTTGCCGGACTGGTTCAAGATGGCACTGTTTAATGAGCTGTATTTGCTTGCGGACGGTGGTACTCTCTGGACAGCGGCAACAGAAAATGACCCCGTGGGGCAGTTTGGGGTACTCGAGTGTATGGATTACCGATGGTATGAAAGCCTGGATGTGCGGTTGTATGGTTCTTTTGCTTTGGCAATGCTTTGGCCCCGATTGGATAAGGCGGTGTTAGAAGCGTTTGCTAGGGCAATTCCTAAGGGTGATGATACGCCTCGGATTATTGGTTATAACCAGGGGAGGGCGATTCGCAAAGCAGCGGGTGCAACCCCCCACGATTTGGGTGCGCCAAATGAGCATCCCTGGGAAAAGACTAATTACACCAGTTACCAGGATTGCAATCAATGGAAGGATTTACCCAGCGATTTTGTTTTGCAGGTATATCGGGATTTTGTCCTGACGGGTGCTAAGGATACAGAGTTTTTGTGGGAATGCTGGGAGGCAATTACTGAAACTCTGGCTTATCTGAAGAGGTTTGACAAAGATGGGAATGGGATACCGGAAAATTCTGGGGCACCCGATCAGACGTTTGATGATTGGCAGTTGCAGGGGATTAGTGCTTATTGTGGGGGATTGTGGATAGCTGGGCTAGAAGCAGCAGTGGCGATTGGTAAGATATTAATGGATAATCCGCCTCGTTTACCGCTCCTGGAGCCTTCTGATTACCCCGAATCGATACAAAACACCATCCATACCTATCAAAGTTGGTTAAAACAAGCGCGACCAATTTATCAGGAGAGACTCTGGAATGGTGAATATTATCGCCTTGATAGTGAGAGTGGTTCCGATGTGGTGATGGCCGATCAACTGTGCAGTCAGTTTTATGCGCAGTTATTGGGATTGCCTGATGTTGTTGAACGCCAATATGCTGAGTCTGCTTTGAGAAAGGTTTATGATGCCTGTTTCCTGAAGTTTCACAATGGAGAATTTGGGGCAGCAAATGGGGTTAAACCCGATGGTTCCCCGGAAAACCCAGATGCTACTCATCCTTTGGAAGTTTGGATTGGTATTAATTTTGGGTTAGCGGCGTTTATGATCCAAATGGGGATGAAGGACGAGGGATTTAGGTTGGCAGAAACGGTGGTGCGGCAAGTTTATGAAAATGGATTGCAATTTCGCACGCCAGAGGCGATTACGGCTGCGGGTACGTTTCGGGCAAGTCATTACTTACGGGTAATGGCGATTTGGGTGCTTTATGGGGTTTTCAAGGTGACTGGTGACTGTCCAGAAACTTGAAAGAAGTTTCTATTTTTCTTAATCGACGTGGGGTTGATTCCCTGTTGCCTGTTGCGCCCAGCCTCCAGCTGAAGTTCCCCCGTACAGATGTACTAAAATGCCTTTGAAAGCCTTATACCATAATAAATAGAGCGATTTACCGACCTGGATATGTACCCATGTAGGTTCTTGATTTATATCTGCGCTGCCGCGCTGCGATAGCAGGGACGAAGTCTAGGCACTGCGAAGCAGACCGTGGTAAGCTGAAAAAAAAGGGCGCTGCCGCGCTGCGACAGCAGGGACGAAGTCTAGGCACTGCGAAGCAGACCGCCTCAAAATCCGCATCAGAAACCCCTTCAGAAGATGTACCCAGTAACGGCGAATAAAAAAAATCCTGAAAGTCGCTCTAGCTGAGGCTTCGCGTTAATTCGCTTGGGGGGAACTTCAGCTCCAGCGTCGATGCTGGGCGCACTGTTGCCTCGTCGTCAGACGCTGGTAAGGGGGTGACTGGTGACTGGGAAGAATTTATAACGGGGGATTGAACCCGCCGTTATAAATCCTGTGATTGGGAAGTGGGAAACTGGGAGTGGGAACTCTTTGTATTTCTTTACAAACAGCTTCTTAGCTGAATCCGGGCAAAATTAATGCGGTCAATACCGATAGTCTTCGATGGTGCTTCGCAGATGATTTTGCAACCATTAACTTTCTGGTCTTGCCTAGTTCTTTATCTATTTTCTTTAAGTGTGTTATTATCAGTGTAAAGCAAAACCAAATCACTAATTTGAGAGTGAGGGATTACAAGTACCCATGCTGTTGAATTACCAATATAGAGCCTATCCCAAAACTAGCCAGAAGGAAGAACTTAACTACTGGCGACGGTTGGCAGAGTATTGGTATAACTGGCAGCTTGGCGACCGCTTTCAATGGTGGTCCCGCAGTAGAAATGAAATACTCCCTGTAGGGATCTGGCAAAGCGACTACATAAATAACCTCAAGTCATACAAAGCATTGTCAAAGGTAAAGCGGTCAGGAAAACCCAAAAAACCTAAGCCACCTATTCTCCCTGTTGAAGCCCCTTATTGCCCTTCATCTTGCAGTTTCCCCCCGAAAGTGCTCAGAGATAATCCAGGGTACTACGACCAGAAAAAGCTCTTACCAATCAAAAAAGAAGACTTAATCAAAGTGAGCCATTCAGGTGAACTACTTGACTTTACTCGCCCACCCTCTCACACCCTACAAGATGTAAGCAAGTGTGCTGACGATGCCTTTAAGCGTTTTAGATTAGGCGATTCGAATGGAAAGCGTAGTGGTAAACCCCGTTTTAAGAATCAGGCAAGGTATCATACCTTAAAAATCTCTGGACAAGCAGTTACTCTTGAAAGGATTGAGAAAAACTGGTTATTCATTTCAATCTCAAAACTTAAAGGTTGGTTAAAAATTCGCTTACATCGCCCTATACCGAGTGGATTTACTCTCAAAAATATATTATTAACTAAAAAAGCAGATGGATGGCATGTAACATTAACATTGTCAGACCCGACAGTGCCTAGATTTAACCCGGATGAGATTAGACCAACTTGGGAGAACTCGATGGGATTGGATGCAGTTCTACATGAAGATGATTACCTGGCAACTTCAGAAGGGACAAAATTACCAGCTCTCAAATCTTTCCGGAAATCCCAAAGCAAATTAGCAAAGGAAGTTTTGGTAGTTCTATGTGAATGCCAGAAGCCCACACTCACCCGATAGGGGAGTGTGGGCGCGTCACTTTTAACCATATAGTGTTAGTTTTGCCACCTTAGAGGGAACTCTATAACTGTAGCTCACCAGAAAAGTCAGTCAACAAAGAAAAGTAGCAATGATGGCCGCTAAAAAGACCCCTAGTCAACCTATACCTATTAAGGAGTTTACTGCTTTGAAGCAGGCTGGTTTTTTTGAAACCTTGAAGCAGCCTCGATTTAGCGGTCAACTCGTGCTGACAGGGCCACAGGAAAGACAGTGGATATTTTATCTGTACTTGGGTCGCATTGTGTATGGTACTGGAGGGGTTCATCCAGTAAGACGGTGGAGAAGAAATGTAACAGCCAACTTTCCTCATATACCTTCTCAGATATCAGCACTGCAACATGATCTGGCTAGTATCAGGGTTGATGACTTAAGAAACTGTTGGGAGTATCATCTGTTGTGCTTATGGGTAGAACAGCAAAAAATTACCCGCGAACAAGCCGCCAAAATGATTCGATCTACCATCATTGAGGTGCTGTTTGATGTCACCCAGGCGATGCAGGTAACTTGTGAACTCAGACCAGATAATTGCTTGGCTACAAGCCTTGTTTTGATTGATGCGGAGCAAGTCATTGAAGAAGCAGGGCAGCTTTGGCAAGCTTGGCAGGGTGCTAAAATTGCCGATCGCTCTCCGGACATGGCACCAGTGATTACCCAAGCAGAGCAACTGCAACAACGCACCTCAGACCAAGTTTACCAAACTATGAGCCAACTCCTAGACGGGCAACAGACCCTGCGTGATTTGGCTGTGCGGACGAAGCGAAATGTTCTGACAGTCACCCGTTCACTGCTGCCTTATATCCAATTGGGGTTGGTGAAATTAGTGGAAATTCCCGATCTACCCCCTCCGGTTTCACCGCCTGTTTCTGGAGTATTGTCAACTTCGGCAGCTCCTCGGAAACCTTTGATTGCCTGTGTCGATGACAGCCCTATGATTTGCGAAAGTATGGAAAATATCGTCAAGGCAGCAGGTTATCAGTTTGTCGGCGTCCATGATGCTCTGCGGGCGATCGCAGTTTTGTTAGCCAGTAAGCCGGATTTGATCTTTCTAGATCTAGTAATGCCCAATACCAATGGATATGAAATTTGTGCCCAGTTACGGAAAATTTCTGTTTTCCGCAATACCCCAATCATAATTTTGACTGGTAATGACGGTATCATTGATCGCGTCAGAGCTAAGATGATCGGTTCCTCAGATTTTCTCAGTAAACCAGTAGATGCTGAGGTAGTGCTGAGTACGATCCGCAAGCATCTCAAACAGGGCGCTCCTACTCAAGATGCTGGCTAGCAGGGGAAGAAAAAGACAGAAAATTGATAAAGGGGGTTTTAGATCCGGATTCAGTATAAGACCATACCAGATTAGGGTTGGTCTTAGAGGTTCAATATCAGTTATTTCTTTCTTTTGTTCGTTAATGAGGTGAATACTATGGGAACTGCTCTAGTTGTTGAAGATTGCTTGACCGAAAGAGAAATTATCACCAGTTGCTTGCAGCAAGCAGGTATCAATGTCTCGATTGCCGCAAGTGGAGAAGAAGCCTTAGAAAAAATTAGTAGCAATCTACCGGATGTGATTGTTCTAGACGTTGTCTTACCAGGTCGCAGCGGGTTTGAAATCTGTCGCGAGCTCAAAGCTGAGAATAAGACAAGCAACATTCCCATCATTATCTGCTCTACCAAAGGGAGCGAGATGGATAAATTTTGGGGCATGAAACAGGGAGCAGATGCCTACCTGCCTAAGCCTATCGATCAAGAAGAATTCCTGCGTACAGTTAAACAGCTAATTAAAAGCTAAGCCTGAATTCAGAATTCTGAATTCAGACTTCTAATTTCAGATTTCAGTTGAGATTTAAGGAGATGGAACAATGGTGTCGGACTTTTTCCCCGCTCCAGATCGCCCATTATCAACAACTGACCCAACCGATCAAGGTGCTCAAGAGCAGTTTTTGCGATTTCATCTGGTGCCGGATACGACAGTGATGCTGCCAATTTCTCAGCTCGCTGAGGTGTTGACGATTCCCATTGGTCAGATTATCCCTATTCCCCACATGCCTGCCTGGGTGATGGGTGTTTACAACTGGCGGGGTGAAATTCTCTGGATAGTGGATCTGGGGCACTTGGTCGGACTCACACCCTGGCACCAACAAACCCTAAGTTCTTCAACCTACAAAGCAGTTGTACTCCATTCCTCTGCCAGCAGCGCAATGCCTATCAAGGATAGGAGCAAAATGCTAGGGCTGGTTGTCAACCGGGTAGAGGATATTGAGTGGTGCAATCCAAATGGGATTCAATCCCCGCCATCCTCTACCGTAACCCCTGAGTTAGCACCATTTTTGCGGGGATATTGGTTGAAACCCAATGGTGAAATGATTGTTACCCTCGATGGTGAGGCGATCGTGGCTGGGATGCCCAAGTCTTGACCAAGAAATACTGCAGTATTACATGGGGTACTTTCACAGACTTTTTACTGTGTCATTAGTGAGTATAAAAACCGAAAGCGTCGCGACTAACCACAATGGTTAGAAGCAGGTGTTAATAAAATTTTTGACAGATACGGCACTGTGCTCGCCGAGGATTTAAACTTCCAGGTAAAAAGTAAGAAACAGGCAAAAGCGGTAAATCGTAAGCTATCTCAATGGTGCAAAAAAACACTTCAAACTGCGTCCCAAGTAGCCCAGATAGAAAAAAGGGAGAGAACCCATTCTCATTAAGAGCTCTTCTGACTCAGGCTGAGAATAATGAGCAATAGGTTGACTCCGATTCATTTAGTTTTATTCCGATTTGTTGACTACTCCCCAGTTCTAATGAGGTTGATTCCATGACTCAGACCACTCCCAAGCAGACTGACGAGAATGCTAACAATGTTGACAGCTCACCCTCTAAAAATGTTCAATCCTCTAAAAGTGTTCAGGTTGAGAATCGAACTCCTCTAACCAATGAACCCCCTCCAACCTCTCCTCGGCAATCTGTATTCTTCTCCTTACTCAAGCAGCTCCGTCAAGGTTGGGAAAACTTTAACTTCCGTACCAAGCTCACAGTTTTGCTAGTAGGTGGTGTTGCTGTGCCGGTGGTTGCTGTAACCCTAGGCACTGTGAGAATTGCCCAAGAACAGTCAATCCGTGGTTTGGAAGAAGTTTTACGCAGAGAATTGATTCTTCTAAAAGAGGAAATCAAGGCGCAAGAGCAGGCAATTGAAGCAGACGCAAATACCTTAGCAAAATTGGTGGAAACTGCTGGGATCGATGTGAGCAATCCCAACAAGGTATCTGCTGATCGCGGGAAGCTGAAATTTTTCCTCGCCAATGGTAAAAAAGAGAACCCTAATAATAGTTTCTACATTATCACTGACGCCCAGGGGAGGACAGTTGCCCAAGAGATTCAAGTTATAGAAGGGGATTTTTCTAGCTACCCACCTCTACCGACAGAAGCACACACCCAGATCAAATTCCGTCCAGTATCCCTGCCGCCAGGGATTAAGTTGGGAGATATTCCCATTGTAAAAAATGCCCTGAGCAATGGACGTTCATTAGCTGGCTTCGAGTTGCTCAAAGGACAGTACCTGCAACGTCTGGGGCTAGCCAAACAGGCTAACATTGGCCTGCGAACTCAGAAGATTGAAGGTTTAGCTGAACAGAAAAAGCCTTTTTCCGAAGGAACCTATGACATCGATGAGGGGAGAGCAGGCTTCGCGATCATGGCAATTAAACCTATCCGGGTTCAGGGCAAGGTAGTCGGTACAGCTATTGTCGGCACCTTGATGAATCGCAACTATGAAATTGTCGATCACCTCAAAGAAGAAACGGGGGTCTCTACAGCCACCATATTTGCTAAAGACTGGCGAGTTAGCACCAACGTCCCCTATACCGATAATGAAACTCGAGCGATTGGAACTCGGGTTTCCCAGGAAGTGGCAATAACGGTTTTGAATCGGAAAGAAGACTTTATTGGTGCAGCTAACATCATTGGGATTGAATACCTCACTGGCTACAGCCCCATTTACGACCACCAAAAGGAACTCAATTCCGAGCAGGCAAGGCCAATAGGCATCGCCTATGTAGGGACACCCCAGACAGAGGTAAAAAAGACCTTGTTCAATCTGGCGCTTGCAGGCTATGGCCTTGGGGGAGGCATTTTGTTCTTGGCTGGTCTGGTAGTGGTGCTGGTAGCTGGAACCTTCTCTAAACCACTGCGGCGTCTAGCTGGCTTTGCTAAGCAGGTGGGCGTTGGGGAGGAGGGATTAAGACTGGAAGCGACTGAGCGTCAAGATGAAATTGGCATCCTTTCTGAAGAAATGAATCAGATGGTGATCAGTCTTGAGGCTAAGGAGAAACTATTGCGTCAAGATTCCGAGCAGTCCCGCCTCTTGGCAGAGATTACAGGCGCCCGCGTCCCAGATCAGCAAGCCCTGGAGAAGGTTTTAAACAAGGCACTGGACGGAGCGAGAAAAATTCTTTCCGCCTCTCGAGTGGTGATCTATCGCTTCAACCCAGACTGGAGTGGCTATATTTCCAACGAATCAGTAGACTCCGGGTGGCCGGGCACCCTCAACGACAAAATTGAAGACTCCTGCATTCCAGAGCAGCTAATCAAAGCCTACAGTCAGGAGCGGGTTGTGGCAACCAATGACGTCTTCGAGGCAGGTTTCCACCCTGACCACATGAAATTAATGGAGCGCCTGCAAATCAAGGCCAATCTGGTAGTGCCGATTTTGAGTCAGGGTCAACTTTTTGGCCTGCTAATTGCCCACCACTGCTCCAATCCCCATGAGTGGCAGGAGAGTGAAATCAACTTTCTCAGGCAGTTGTCATCCCAGCTGCGAGTAATTTTAGAGCGGATCAGTTTCAACAAACAGCGAAGGATAGAGGCCAAGCGGGCTCAGATCCTCAAAGACATTACCCTCAAAATGGCCGGAGCTTTAGATACCAATTCAGTCTTCGACATTGGGTGTCGAGAGCTGCGAGGGGCCCTGCAATTAGACCGAGTGATAGTCTATCAATTTGACGAAACCTGGAAAGGGACAGTCATTGCCGAATCCGTGGCAGGCGGTTGGCCCGAAGCACTGGGAGCGGAAATCGCTGACCCCTGCTTTGCCGAGCAGTACGTCGAGAAGTACAAACGAGGTCGGGTGCAGGCAACGCCCAATATTTACGAAGCAGGCCTGACGGAGTGTCACCTCAAAGAACTAGAGCCTTTTGCTGTCAAGGCAAATTTGGTGGCTCCGATTCTGACAAGAGGCGAGCTTCTTGGCTTATTGATAGCCCACCAGTGTTCCAGTCCCCGAAACTGGGAGAATGGGGAAATAGACTTATTTGCCCAGCTAGCAACCCAAATGGGATTGGCTCTGGAGCGCGCCAATCTCTTACAGGGGGAGCGAATTGCTCAAGAAGAACAGCGGAGGGCTAAAGAACAACTGCAACAGCGGGCGCTAGAGTTGCTGATGGAAGTAGACCCGGTCAGTCAAGGGAATCTGACCATCCGCGCCAAGGTGACAGCCGATGAAATCGGCACTATTGCTGACTCCTACAATGCCACAATCGAGAGCTTGGAGAAAATTGTCACCCAAATGAAAACCGCAGCGGAACAAGTGGCAACAACAACAAGCAAAGATGAGGTCTTCATGGAAGCGCTATCGGAAGGAGCCTTGCAGCAGACCAAAGAAATTTCGGCGGCTCTGCTGCGGATTCAAGCAATGACTGAATCCATTCGCGCCGTTGCTGCCAACGCCCAGCAAGCAGAAGCGGCTGTCCAACAAGCTACTCAGACGGTAGAAGCAGGGGATGGGGCGATGAACCGGACGGTAGAAGGGATTCTGGCGATTCGGGAAACAGTGGCAGAAACGGCAAAGAAGGTAAAACGCCTTGGGGAGTCTTCCCAAAAGATATCCAAAGTGGTGAACCTGATTAGTAGCTTTGCCGATCAAACCAACTTGTTGGCCCTGAATGCCTCGATTGAGGCGGCTCATGCTGGGGAAGAAGGTCGAGGCTTCGCCGTGGTGGCCGATGAAGTGCGATCGCTAGCCCGGCAATCTGCAGAAGCGACGGCGGAAATCGAAGCCCTGGTAGCAAGCATTCAGTCGGAGACCAATGAGGTGGTTGCTGCTATGGAAGCAGGGACTGAGCAGGTGGCAGTTGGCACAAAACTGGTGGATGAAACCCGCCAGAGTCTGAACCAAATTGCGGCGGCGAGTGCCCAGATTTATGAGTTGGTGGAGGCGATCGCCCAGGCAACGGTTGAGCAATCCCAAGACTCTGAGGCAGTCACTCAAACTATGGCGCAGGTGGCAGCGATTTCTGACAAAACCTCAGCGGAAGCTACCCAGATATCAAACTCCTTTAAGCAACTGCTGGCAGTAGCCCAACAGCTGCAAGAGAGTGTTGGTAAATTCAAGGTGGGCTAAGCTGTTGTGCATTTAACTTGCATATTCAACTTCCTGGTTTTAGTCATTAGTCATTAGTTACTTGAGGTTTACTCCATGACCCAAACTCCTCCTAAAAATACTCCCCAAGAGGCCAGCAATAGTCGCAGCTTCAATTATCGCAAGCTCGAAAATACTCAGGCCAGTCATACTACTTCGCACCAGGGAAACTCTGTCCCCGATTTCAAAGCGCTAGAATCAGGACTGCCACTACCACCATCACAGCCGCCCAAATCACAACCTAAAGCCAGTCCTGAACTTGCCCAGGGGCGCAAACTCCGGATTCTGCAGCGATTTTATGACCTCCCAATTAACCGCAAAACGCAGCTCATTCCTTTGTTGACTTTTGTCTCCCTGTTAGGAATTGTGGGTTTAGGGGCAGTAAACCTTTTTTACAGTTTGCGAACCCAACTGCTTAACCAGGTTAAATCCCAGCTAGCTGTTACAGAGATCGAATACAATATCAAAATTGATCAAATGGGTTTTGGCTTCCGAGGGCAGGCCGACAATTCTGCCATCATTGCTGCTGCTCAGACTTATGCTAGCGGTCAGCCTTTAAACCCAGCTCTGCAGAGTCAGGTCAAGCGGATTCTCCAGAACGAGATCAAAAGACGCAACATTGAATATGCCACCCTGGTTGGAAAGGATTTGGGCATTATTGTTAATGCCAATGCTAACCGAACTGGAGAGACTTTCAACCCAGACAACTTGGTGAATCAGGTTTTTAAGTATCCTAAGCAGTGGAAAACCAGTAGTATTATTACCCGGATAGAGCTAGAGAAAGAGTCGCCGCCCTTACCGAGAGGGTTTGCCTATCAGGACACTCTGATCCGCTACACAATGACCCCAGTTCAGAACCTCAAAACAGCAGAAGTTATCGGTGTGTTGGTGTCCGGGGATATTGTCAGCGGCAAGCTCGCCATTGTCCAGAAAACCTTGGAATCATTCGAGAGTGGCTACAGCGCGGTTTATTGGCGCCAGCCGTCGGGGGAATTTATCTTAGCTACATCCCTAATAAAAGAAACACATTCCCAGGAAGAAAAACTGAATCTACCTTTGTCTGATACATCTGTGCTGGCTGAAGCAGCCCAGGCTGTAGGGGAGATAGTAACTGGACGGGGACAAGTAGACAATAAAACCTATACTTTAGCTGCCAAAGCATTGCCCAATTCCGCTGGCAAGCCTGTTGCTATTTTAGTCTATGGAGATCCAGAGAAAACTATCTTTGAGATCATCAAGAATAGTTTGCTAGTACAATTGTTTCTGTCCGCTGTGGTGTTGGCAGTGGTTGTGTTATTGGCGAGGCTTCTCGGGCGGGCAATTGCTAAGCCTGTTAGTCAATTGCAGCGCACCACGCAGGAGTTCTACGCAGGCAATAGCCAAGCAAGGGCAGAGGTTTTTGCTACAGATGAGGTTGGTCAGTTAGCTAGTACTTTTAATGAAATGGCTGACAGGATCGAAACCAACGAGGAGCTAATGCGTCAAGAAGCTCTTCAGGCAAGTCTGCTGGCAGAAATTGCAGGCACCCGCGTCCGGGATCAGCAAGCCCTGGAGAATGTTTTCAACAAGGCAGTAGAGGGAGCTAGAAAAATTCTCTGTACCTCTCGAGTGGTAATCTATCGCTTCAATTCAGATGGGAGTGGCTACATTTCCAACGAATCAGTAGAGCCGGGGTGGACTGGCGCTCTCGACGACAAAATCGAAGACTCCTGTATTCCAGAACAACTGCTCGAAGCCTACAGAAACAATCGGGTTGTGGCGACCAGTAACGTCTTCGAGGCTGGTTTCCACCCCGACCATATAAAATTAATGGAGCGCCTGGAAATCAAGGCCAATCTCGCAGTACCAATTCTGAGTCAAGGTCAACTTTTTGGCCTGCTAATTGCCCACCACTGCTCTAATACCCATGAGTGGCAAGAAAATGAAATCAACTTCCTCAGGCAGTTGGCATCTCAGCTGCAAGTGACTTTAGAGCGGATCAGTTTCAACAAACAGCGAAAGACTGAAGCCAAGCGCTCCGGGATCCTCAAGGACATTTCCTTCAAGATGGCCGGAGCATTAAACACCGAAGCGATCTTCGACATCGCTGTGAAAGAAAGCCGAGGAGCCCTGCAATCAGACCGAGTGCTGATCTATCGCTTTGACGAAACCTGGAAAGGCAAGGTCATTGCCGAATCCTTGGCAGGCGGTTGGCCCGAAGCACTGGGAGCGGAAATCGCTGACCCCTGTTTTGCAGATAAGTACGTCAACAAGTACAAGCAAGGTCAGGTACAGGCGACACCAGATATTTACAACGCTGGTTTGACCAAGTGTCACCTCCAACAACTAGAGCCTTTTGCTGTTAAGGCAAATTTGGTGGCTCCGATTCTGGTAGAAGGGGAGCTTCTTGGCTTATTGATAGCCCATCAGTGTTCTGCTCCCCGGAACTGGGAGAGAGGGGAAATAGACTTCTTTGCCCAGCTAGCTACCCAGGTAGGACTGGCCCTGGAGCGAGTCAATCTCCTGGAAGAGCAGCGCAGTGCTAAAGAACAATTGCAAAAACGGGCTATGGAGTTGCTAATGGAAGTGAATCCGGTCAGTCAAGGGAACCTCACCATTCGCGCCAGGGTAACTAATGATGAAATCGGTACGATTGCCGACTCCTACAATGCCACCATCGAGAGCTTGCGAAAAATTGTCTCCCAAGTGCAAACAGCAGTGGAACAAGTGGCAGCAACTACCAGCAATAGTGAGGCTTCTGTCGGGGCGCTCTCAGCAGAAGCGGTGCGCCAGACTCAGCAAATTTTGGGGGCTCTGGAGCGGATTGAAGCAATGACCTACTTGGCGCGTACTGTTGCTGCTAAGGCTGAACAAGCGGAAACGGCTGTACTAGAAGCGGCTCAGACTGTTGAGGTAGGGGATACGGCGATGAACCGGACGGTAGAGGGGATTCTGGGGATTCGGGAAACGGTGGCAGAAACGGCGAAGAAGGCAAAACGCCTTGGGGAGTCTTCCCAAAAGATCTCCAAAGTGGTGAACCTGATTAGTCGGTTTGCTGCTCAAACCCACTTGTTGGCCCTGAAAGCCTCGATTGAAGCGGCCCGCGCTGGGGAAGAAGGTCAAGGCTTCGCGGTGATTGCGGATGAAGTGCGATCGCTGGCAGCGCAATCGGCAGAAGCGACTGGGGAAATTGAAACCCTGGTGGCAAGCATTCAGTTGGAAACCAAAGAAGTGGTTGCTAGCATGGAGCAAGGGACTGAACAGGTCACTGAAGGAACTAAACTGGTGGATGAAACCCGCCAGAGTCTGAACCAAATTGCGGCGGCAAGTGCCCAGATTAATCAGTTGGTGGAGGCGATCGCCCAGGCAGCGGTTGAGCAAGCGCAAACCTCTGAGACAGTCACTGAAACTATGGCTGATGTGGCGGCGATCGCTGAAAACACTTCAAAGTCAGCAACCAAGGTATCGGCTTCCTTTAAGGAGTTACTGGCAGTGGCCGACCAGTTGCAAGAGGATGTCGCTAAATTTAAAGTTAAATAGTGTGAAATATGTCGATTAACCCTGAAATTCGCGACCAAGCCTATCAGTTTTTCATTGAAGAGGCTCCTGAGCTGTTGCAGTTGATTGAAGAGGGTTTACTCACCCTGAGCTCCGAGCGCAGTACTGCTAAAGTCCACGAGATAATGCGAGCCGCCCACTCAATTAAGGGGGGCGCTGCTAGCGTGGAGCTAGAGGCGATCAAAACTCTGGCTCACCGCCTAGAAGATATCTTCAAAGCACTCTACAACGAAGAGGTAGAAATAGATACAGAGCTAGAAACCTTGCTGCTGCAAGGTTATGACTGTCTGAAAGAGCCTCTGATGGAGCAGATCGCAACAGGTGACTTCGATTCAGAATCAGCGCTAGCAGCCGCCACCCCGATATTACAGCAGATAGAGGAACGACTGGGAGATGCCCTCACCCAGGCTGAGGACTATATTCCTAGCTCTACTGATTTAGGGGTAGATATGGTAGCCTCTATCTTTGAAGTGGATGTGGCTCAGGGACTCGATCGCCTCGCCGCTGTAATAGCTAATCCTCAAGAATACCAGCTTGCGGGGGAGTTGCGGGCACAGGCAGAGGTATTTGCCGGATTCGGCGAGTTACTCAATTTACCAGGATTTAGGGCGATCGCTGAAAAGGCTTTGGCAGCTCTTGAGCTTCACCCCGATCGGGCTTTCCAGATAGCTCAGTTGGTACTATCTGATTTTCAGTCAAGCAGAGAAGCAGTGCTGGCGGGCGATCGCACCCAAGGGGGAAGCCCCTGTGCTGCTCTAGTGGCACTGGCAAGAACCACTACTGTTCAAGATGAGCCAAACTTGACTGCAATTGGGTTTGATTCCCCTGTCTTAGAGTCCCCCCCAGATATAGAAACTGTGCCTCAAGATTGGGAATCAAGCGATATGGTTACAGGCTCTCTAGAAGGTTTGGGGATCATTTCCCAGACAGAAGAAGAAATAGAGATTCCCCCACTGGAGGATGTCTTTGGCAGTGCTCCTGCCAGCTATGAAATGGAGGTGCTCGAAAGGGAGGCTACTTCGGACACAGAAGGAGATGAAATAGAGACCCCTTCACTAGAGGATGTCTTTGGCAGTGCTCCTGCCAACTATGAGATGGAGGTACTCGAAAGCGAGGCCACTTCGGACACAGAAGGAGATGAAATAGAGACTCCTTCACTAGAAGATGTCTTTGGCAGTGCTCCTGCCAGCTATGAGATGGAAGTACTCGAAAGCGAAGCCACCTCGAACACAGAAGAAGATGAAATAAAGACCCCCTCAGTTGAAGTTGAGGCTAAGGAGAGATCGCAAACCTTAGACGCAGCAGTTCAATCAATTGAGCAAATATTTGAGGTCTTGCCATCCATTCAAAACATTCCTGCACCCAATTTAAAGTCAGAGTCTCAATTAGAGTCTAAGGCTCAGGCTGCTGCTAATCCCCCTACTATTAGTACAGCTAGTTCAGTTCCAGCTCAGCTAAGTCCAAAACAAAAATCCCAGATTAGCAAATCTCCTCAGGGTAAGGATGGGACTAAAGCGAAACTAGACTCAGGAAAGAAGAGGGCGAGTTCCACCCCCAACCTTTCGGTGCGGGTAGACTTAAACCGATTGGAACGGATGAATAATCTGGTGGGTGAACTTGCCATTAACCGCAATAGCCTTTCCCTACAAAACGATCAACTTCAGGGATCTGTTAAGGAACTCTTGAATCGGTTTGCCCGCTTTCAGGAGAGGACAGATAGCTTGCGCTCCCTGTACGATGAAATGGTAATAGCACCAGTGAATTCTCAAGTAAGAAATCTGAATTCTGAAAAGAATTTGTCGGTGGGTTCCGAAAATCCTGCAACTGGGGAACAAATAGATAAGCTTTTTCAGACTTCAGAATTCAGACTTCAGGATTCAGCCGATTTTGACTCCCTGGAAATGGATAGCTACGGGACGATACACTCCCTGCTACAAGAGCTTCTGGAAGAGATGATGCAGCTTGAAGAAGCAGTTGACGATATTACCCTATTCGCAAGGCAGTCTAATCAGACTCTTAATGGACAGCGCCAAATGCTCACTTACCTAAGGGATGAGCTGATGTGGGCGCGTATGTTGCCCCTTGGCGAAGTGCTGAATCGCTTTCCTCGGGTGTTGCGGGATCTGTCCACCATCCACCAAAAACCGGTCAGCCTGAAACTGAGCGGCACAGGTGTGTTGGTTGACAAAGCGGCACTGGAAAAGCTCTACGATCCTTTGCTGCATTTACTTCGGAATGCTTTTGATCATGGCATCGAATCTCCAGAGCTCAGGCGTCAACAGGGGAAACCAGAGAAAGGGAACATTGAAATTCGGGCTTATCATCTGGGAAATCAAACCATTATTGAAGTGAGGGATGATGGTCAAGGTCTGAATTTGGAAAGGATTGGTAGTCGAGCAATCAAACTGGGATTGCTCTCAGAAGAACAACTGCCTCTAACTTCCAAGGATCGTTTATTGGAGTTAATTTTCGAGCCAGGATTTTCAACGGCACTAGAAGTCAGTGAGCTATCTGGACGGGGAGTTGGGCTAGATGTGGTAAGGTCTCAATTGCGATCGCTAAAAGGGACTGTGACGGTGACTTCTTCTCCAGGAATGGGGACGACCTTTACCTTACGCCTACCGTTAACCCTGACGATTTCTAAATTACTCGTCTGCCTCGTTACCAGGCAGAGTCTTGGTAACGCCACTGCTTTTGCTTTGCCTTCGGACAGCATTGAAGAAATTATTATTCCCGAAGCTGAGGAGATTAAACGATCGGGGAAACAGCGATTTTTGCACTGGCGCAATAAAATTATTCCTGTTTATCGATTAATCGACCTCCTAGACTATAACTGTCCCTTGACAGAAAACTCTCCTAGTAAAGCCTTGGTTGCAGTCCCCTCTCCTGAAGATTGGGCACTCCCGCTACTACTGCTGCGTCGGGGACAGCAAGTTTTTGCTCTGGAAGTAGATCGCCTAGTTACAGAGCAAGAGTTGGTAATTAAATCCTTTGGAAAGGCGATCGCTTCTCCTAGTTATACCTACGGCTGCACTATCTTGGGGGATGGCAGTTTGATTCCTGTAATTAATGGAGCCCTCCTGCTGGAGCAAGTCCTGGAGCCTTCTGTAGCTAAAGGAACCACTGAGTCGGTAGCGGCTCGCAAATACGATTCCGGTAGCAAGACCATTCCCACAACTGCTCGAGGGGCTACAATCCTAGTTGTGGATGATTCTGCTGCTCTGCGGAGAACCCTGGCTCTTACCTTGCAAAAAGCAGGTTATCGAGTTTTGCAGGCACGGGATGGGAAGGAAGCTCTTGAACAGTTGCAGCAAAGTTCAAAGGTGCAATTGGTGATTTGTGATATTGAAATGCCCAATATGAACGGTTTTGAGTTTCTCAGTCAGCGTCGCCTAGAGCCTGAGCTTTCCAAAATTCCTGTAGCGATGCTTACCTCCCGCAGCAATGAGAAACATCGAAAGTTAGCGATGCACTTAGGTGCTCATGCTTACTTTACTAAGCCCTACATCGAACAAGAGTTTCTCGAAGAGCTCAAAAACATCATTAGCAAAAGTGCCACTGAAAACTTAGCAGCTCTACGATAATTTATTGAATTCTTTAACGAAAGGATGGTTATAGCTATGCCTACTAATACTCATACTGAGCAATCAAAGGCTCAACAGGTTACAGCATTGCTTAAATTAGTCGTCTTTAGTGTAGGTAGTCTTAATCTTGCTTTGCAGATTGAATCTGTGCAAAAAGTGATTAATTACAGGACTGTTTACAGCAGTGGACTCAACCATATGGGAGTCGCCCATTTGAAAGATCGCGAGATTACCGTTATCGATCTGCATAAGCGATTGTTTAAATCTAGCCAAACCAGAGAATCTGACTCAGGCGGCTACTTCATAATTGCTAAAAATAGTATCGGTGAACAATTTGGGATTTTGGTCACCGAAACTCCAACCTTGATCGATGTGCCATTATCTAAAATTCGTGCTCTGCCAGAGTCTTATCGTCGTGCTGATACTCTTGAGATTGCCAGTCATGTCAGTGTTATTCCCCAGGAATCAGCATCGCTAACTGTATTTTTACTGGATGCTGATCGATTACTGCCACCTTTTTAACCTACATTGTGCATTTCAAACTGTCACGGGAGTAGAACACACAGAGGGCGATCACTATAAGAGAAAGTTTCTGGTTTAAAATGAATGGCACTGAGTTAAGTATATAAGAATGGAACACGGATGACGCGGATGACACGGATTTTCACAGATAGGGAGAAACAGACCACTACCAGTTATTATCATCCCACAATAGAAAATATTAAACTCTTGCGTAGGGTGGGCTAGGCGGGGATAATTTATTAAACTAATCTGCTAACTAACTATCCGTCGTAGCCCACCAAAACTCAGCACTCTAGCTCTGTTAAGATTTATTTTCTCTCTATAAGGGACTTACGTTCAAATAAAGTACCGATTAGATGAGTAGATGAGTTTGGTGGGCAAAGTCAATCTCATAAGTTTATTAGCCATAACTATAATCCATTTTGCCCACCCTACAACCCGCATTGCACACTTCAAACTGTCATGGGAGTAGAACACACAGAGGGCGACTCATAAGTTTATTAGCCATAACTATAATCCATTTTGCACACCCTACAACCCCCATTGCACACTTCAAACTGTCACTTGAGTAGAACACACAGAGGGCGATCGCTATCAGAGAAAGTTTCTGGGTTAAAATGAATATTAAACTAACCTGCTAACTAACTATCCGCCGTAGCCCACCAAAACCAAGCACTCTAGCTCTGTTAAGATTTATTTTCTAAATACCCTCTAGGAAAATTTCGATTTTGATGCCTCCTGCTGTTATTTCTCCAGGATTTCCGGGAACTCTATAAATATAGCTCCTGTACATCTAACAAGTAAGGGAAGCTTGGTTGAGACAGTCATTAGTCGGACGTCGGACGTTCTTAGTAAATAATGACTAATAACTAATGACTAAAACCGTGGGGTTTCATCTTAATATAATTTTAATGAATCATGTCTACTTTAAAGCTCAAGAAGAAGAAATTGAAAGGCAGAAATAAGCAATCGTCCTTAAAGTGGGATAGCAAATGGCTTTCTCCTAGTTGGCAAGGGTGCATTCCCCTAGCTGCTATCATCCTGTTGGTCTGGAGTTACGCAGCAGTAGCCCAGGATCCTTCATCGGAAAACATGGTTTCTGAACTGAAGGTAGGGTTAGATACCTTGTGGGTGGTCATTGCCTCTGTTCTGGTGATTTTCATGAATGCAGGCTTTGCCATGTTAGAAACGGGTTTTTGCCGCCGGAAGAATGCCGTCAATATCTTGTCCAAAAACCTGATTGTGTTTGCTATTTCTACAGTTGCTTTTTGGGCAATTGGCTTTGCTCTGATGTTCGGTGATGGGAATCCTGTCTTCGGCACCAATGGTTTTTTCCTCGGTGGACTAGACAATAGCCCAGTAACGGGGGATGCTTATCAGGGTGTCTACAGTTCTCTAAATTGGACAGGGGTACCTCTAGCGGCCAAATTCTTATTCCAGGTTGCCTTTGCCGGAACGGCGGCGACCATCGTTTCTGGCGCTGTGGCTGAACGGATTAAATTTATTGACTTTTTGCTCTTCAGCTTCCTGTTAGTGGGTATCTCCTACTCGATCATCGGTCACTGGATCTGGGGTGGCGGTTGGCTTGCAGAGGCAGGCTTCAGGGACTTTGCCGGTTCAACCGTGGTTCACTCAGTTGGTGGCTGGTCTGCGCTGATCGGTGCTATCATTCTTGGACCGCGCCTTGGTAAGTATAGAGCAAACGATATAACTATTGCTCTGCCTGGTCACAATATGAGTATTGCCACTCTGGGTTGCTTGATTCTCTGGATCGGCTGGTTTGGTTTCAACCCGGGTTCTGCGATGGCAGTCTCTCCAAGCATTGCTCATATTGCTCTGACCACAAACTTATCTGCCGCAGCAGGCGGCATCATAGCCACGTGTCTCTCATGGTTGCTCTTTGGCAAGCCAGACCTCTCGATGATTATCAACGGTATCCTGGCAGGTCTAGTTGCAATTACGGCTCCTTGTGCTTTTGTTGGCTATTTTTCCGCTGTGCTCATCGGGGGTATTGCTGGCATCTTGGTTGTTTTGTCAATCTTTTTCTTTGACAACATCAAGATTGATGACCCCGTGGGTGCAATCTCAGTTCACCTTGTCAATGGGATCTGGGGAACCCTAGCAGTTGGTCTCTTTGCTAATCCTGAAATTTATGGCACTTCCCTAAATGATCCTCCTTCGTCGGGACTGTTTATCAGTGGTGATTTTGCTCAAATTGGCGCTCAAATGCTGGGCATTTTTTCTGTTGGGGGTACGATAGTTCTGTTCAGCGCTATATTTTGGTTGTTACTCAAGACAATCTTCGGTCTGCGCGTCTCTTCCGAAGAAGAACTTGAGGGTTTAGATTTAGGCGAACACGGTATGGAAGCCTACAGTGGGTTTGCTGAGGATACGACTGACATGAGTAAAGGGTGACATCCTTCCGACGCCGATGCTACGCATACGGCGCGGGCTTCCCGATCTCACAACCGAGCATTCCTAGTTACTTCCCTTGCGAACTTTTCGCCATTTATCGGCTATCCACTTAAGCCGGGACAGTTTATATATGTTTTGATTGGCCACGACTCATTTAGGACTACTCTTATATTCCCCATTACCTATTCCCCATTACCTATTCCCTATTCCCTGTTCCCTG
>JBFRWF010000055.1:0-14683 GCA_051439465.1 Xenococcaceae cyanobacterium | reverse complement strand
TCCTCAATGGCATTTTGTTGACCATTAAATATCGTTTGGAACGCCAACTGGTGCAGGATTATCGCCGCTGGGTTAAGGCGAACCCAGCCGGACTAATGTCTCCTGTGGCCATGCCGGTGGGAAGTCCGGCTAGCTAAACCAATCGACAGATTCCAACTATCCCAGATGTTAACCAACTTCTATTACCACAATGTACAACTCCGTTGACAGAAATAACCCTTTTGACCAAAACATCCCTGAGCTAGACATGGCTCACCTACAGGAACTATTGCGACAGCAAGCTCAGCGCCGTCCTCTCTACGAGAATGTAGCTATTCTCGGTTGCGGGTATGTGGGAAGCGCATTGGCTGACTACTGGCAAGAGCAAGGACATTTTGTCACTGGCACGACCACGAGCTGGGAACGTGTGGCTTCACTTTCCCAAATCGTCTCCCAGGTAGTCTTGATGAAAGGGGATGATGCCAGTGCCGTGCAGTCCTTGGTTCAAGGTCAAGATACCGTGGTGGTCAGTGTTGCTCCCACCGGTTCCCAGGTAGCAGATGAAGCGACCTATGAAACTACCTACCTCGCCACAGCCAGTAATCTGGTCAGGGCCTTGAACCAAGCTCCCGGAGTCAAGCAAATCATCTATCTGAGTAGCTGCTCTGTCTATGGCGATCGCCAGGGAGGATGGGTTGATGAAACCTCCCCGGTTGCCCCCTCGGAGCGTAGAAGCCAGGTACTTTGTGAGGCAGAGAAAATATTGCTGCAGGTAGCCAGCGAGAACCAAAGAGTCTGCATTCTTCGTCTGGGGGGAATTTACGGTCCGGGTCGAGAGTTAATCAGGATGTTTGGCGGTCTAGCTGGCATGACTCTACCAGGAAGGGGTGATCGCTTCATCAATTGGATTCACCGCGATGACATCGTCGGAGCAATTGAGTTTGCCCGGTTAAACCAACTTGAGGGAATCTACAATCTAGTTGACGACAGCCAGCTTACAGTCAAAGAACAGGTCGAGCGCATCTGTTTCCAGTACGGCCTGCCACCTGTGCATTGGGTTCCCTCCAAACTGAGCTGGGGACGCAAGAGCTTGCGCGTCAGCAATCAAAAGCTCAAAGCAGCAGGGTATCAGCTAGTTCACCCCCAACTCCTTGTTTGAGGGAGAAGCTACCGAGATTGGAAAAACTGACTT
Organism: Xenococcaceae cyanobacterium; assembly: GCA_051439465.1. Lineage (GTDB taxonomy): Bacteria > Cyanobacteriota > Cyanobacteriia > Cyanobacteriales > JBFRWF01 > JBFRWF01. The sequence goes on along the minus strand of JBFRWF010000055.1, from coordinate 13,512 downwards.
GATTGCATACACTACTTAGCAATTTAAGTCTAGTTTTTGCAACAAAAGCTTACATTGCGTTACTTTAAGTTACATAGTCCCTCAGATAACCGAAACTATTTTTGAGGACTTTAGCAAGAAGTCGGAAATTTTGACCTTTGAAAAAAGTAATGGTAATCATGGATAGCAATAACCCCAAAAATCTTCAAACTTGTCCGGTCTGCAGCGTTTCCATTACTGAAGACGGACAAGTCAATTTTTCCACTGGAAGTCCCGGAACCCGTGCTCGACTCTACGCCCGGGTCTGCCAGTACACCCAGAAACCTGGATGTATCAACCAAGAATCCCAACTCATTGGCTCACTCTCCGATGAAGATGGCTTTGAATCGGGTGAGGATTTGCTGATGCCTTTTTCTAGCACCACCGGAGCAACCAACTAGGCGAACTCGATGAAGCCCCCCTTATACCAAATTCGGGTAATACCCCCTTTTTGAAAAAGCAGGGGGAGCAGAGGGAGCAGGGGGAGCAGGGGGGGCAGAGGGAGAAAATGCCAAATATTGAAAAGGGGGTTATCAAAGCGGATTTGGTATTACACAATACTGCTACCACCATTACATCTTATCTTCGTGCCATTCTGTCATGTCCCTATCACACCAACAGAAACAGGTCTCAATTTGGCAGTGGCTCTACCAAAGTTTTTTAGCTCTGGCGATCTACCCTAGCCTCTGGACTGCCGCTGGAGTCGCCTCCCTGACCTACTTTGTCCAAGAAGCGCTCGGCCTGGCTCCCGACTGGCGAGCAGTGGCTCTCATCTTCGCTGCCGCCCTCCTCCCTTACAATCTAGACCGCCTTCTGGACTCCTACATCCAACCCATTCCCGACCCAAAAGCTCAGTCCTACTTTCGCCACCCCAATATCTGGCTCCTCTTACTGGTCGCGACACTAGCAGTTGGCATGCTCTTGTATTGGGCACCTCCCCAGGTGCGCCTCGTCAGTTGTGGCGGGCTCGTGCCCCTAATCTACGGACTGCCTTTGCTGCCACTGGGTCGAGGAAAAAATCGGCGGTGGTACCGCCTCAAGGATTTTCCCGGTGCTAAAGCCTGGATTGTCGCGGGAATTATCACCTACGCCCTAGTCGCTGTGCCTCTAGCTTACGCAGATGGCGTGTTTGACCAGTCAGCGGCTCTAACAGCTCTATTTTTACTGGTTTTGACTGGCACAAACTCCCACCTATTTGATGTTCGAGATGTCAACTCCGACCGAGAAAAGGGAGTCCTGACCCTGCCACTGATTGTCGGAGTGCGAGGAAACCGTCTCATCTGGACTTTCTTGAATCTAAGCTTACTAATCCTCCTGAGTCGATTCTGGGCGACTGGACTGGCAACTCTCGCACCAGGAGTGGTCGTGCCAGTGATTCTGGTCAATCTGGTATTTATCTGGCTCCTGAGTCCCGACACCCCCAGGAATGTCTACAGCATCGGCTTGGATGGCTGCCTGTTCCTGCCAGTCCTGTTGGCTCAGCTAGTCAATTCCCTTAATTAAATAGGGCTTGCTGAATAAGTCTACAGAGCGAATCTAGAAGCCACACAGCTTGCCAAATGGTAGTTTCTTGCCTTAGTTTCCCAATTTATACCAAATCCGGGTTAACTACCCCTTCTTTGAGGTAATTTCGGATCAGGGAACTTCGGATCGGGGAACAGATATTGAGCAGAGGAGCTTCTGAGCAGGGAGAAAAGGAGAGATTTACTAAGCCAACAAATCATTTAATTAATCTCCTATGCACCCCGCTCCCTACTCCCCTGCTTCTTTTGGGGAGCAGGGGAAGAAAAAGACAGAAAATTGATAAAGGGGGTTTGAGACCTGGATTCCGTATATGGAGAGGTTCTCTCCATGACTGCTCAATTTCCCTGGTTGACCTCACTCATCCTCTTTCCTCTGGCCGCTAGTAAACATTATCTCATCAACACCTCACCACCTTTTATGCCACACTCAATCAATGCCAGACCCCACAGCGCAGGTCAAGGGAAATTTCAGGGAATCGCCATCGCCTTGACCATTATTTGGCTGTGGACAAGCTCCCTGTTATTCTTACTCGACTGGGAAATTTCTCAGCTCCATCCAGGGCAAATCTTAATGGCGATCTTGTGGCAGACTTTTCTTTACACAGGTTTATTCATTACCGCCCACGAAGCGATGCACGGGCTAGTTTGCCCCCACAACCTTCAACTCAATCATCTAATCGGTTCTGCTGCTGTAAAGCTATACGCCTTTTTTTCCTATGAAAAACTATTGACCAAGCATTGGTTGCACCACCGCCATCCCGCCAGCCCTCTCGACCCGGATTTCCATGACGGGAGAAATGGGAGTTTTTGGGCTTGGTATTGTCACTTCCTGAAAGGCTACTGGAGTTGGAGGCGACTAGGAGGCTTGCTTGCCACCCTCAGCCTCATCAGCTACGGGCTGCACATCTCCCCACTCAATCTCCTTTTCTTTGTCTTGCTGCCCTCAATGTTGAGTTCGCTGCAATTGTTTTATTTTGGCACCTTCCTACCTCATCGGGAACCATCGGGAGGGTATCGCCATCCCCATCGCGCTCAAAGCAATGCACTCCCGATTTTCTGGTCATTCATTACCTGCTATCACTTCGGCTACCATCAAGAACATCACGAAAATCCCCACGTTCCCTGGTGGAAGTTACCGGAGATTTACCCTTGCCGTCAACCGATTTTGGATTGACGCTCAAAGATTTTGCCTCGATCTCATTGATCAACTTTCGAGCGGCGTCGGCGACAGCGCTCTGAACAATATTTCACCTCATCCCAACAATCAGCCCATTTTTTGCGCCAACTGAAGGGACGACCACAGACAGGACAAATTTTAGCGGGAAGGTCTGATTTAGAGCGCTGGCGTGCCATTTGGACATGAATTACTTTCTCCGACTGAATCAAGCTGAATTGGAAATTAAGAAATTGGACTGACTAATACCCAAGCATAGGTGACGAGGGCCAAAATAGCTAAACCGATGAGAGTTTCTCTTTGTGCAGTCAGCCAATGCTGCCAGCCGCGCCAGAAATAGGTAAAAGCGGCGCGGCGTTCCTGAGCTAGTTCTGCCATCAACTCAGCCACTCTAGCATCTACTTCCTCTAGGGGAATTTCGCCTTGCTTATAAGCAGCTTCTAATTCATCGAGCTTGCGCCAGTATTCTTTCGTTGCTTCGAGAAGATTTGGGAACATAAATTGACAATAGTGAGCTTTCCAGCACCTGTCGGAGCTGAATGTTAAGATTTATTACTTCTATTATAAAGAATTATTACAATAGCTTGACTTAGCTACAAAATTAGTCAGGAGATTAATGATCGTCAAATCATCTCGCAACTGGAGAATCACCTGTTCGACTCGCGAATCATCAGCCACAATGGGTTTGAATTGGGCGATCGCCTCTCCATTGGGGGTGCGTTGGTCTGGCGGGAAATACACGTGCCTCTGAAACAAGGTATTATCAACTTCTGCTAATCAGAGCGTGACTTCGAGAGCTCGTCTGCCCATCGAGAAAATGGTGCGCTCGAAGAATCTCGTCGAGTTTGACCTCCGTTTCCAACAAACAGGCATGACCACTCTTGGGGAGAACAGTTTTCTGGGCATTGGGCAAATAACTGACTAATCTGTCTGCCTCAGTGCCCGAAGGCAAGAGTCGGTCAGCTGAGGAGGCAATGACCAAAACTGGTCCGGGGATCTGATTCAAGGGCAGTTCATCGAGACTAAAGTGGCTGAGCAAGGAGAGCCGCCAAGCAGCAGTCTCGGGAGTCACAGACTGCATCGCTGTGAGTAGTGCCATTTGAGTCTGAGGGTCAACACGCTCCGGAGCAATGAGAAACGGTAGCAGCCCAACAGTCGATAATTGGTAGAGGGGATCTGGCAGCCACTGAGCGACTGTGGCACCCCAACGCATTCCTGGTTGGCGAGAGAAGGAAGAGGCAGGATTGACCAAAATCATCCGGTCGAATAACTCAGGTGAGTGGGCGGCCAGTTTCAAAGCCAGACACCCCCCAAACGACTCGCCACAGAGATAAACAGGTCGAGTTGTCGCTAGTTGCTGCTCAGCCTGAATCAGATTTGCCGCCTGCTCTACTAATCCTGACCAGCCGGTCAGGTCGTTTGAAGGGATGGACAAACAGCGCAGATCGAAAGCTGCCTCTAGCCGGGACAACTGCGTTCCTAGCAATTGCCCGGTGCCATCCATCCCAGGCAGAAAAACAAATAAAGGGGAGTTGGGTTTTGGCTCCTTTGGCCTCAAGAAGCGCAGGGGTTTCTCAGAAATTGACATGAGCGAACTGAATTACTGAATTTAGTAGCAGCCTTGATGCAACAGACCGGCGATCTCGTCATAGCAAGATTGGGTAAGTTCTTTAGCTAACCTGCCCCCTCGCCTGCCTCGATACTGTTGCCGTTGGGCATCGGTAATCCAGATGGGACGACCGAACAAGAGATTGACGCGGCGGTAAATAATCGCCTGATGCCAGCCCCAACAGTCAAATAGGGGTTCTGAGGGGTCAAATAAACTAAAGAGCTTGAGGGGAGCAACTGAGTGCCTCTCCTCTTCAGTAGAGGCAATAGCCACTGGCAAAATAGCCAACTCCCGGACTGGAGCCCGCAGCGCTAAATGGGCAAAGCCCCGATGAAACTTCCTAATTTCATTGGGCTGGTTCACCTGAACCATCGGCTGGGCTCCTTCGGGAAAAATCCCCACAGCTTGTTGGCCGCGCAGCAGGCTAATTGCCTGTTGGAAAAAGTTTTTTTGCCGCTGTTTGGGGGCATCTAAAGGAAAGGCTCCCAAGGCAGTGACCATCTCTCGCAGGATGGGAACTTGACTCATGTAGTAGTGGCAGGCAAACCGCACCGGACGATTGAGTGCAGCCATCAGCAGCGGAGCATCTAGAAAACTGCGATGGTTACTTACCACTAAAACATTGTCGGTTGAGGGAACCTGTTCGCCATAGCAAACAGATGTCTGAGTTTCCAGTGCGGTCAGTAACCAGCGAGAAATATGTAGGGGGTGATCGAAGAACATGGACTCTTGTTGGCAATGGCAAGAAGAATAAAGGTATCGGCACCGCCCTCGGGAGCTAGCTGGCAAAGCTGTCAGACCCGAGACTTGGAACAGACATTGGGGTTGAACCTATCCCCCAATAGGGTTTCAGTAATTGCTTGTACAAGTTGTCTTTAATCATCATTTGTCTATTTAGCTCGATGAGTAAATCCTGGGCTTGTTCGCGGGAGAGGTTTTGCACTTGTTGGGAAATTCTTCTCAAGTTAAATTTCTGTTCCAAAGATAATTGGCTCGACTGATTCATCCCTAACTCCTTCTCAAATCAACCAAAATTAGTGCCCCTCAGCAGAAATCAGCCAAAGTGGTAAAAAGCGGCTCGAAGACTATTACTCCCCACTCTTCAACTGGCCAATGACTTCTGCCGAGATGCACTCAACTTGAGCTCAACTTAAAAGTTTTCAGCCACTCCCGTGCAAGGAAACTGACTGACTACATTAGGCCCAACTGGGAGAGAATGCCCTGACCTGTGAGCAACTCAGTAGCTAGACCAATGACAAAGCCCAGCATGGCCAGGCGGCCATTCCAGGTTTCAGCAAATTGGGTAAAGCCGAATTTAGGTTCTTGATTTTCCATGACTGGTGACCTCGCTTAATTTCTGGGAGTCAAAACAAGATGTAAATAAATGTTAAGACCATTATAAAGTTTTATTGCAATCCCTGGACTTATTCCCCTTGGTAGGGATTTCCGCCCCCAGCGTTACGGTCAATTAAAGTTAAGTTTTATTGCTCTACAATAAGAAGTACCCACATTCCGCACCCTCAACTGTCACATAGAATTTCTCTGATAATGATAATCATTTGTAGGGGGGGGAGGAGCTCTGCTCCTCCCCCTGATGAGTGATGAGTGATGAGTGATGACTAGTGACTGGGTATTGGGAAATTCTCCCTCTGCCTCCCCATCTCCCCATCTCCCCATCCCCGGTGTCTATTTCGCAGGGTAATGTTTTTGCAAAAATGGCATACTCTCTTACTAACTCTTTGTGGGGATTTGGGGGAGGCAGAACGGTTGTATTACATTAAATTTCACTTATTTGCCAAGAGCTGGGAAAGTGCATTAAAATGAAGATAGGTAGGGCTTCTGGTTGTCAATTCTAGACTGCCTAAAAATTAAGGGGTATATAACTTTCAAGCTCTTGTCGGTTAAGTCACAAAGCAGTGAGAAAATAATTATGGGACTGACTGTACAGAAATTTTATCAAGCTACCAACCCACTTAGAGCCTTATTCGTAGACAATGCTAAAGAAGACGAGAAGTATTACATCGATTTCTCTTCGGTTCGCGGTGGTCCGATCATCGAGGAACTAAGGGATAATATCACTAAATGGTCGCCTAATAAACCTACCTGCCAGCTATTTACCGGACATGTAGGCTGTGGCAAATCTACGGAATTGCACCGGCTGAAAGCAGAACTAGAGAAGGAAAACTTTCATGTAGTTTATTTTGAGTCCTCTCAAGATTTGGAATTGGAAGATGTGGATGTCAGCGATATTTTGCTGGCGATCGCCCGCAGGGTTGCTGAAAATCTCAAAGATGAAGGCATTAGTCTGCAACCAGGGTACTTTAAGACGCGATTCCAGGAAATCAAAGAGATTTTACAGATGTCTGTGGATATAACCGAGATGGAGTTCTCGCTGGGGATTGCCACAATTACGGCTCAAGCCAAAGCCAGTCCTGACGCTCGCGATAAGTTGAGAGGATATCTAGAACCGCGAACAGGAGGAATTATCGATGCAATTAATCAAGAAGTGCTCGAACCTGCCATCAAGAAACTCAAAGTAATAAGAAAGCAGCGTCTAGAAGGACTGGTGGTGATTGTCGATAATCTCGACAGAGTGGGTAACACTATCAAGGCGTCGGGACGCCGGCAGCAAGAATATCTGTTTGTAGATCGAGGGGAACAGTTACGCAGCCTGAACTGTCATGTAATTTATACGATGCCGCTGCCGTTGAGGTTCTCAGATGACTTCGAGGCTATGGTAGGGCGATTTGATGAAGACCCCAAGGTTTTGCCCATGGTGCCGGTGCAGTTGCGCAATGGCAGCAAATGTGAGGAGGGAATGAAGCTGCTGCGACAGATGGTATTGGCGAGAGCCTTTCCAGATTTGAATGAGGAGCAGCGCCTTAGCCAAATAACAGAAGTTTTTGATAGTCCTGAGACTTTAGACCGCTTGTGCAGTTTCAGTGGCGGTCACGTACGAAATTTGCTGCGTCTGCTGAACGACTCCATCAAGAGGGAAAAGCGGCTGCCCATCTCCTATAAAAGTTTAGAAGATTCGATTCGATTGTACAGCAATCACCGAATAAGAGGGGTTAACGATGGTGATTGGGAATGGCTGCGTCGGGTAGCGCAACAGAAAGATGTGAGTGGAGATGATATTTACAAAACTCTGCTCCGCTGTATGTTTGTCTATGAGTACACAGACTCTCAGGGTGCTGAATTCCCTCAACCAAGTACGGGACGAGTTTCGCAAACATTGTCCCTTCCCGCTGGTGTTCTGGGTCAATGATGAGATTGTGAAGAAGTTGATTCGGTCAGTACCCGATTTCGAGAGTTGGGCTACGCTCGCTGAATTTTCACTCTCCAAAGATGAGCTAGTTGACACTCTCCAGCAAAGGGCTGAACGCCTATTTTCAAAAGTTTTGGACGCAGGTGCTAACCATTTTCTAGCCAATGAGGACATCTTTGGTCGGCACTATCGCTTAGAACTTGAATTAGCACTCAGAGATTTAGACAACTTTGACCAGAAATTGCCTGCCGATTTAGAAGCCTGCTGGCAATTTGTTCGGGGTCGAGATGCTTACGCCAGTGACCAGATAGATGATGCTTTAACCCACTATCAGCAAAGCTTTGATTTTTGGCAGCAAACCAACCATCAGTTGCGGCAGGGAGCGCTACTATTTCATATCGGACTGTGTTATTGTCGCAAAGCTGAACTGCATCGCTTTTTACCCAAGTCCCAAAGCCGCAGCCATTGGCAGAAAGCTAGCTCTTATTTCCAGCAATGTGTTGATGTCTTTGAACAGGTGCAGCGATCAGATTTAGTTGCTAAGTTTATTAATCAGCGAGGTGAGGTACTGGGACAGCTGGGAGATTGGGAAAAATTGTCCGATCTGGCTCAAAAATCCATGGAGCTACATGAAAAGCATGGAAAGAGCTTAAAGGAACAAGACCGCCTGTCTCTACTTGCTCAGGATCATGGCTTTTTAGCTGAGGTAGCTCTAAAGCATAAAAATTGGTATAAGGCGAAGAAGCAGGCTGAGAAGGCGCGGGAAATCATAGAAACGGCTTCCGAGGAACAGCGATCGCGTCAGGGCTTATATCTGCTACTTTTAGCCCGATCACAGCGGCAGCAAAAACAGGTTCAGGACGCTCTCGAGAGCCTTAAACAAGCTAAGGAAAGAGAACCACAGGATCGTCGGCAGGCGCAGGTTTACATTGAGATTCTGGAGGAGTTGCGATCGCTCTACTTCGAGCAAAACGAATATCTAAAAGCTTTTCTGATTAAGAAAGAACGGCGCTCAATTGAGCAACAGTTTGGTTTCCGTGCTTTTATTGGTGCTGGTCGGCTGAAACCTCGACAGCTCCTGGGAAGAACTCAGCAGCAAGTAACAGTGGCTGATGAAATTGCTAGTTCCTGTCGGCGACAGTATGTCGATCAACTAATTGAACGCATTGGCAGCACCTATCAAAAGCTGACCGTGATTTATGGTCCGTCGGGGGTAGGCAAGAGTTCGATGGTAGAGGCTGGGTTAGTCCCCCGCCTGAAACAGAAGCCAATTGGTGAACGAGATATTGTACCGATTTTGCTGAGAGATTACAGCAGTTGGGTAACAGAATTAGGGCAACTTTTAGTCAAGGCTCTCCAGAATACCGCAGTTAAAACCAATAAGAGCGTTGAATGCGATGAACTAAAAGTGATTCTCGATCAGGTACAGCCAAAGGAACAGCTACAACCTAGTGAAACTAAAAATTTGTTAACAGAGATTTCTAAACAGCTAACACAGAATGCTAACCGTAATCTGTTAACTGTACTAATTTTCGATCAATTTGAAGAGTTTTTCTTGATTTGTAAAGAGGAAGAGGAAAGAAAGCGCTTTACTGAGTTCTTTCGCGACTGTCTCAACATTGATCGCTTAAAGATTATCCTGTCGTTGCGGGAGGATTATCTGCACTTGTTGTTGCAGGGCAGTCGCCAGGTCACCCTGGATGCCATCAACAACAACATTCTGGATAAGAACAATCTCTACTATGTGGCAAAGATAAAGATCGGCAACATAGTCCTAAAGATCTAATGGTACAGCAATATGTAGATGATGTGGTGAAAGCCTGCGGTTCTGAGAATCAAGATGCTGCTCAACTGGTCTTGTTCTTGCTGACAGATGAACATAATATTCGCCCTCTTAAGAATCTCAAAGAGCTAGAAAGAGATTTAAATGCTTGGTCAGCAGCAGCAAAAGCAGAAAATTTGAGTTTGCTCTTGAGTATTTTTGTGGAATCAGAGTTAGTCGTGTTTCTGAAGCCGTCTCAACACTATCAACTGGCTCATGATTATCTAGTTGCCATTATACGAAAACAACAACCGAAGTTACAGGAAGTAATTGCAAAACTTGAAAATACGGAAAAGGGACGAATAGATGCGGAAAAGAGACGAATAGATGCGGAAAAAGGACGACGTATTCGTAACAGATTACTAGTATTTGCAGGGTTAGTAATCTTGGTGTTTTCATTACTATTATTTCAAGTAAAAAAACAAAATCTATGGATAAAGATATCTCAACTAAATTCGAGATATCAAACGCAAATTTTGCTAAACAACCAGCTAGAAGCATTAGTAACTATTGTAAATGCGGGTAGACGTTTCGCAGAACCCCAAATATGGACAATACCCAATGAAATACTAGACAAAGAGACTATAAGTAACCTCAAAGAGACTATAAGTAACCTCAGTGAGGCAGTTTACCTAATTCGAGAACGCAATCGCTTAAAATTTTTAAATACTGTCTTGAGTGTGAGTTTCAGCCCTGACGGTGAGACGATCGCTACCGCTGATGGCAACACTGTAAAACTCTATCAAGACGGCAAACTCATTAATACCCTAAAAGGACATCAAGATTTTGTCTGGTGCGTCAGTTTCAGCCCTGATAATCAGATAATTGCCTCAGCCAGTGCTGACAAAACTGTCAAACTTTGGCGTCGTGACGGTCAATTCATAAAAAACTTATGGGGACACAAAAGAGCGGTCAACAGCGTAAGTTTTAGCCCCAATGGTGAGATGATTGCCTCAGCTAGTGATGACAGAACCGTCAAACTTTGGCGTCGTGACGGTCAATTCATAAAAGACTTATGGGTACACAAAATAGCGGTCAACAGCGTAAGTTTTAGCCCCAATGGTGAGATGATTGCCTCAGCTAGTGATGACAGAACCGTCAAACTTTGGCGTCGTAACGGTCAATTCATAAAAGACTTATGGGGACACGAAAGAGCGGTCAACAGCGTAAGTTTTAGCCCCAATGGTGAGATAATTGCCTCAGCTAGTACTGATGACACAATCAAGCTCTGGAACGGTAATGGCGGTACGTTGATTACCACTTTGCAAGGCCATAAAGATGTGGTCAACCAGGTTAATTTCCATCCGATTTCTCAACGTAAGATGCTGGCTTCAGCTAGTAACGACCACACCGTTAGGCTTTGGCATCTGGAGAACCTGCCTCAAGTCTTCAAACTTCCCGATCAAGTCTATGGTTATAATGTGAGTTTGAGTCCCGATGGCAAGACGCTTGCTGCTACTTCTCGATTTACAGACGAGTTGATACTGGTAGATTGGCAGGCGTCAAAGCTAATCGACCTATCTGGGGACCTATCTGAGTATAAGGGTAAGGTTAATGGCATAAGTTTTAGCCCTGATGGTAAAATGATTGCTTCTGCGAGTGATGACGGAACAGTGAAACTTTGGAATCGGGATGGGCAACTGTTAAGAACGCTCGAGGAACATACAGATCGAGTCAATAATATCAGGTTCAGTCCCGATGGTAAAATGATTGCTTCTGCGAGTGATGACGGGACAGTGAAGCTTTGGTATCTAGATGGAACACTGCTAAAGACTATCGCAAACCACACAAATCCAGCGAATGATGTCAGTTTCAGTGCTGGTAGCCAGCTTATTGCCTCAGTGAGTGATGATAAAATCTTAATCAGCAAGCCTGACGGTACCTTGATTAAAACCCTAGAACCCCCTCCCAAGGTACGCAGTGATTTTTGGAGCATCAGTTTAAGCCCCAATGGTAAGATCGTTGCCGCCGGAACTACTGATGGGTATCTCATACTCTGGAGAAGTAAAGATATCTCCTGGAAGAAGTTCGATACTATCACAACAACAGAACCAGGGCATAGAAAAATTATTTATAGTCTAAGTTTCTGGCCTAATCCTGATAGTCAAATCTTGGCTTCTGCTGGTCGGGAGGGCACAGTAAAAATATGGAATCAAGATGGAATTTTGCTTGCAACTCTCAAGTTGGGTAAAGGGGTTAAATCTATGACGTGGGTTAATTTTACCCAAGATGGCAAAACCCTTGTCTCTATTGACGAAGATGCCAACATGAGTCTTTGGAGGCTCGAATTCGATGAATTAAATGATCCTAACTATAATGTTAATTATTTACTGACGAGGGCCTGCGAACAGCTAGGCAATTATCTAGATAACGAGCGCCTTGTCAATGAAAATGAAGAACTCAGAGATTGGTGTTCTCACCAAATCAGCCAGTAACTTACCTCGGCTCAGGATTTAATTTGACTCCGATAACTCTCTCTTCATAAATAGGATTTAGACAATTAAAATGATAGTATCAATCGTTATCTAAAAGGAGAAAGACTAATCCCTCGTCTCCTCTGGGATAATGTGAAGCAGATAATAGTTGTTGATGAGAAGGGTTATCTAATTTTTGATAATACAGTTATAGATAAAAGATAAAAGATCTGCAACTTAAATTGAATTAACTAGGTATCAATATAGTGGTAATGAGAAAAAAGTCATTTGGGGAATAGGTATTGTTAACTGTGTTTATCTAAACCCTGAAACCAAGCAATTTTGGGTAATTGATTACCGCATCTACGATCCAGATGGAGATGGCAAAACCAAGCTAGACCATGTAAATGATATGCTGCTCAATGTAGTCTATCACAAGCAATTGCCGTTTGCATAACTCAAGATTCTATAGATACCGTACAAGAAGCGTGTGGCATCCGTTGGAAAATGGAGGAGTTTCACCGAGAAGTTAAACAATTAACAGGTATTGAAGCTTGTCAATGCCGCAAAGCTCGTAGACAAAGAAATCATATTAACTGTGCCATTCTTGTCTGGATAAGACTCAAAGAAATTGCTTATTCTACTGGTTAAACTGTTTATCAACTCCAGCATGGATTGCTTTCAGACTATCTAATTGGGCAGCTCAAACACCCGGCGATCGCTATAATTCTTGCGTAAGTCCTGTTCTTGATTTTCCATGACTGGTGACCTCGCTTAATTTCTGGGAGTCAAAACAAGATGTAAATAAATGTTAAGACCATTATAAAGTTTTATTGCAATCACTTGACTTGTTTCCCTTGGTAGGGATTTCCGTCCCCAGCGATTACGGTCAATTAAAGTTAAGTTTTATTGCTCTATAATAAGAAGTGTGAAGAAAAAGGCGGTTTAAAAACAAGGTGCCGTTTGGCTTCAATTGTTTGAGCCGTCAAAAACTCTTCGGAAACGCTGTTATTAAAGGAGTAGAGCTAGGTATGATCGGACTCCTAGTCAATTTCCTAGAATTTGTCTTGAACAGACTCTATCGGGAGCGGCTGTATCCCCGATTCTTTGTTTTAGAGACGGTAGCGCGCGTCCCTTATTTCGCCTTCACCTCCGTGCTTCATCTTTATGAGACCTTCGGTTGGTGGCGAAAAGCTGACTGGCTCAAAGTTCACTTCGCCGAATCTTGGAATGAACTCCACCACTTGTTAATCATAGAATCCCTAGAGGGAAACAAGTACTCCATTGACCGTTGGGTAGCACATCTAGGTGCATTCTTCTACTACTGGATTCTGGTAGGAGCCTTCATGATTTCTCCCAAGTCGGCATATCGCTTTACCCAATTAGTTGAAGAACATGCCTATCACACTTACGATGCTTTCCTGAAAAAATACTCTGAGTCCCTGAAATCTCAGCCCGCACCCCAGATAGCCATCGATTACTACCGCAACGGGGATTTGTACATGTTCGATGAGTTCCAAACTTCTCATCCCCCTCAAGAGCGCCGCCCTCAAATTGAAAACCTCTATGATACTTTTGTGGCCATCCGTGATGACGAAGGAGAACATGTTAAAACCATGAAGGCTTGTCAGGAACCAAGCGCACAAGCTAACTTCAAAAGTCCCCATAGTCTCGATAGAAAGCC
>JBFRWF010000054.1:0-31467 GCA_051439465.1 Xenococcaceae cyanobacterium | reverse complement strand
GAGCCAAGTAGGCACAGGGGAAGAGCAGAATGCCGGACCAACCGACAAAAACGAAGCGATCGCGCTTGAGCCAGTCATCGAGGACGTCAAACCATCCTCTCTGAGCTGGGGCGCGTCCGACTGCAATAGTCATGGTGTCAAATCCTCTTGCTCAACTGAATCAATCGCAAGATTTCTAAATGTGGACGCTTTAAAAGTGCGGGTTGACAGTCTCATTGTTTTCAACAGCGAGACTCTCTAAAACTCTGCCAGGAGTGCTGGCTAGGTTTAATTGGTTGGTTCACCCCTAGCTGGAGAGCCAGTTAGGGTTTTATTAACATTTCTTAAAATAGCATGATTTGAGCTATTATTCCAATCCCAACTAGAAAATTCGGGGATTAGTGCCAACCCGCCTTTAACAATTATAGCAAAAAATTTACAAAATGACACATCTTGCCTCAGAAATCTCCAGACTCTGGCCCAGTGAATGCCAAAATCCATCCTATGTGCTTTACATTGATTGAAGGTCATAATATCAGATTTAGCTGAGCCAAATCCTTTAACTATGACAGCACAGGCAACTACAAAAGACAGCCTCCTCCTCCGTCAAGAGGTTTTAGGCTCTCGCAGATTTAGTAACTACTGGTGGGCAACTGTTGTCTCTCTGGGCGGCATTGGCTTTCTTTTAGCAGGCCTTTCCAGTTACTTGAAAGTCAATTTGCTGATTGTGAGTGATTCAACTGGGCTACAGTTTATCCCTCAAGGGGTAGCACTGTTATTCTACGGGGTCGCTGGTTCTCTCTTAGCACTGTATTTGTGGCTGATCATCTTCTGGGATGTCGGCGGCGGTTACAACGAGTTCAACAAGGAAAAAGGCTCGATCAAAATTTTCCGCTGGGGGTTTCCCGGTAAAAACCGCCGCATCGAATTAGATTGCCAGGTAGAAGAAGTTCAGTCAGTGCGAGCCGAGATTAAGGAAGGTCTTAATCCCAAGCGCGCACTCTATTTGCGCGTCAAGCAACGGCGAGATATTCCTCTGACTCGCGTCGGCCAACCCATATCTTTATCAGAGCTAGAAAATCAGGGAGCTGAACTGGCTCGCTTTTTGGAAGTGCCTCTAGAAGGCTTGTGATTGGGAATATATCATACTTGTGAAGAAAAAATGAAGAAGATTAAAATCCATCGCTGGTTCACATCACTACTTTTTGTTATCTTGATTAGCGGTTTAGCCCTTGGAGGATGTTCTAGGCTGCAAGCGATTTCTTTAAAGTCTTCCACCAACGACTCACAAACGGAAACAACATCTATCACTGCTCAAGCTAGCAGTCTCACAATGAAAAATTATTTACCACGACTCGAAGGAACAGCAAAGGTAGTGCTGACGGTTAATGGCTCACCAATAACAATTGAAGTCAATGGAAATGATGCCCCCATCACAGCAGGTAATTTTATCGATCTAGTCGAGCGTGGCTTCTATAATGGCTTGGTGTTCCACCGGGTTGTGAAAGAACCCCAACCCTTTGTTGCTCAAGGGGGCGATCCAAAAGGGAATGGTACTGGTAATTTCATAGATCCAGAGACATCTCAACCCCGTTATATTCCTCTAGAGATTAAGCTGGAGGGAGACGAGGAGCCGACCTATAGCAAGGGTTTAGGACGCCAGGCAGGGATTTCAGCTCCTTCGGTGGTTTTAAAGCACACTCGTGGTGCAGTGGCTATGGCTCGTTCTCAGATGCCAGACTCCGCTTCCTCACAGTTTTACTTCGCTTTGTCTGATTTGGAATTTCTGGATGGCGACTATGCTGTTTTCGGCTATGTCACTGAGGGAATAGACATAGTTGACAGGATTAAGCAAGGCGATCGCATTCAGTCGGCTAAGGTGACAGAGGGATTGGAAAACCTCAAAAAATAAATTCTGAAGTCTGAATTCTGAAAAGTAGGTAGACAATAATAACTGTAGGGTGGGCATTGCCGATCAAAAACTTGTAACTCAGGCACCCAGAGAATTCTGGGCAATGCCCACCTACAATTTAGCCTTCGGACTTCTAACTAGACTTCGTCACTGCTTCGCAGTTCAGACTTCTGAGAGTGGATGTTGTTGTTACTGGCATTGGTCTAGTTTGCACTTTGGGTTCTCTACCAAGGAGCTGGCAGGGTTTACTCGCTGGCGAGTCTGGAATTAGACTGCATCAACCTTTTCGGGAACTTTCACCCCGTCCCTTGGGGCTAATTGAGAAGACACCAGTACAATTAAGCCACCTTACCCAGCTTGTTGTAGCAGCAGCCGTGGAAGATGCTCAACTGGTGACTCCTTTGCCCGATTGTGGGGTGGTGATTGGCTCAAGTCGCGGTTGTCAAGCTTTGTGGGAGCAGTTGGCAGCGCAGATGTATGGGGAAAATACTTCTTCCCTACTCCCTACTCCCCACTCCCCACTCCCTAATCTCAAGATAGAGCATTGGTTGGATACACTACCATACCAAGGAGTGATCGCTGCTGCTCGTCAAGTCGTTTCAACCGGAACAGTATTAGCGCCAATGGCGGCTTGTGCGACGGGAATCTGGGCGATCGCTCAAGGATATGAACTGATCCAAATGGGTAAATGTCAGCGAGTGATTGCGGGTGCTGTAGAAGCTCCTGTGACTCGGCTAACCCTGGCAGGATTCGATAAAATCGGCGCTCTGGCAAAAACTGGTTGCTACCCCTTTGACAAGCATCGCGAAGGCTTGGTTTTAGGAGAGGGTGCTGCTGCTTTGGTATTGGAGTCAGCAGAGTTAGCTATTAATCGACGGGCGTCAATCTATGGGCAGTTGTTGGGTTTTGGCTTGACTTGTGATGCTTATCATGTAAGTGCGCCAGAGTCAAGAGGTGGGAGTGCGATCGCCGCTGTCAAGCAATGCCTAGACCGCAGCCATCTCTGTGCCGCTGAAATTGACTATATTCACACTCACGGCACCAGCACCAAGCTAAATGACCAAAGGGAAGCCAAGCTGATTCAGCATCTATTTCCCCAAGGCGTCCCCGTCAGTTCTACTAAAGGAGCCACGGGTCATACCCTGGGAGCGTCTGGAGCGATCGGCGCAGCTTTTTGTTTAATGGCGTTGAGACATCAGCAGTTGCCCCCTTGTGTGGGGTTGAAAGAACCAGAGTTTGATTTGGATTTAGTGACTGTGCCGCGTCGAAGTGAGATTCAGCGAGTGCTTTGTTTGAGTTTTGGCTTTGGGGGGCAGAATGCAGTAATGGCTTTGGGAAAATAATCTGTTGTGCATTTAATACCAAGTTGCATATTCAACTTCCTGGTTTTAGTCATTAGTCCTTAGTACTACAACGAGACTTTGCCCAGGTGATTAAGTCGCACGCTTCTGACGCTGGCGATGGGACAGAGAGATCAAACAGTTGGTGAGCGATCACCCTCTTGGATAACTGGTCATAGGCACAAGCTGCCAGGCGGGTTGTGGATGCTCCCAAGTGAGTGCTGAGAAGGTGTTTGAAAAGTCCCCTCACTCGGAGGGATGGGCGAAGCATTTGGACTGACTTATATCATGTCGGGTTGAACAACCAGAATATAAACTCTTCCCTCTTCTCGTTTTCAGGTCGGTTTTATTATGGGTAATTACCCCGACATGATATTATCTGGGTTTGAGTCATAGGTTATCCCCCAAATGCTTCGCCCCTACAACTTTTCAAACACGCTCTGAGCGCGATTCTGACGGGGGGGGAGGATTTATGAGATAAAACTGCCTCGGAGTCCTCTATATTTATCCGGTTTCACAGCTCCTGCTGGAGTCGGCTAGTTGATTTATTCTTTAACCAAGCAGTTAAATCCTCTACCCTTTCAAAATCCAACAATATCTCCCCCAAATCTTCTAATTGGTCAATCTCTAACCCTCTAACTTGCGTCTCGACTTCTGGGGCAAGTTCACCTAACTTATGCTTGAGCAGACGTAGGACTAAATCAGTCTCTCGCTGAATTCCTTCTTGAATTCCTTCCTGTCTTCCCTGTTCAATTCCGGTTCTCATCCAACTTGTAACAATCTGCATAACGCCCTCTCTGTCCTCTGGCTCAATTCTACCAAGTTCGTCTTGAAACACTTGGTTCTCCGACTCAGATAGGTCGAGATAGGTATCAATAAATCCAGAAATCAACTGTATCCTCGCCGGATCTAGTCGTAAAGTTACCAACAACCGCAGACATTCCGCCTTGACCTTGGGACCAGGGCAATCGCACTTATTTTGTATCAATTGTACTTGACAAATCAGCCATTGCATGAGATGGCAATCGCAGCTTAATTTAACTAGTGGTCTGTCCATCTAGCTTTGAGGAGTTGTCGGTCTATGGGTATTCTAAACTCACCGTGAGCTCAAAAGAAGATGCCCCTAGCCAAATAAAACGTCTTAAGTGTAGTCTGAGTAAGCAGTTGAGAGATTAGAGAAGTTCAGATAGTATTGAGAGCTGACGGGGTTACAACCCCGTCAAACCCTTGACTAAGTAGGTAGGTGGGAATAAACACAACTATATAAAGTAATGTAACAGATGACCAAAGAAGGCGATCGCTAACTAGAGAATAATAATAATCATTCTCTATAGTCAGAGTAGATCCAAGGACCCTATTGTCTCATCGAGGTCTGCCTGAATTGGGGAGGACGCTCCATTCCCCTAGCTCAAACGGTGTTGTCCCATGGCAGTGCGACGGTGGGCTTTGAGCAATACCGTCTGCTCAAAGAAACCGTAGTGACAAAGCCTATTTATTTAAGTGGAATTTAGACTATGACATCGCCGTCTTGGGGTAGCGATTGCCGTCTTGGGGTAGCGATCACCGTCTTAGGATAGCGATTGCCGTCTTGGGGTAGCGATCGCCGTCTTGGGATAGCGATCGCCGTCTTGGGATAGCGATCGCCGTCTTGGGGTAGCGATCGCCGTCTTGGGATAGCGATCGCCGTCTTGGGGTAGCGATCGCCGTCTTGGGATAGCGATCGCCGTCTTGGGATAGCGATCGCCGTCTTGGGATAGCGATCGCCGTCTTGGGGTAGCGATCGCCGTCTTGGGGTAGCGATTGCCGTCTTGGGGTAGAGATCGCCGTCTTGGGGTAGCGATTGCCGTCTTGGGGTAGCAATCGCAGTTGTGAGGTAGCGATAAGCGTCTAAACTCCAGGCTCAACTGACTTTTCTGCACCACTAAGCTATTGAACCTAAGATTCAGGGTCAGTGTCACAATAGCCTTCAGCTTATGGATGCTCAAAGAGTCATGTCAGCTGCATCAGATGACATCGTCCCATGTTATTAGATCGAGCAATGCTTCTTTGCTGTTAACTCCCCCATAGGTTAGAAGTCTTCAAACTCTTCTCCGGCAAGGTCTAGGCAGCCTCATTGGCAGCTAAAATCTTCAACACATACTCATTATCCATCGCGGCACGATAGCGCTTCATGGCAATACTGTTCAAGGATGGCTCTTGTTTGAGTAAGTTCTTCGATAAGCGACGCAATAACGCCATATTCTCGGGGCCATGTCCGGTACGTATGCGGCTGCGGTCTTCTTGGAAGGTTACATCCAATACCCAATGAAGACTATTCTCAATTCCCCAATGAGAGCGAATGACTGTCCCTATCTTCTGGGCATCCGGCTCTAAGCTAACAATGTAATAGCAAATATCCGTGGTCTGTTTGTTCCATAGCTGTCGGGAGCGTTTTACCATCACGATACCGGCTAACCCTTTCCATTTCTCCCGATTGGGTAAATCGGGACATGCGCTGATGGGCACAGCCCATACCTGACGTCGTGAGACACGATGATGCCCTGCTTCAGTGACATCACTATGGGTGAAATTAATCCCTTCCCAATCATTGGCTTGAGCTTGCTCAAAGAAGGCTTCTACACCTTTGTGTAGATTTCTTTGATTTCCCTTGAGTGCCAGAACATAGTCTCCTCCTCCATCAATAATTTGGCTGGCAATCTTGGTTTGTGTCCCCATCGCATCAATCGTAATAATGGCACCCTTGATATCCAGGAGGTTCAGCAACACTGGTATCGCTGAGATCTCATTCGATTTACTCTCCACCCGTTGTTGTCCTAGTACGCTTGTGATGCTCTGTGGCTCACGCACTGACAGTATGTAAGGCTTTCAGACGCTTTTCCCTGTCGTAAGAACCACAGGCTGTTTTGCCATCAATGTTGATGACCTTGATGTCTAGATCGTCGGCAATATGCCGTATCCAACTCAAAAAGCACTCTTGCAGATGCTGGGGATTGATGAGGGCGAAGACACGGGAAAAGGTATCGTGGTCCGGAATGCCAAAGGGTAAGTCCAAAAACGTTTCCAACCATTGCTGTTTTGCTTTACCATAGGTTTCAATCGCTACCATGCCATCTGCCCCACAGATAGTCGCAAGGATAGCAATCGTGACAATATCAATAAGTAAGTGTCGAGGTTCCCGTTTATCCCGAGGGTCTTCTAGGCTTTCAAACTCTGAAATCACGCTGCTTTTCAGCTTTTTCAGTGTCGGAGACAGAGGTTGTAGTGCAGGTTTACTGAAGCCTTGTGACATGAGATGAAAAGAGCTAATGAGCATTCAACTCTAGATATTATGCTCAATACTGCGAGAGTTATCCATGCCTAACAACATCACTTATGCAATGGCTGATTTGTCAAGTACAATTGATACAAAATAAGTGCGATTGCCCTGACCTTGGGACGGTCTTCTGGTGCAATCTGCATCTTTGACATTAACGCGCTCGCTACAGGATTAGGCTGATTCAAAAAGTCTCGCCAATTGAGCCGATTAAGCTGAATCGCTACATAACTAAAATCCAAAACCTTACGGTCAGGAAAGCTCACCTGATACCTGCTTGGTTCAGGTCGCAATGGTTGATCAAAGGAAAAAACAACTACCGGATAGATTGGCAACCTATACTTAGAATCCAAGCGGGCAAAGTAATGGAACATTCGTCGCTCAAACTCTGATTGAGTATAGGATTGGTTCTCCAGATGAATGAGAAAACAAGTGTTTTCTCCTTGAAACTTTACCTGTGCCAGTAAGTCAATCTTCCTCCGTTCTCCAGAGGTAACATCTGTGAAAACTTCTTCAGGTAGAAACGTGAGGGAATCTCGGTCGATATAATCTAGCACTTGAGGCAAGAATAGTTCAAGAAATTCCCAGAAGAATGTCGAGATTAATTCTTTGAATAATCGGTCATGGTCAATCATTAAAGCTTCTCAAATTCAGAGGAGAAACAAATATATAATAACCTGGCTGGCGGGGGATTTGGTCTTCTTCAAAATGGTATTTCCTCCCTACGTCTAGCGGGCAATTCTCACTAACAGCCATCCTCCCACCCCCAGACCGAAGAAATTGGGCAACCAGGCTGCCATGAAGGGGGAAAGAATACCAACCAAACCAAAGCACCCAATAATAAAGCCCAACAAGTAGTACGCAAAAATTATCGCCACACTGATGCCAAAGCTTGTCGCTCTACTCGTGTGCTTGTGGCAACCCAAGACTGACCCCACTAAGCCAAAAACTAGACAAACAAAGGGAAATGCGATTTTTTGTTGAGTGCGCACTTGAAAAATCAGGAGTTTCTTTTCATCACCACTAAACCTGAGTATCTTCATATATTCCCAGGCTTGGGCGATGTTCATCTCATAGGGGTCACGACCTTTAATTGCTAAATCAAGGGGAGCTCTAGAAAGTGGCAATTGTTGATTGTCAAAGCGCAGGGTATTTCCGTAGGAGGCGTCGGGGGAAATTAGATAAATCGTGCCATTTAAAAAATCCCAGGTATTTTGAGCCGGATTCCAAATTGCTGAGTCGGAGATGATAATCTGGTTGAGTCTTTGCCCAGACCATTTGAGGATAGTTAGGTCTTTCATGCCCTTGCCGTCAAATCGCTCAGCATAGAACAAGCTCCTGAGTCTCCAAATTTTTTCGCCATTGGACTGGGTGACTTCCTGATATTCAGGATAGAAAATGTCCTTTTTCTGGAAGAAGGGCTTTTCTTCGTTGAGAGCTTTCACTAGGATAGTAGTCGCCTGGTAGTTGGCAGCCGGGACAACTAATTCATTGAAGAGGAATGTGATACCAGTGACTACCAGGCTTAAAACCACGGCAGGGGCGACAAGTCGGTAGATACTGACACCGCAACTGCGCAGGGCAATCAACTCACTGTCGCTGCTCAGGCGACCATAAGTCATTAGTGTGGCGAGGAGTACCGATATTGGGAAGGCATAGGAGGTAAACTCCGGCAACTTCAACAGAAACACTTGCAAAGCAAGCCTTAAGGGCAAATCGGACTCGAAAACTTTGTTCACCAGATCCGATAGAGTGCCAACCGCGACGCCAACGGATGAAAATATCCCGACGCTAAATAGAAACGGTGGGATTAGCTCAGCGGCAATGTACCGATCCATTACGGATAAGCCGCCAAGGAATGAGCTGAGGAACTGAGATTTACCGAGGTTCATTCAAAATGTCATAAAAATGCTGCGACTATGTTCTTCTAAAACGCCCTGAATCCAACGGCGATACTGAGTTAGCTTATCCATTGCAAAATCACCTCCTCAATTGGTTCACAGATCAATATGCTCATTTGGGATTCTTGAATTGTTTCCCTCAGCATGCTAGCAAAAGCTAACACATTTTTACCCCCGGCTTAACATCTTTTCAGGAGATTGGCATCAGCTCGATAGAGGGCGATCGCAAGTTACGATCATATCAGAACCGCAAGCCTATAGATGCTAATCCATAGGCTTCTTGGGAACTGCGAGGGTAAAATCTGCGAGGATATTAAGATATAATTAAAGACAAAAAGCGGAAGGGGGAATTGATGACTGAAGAAAGATTACAACAGATTGAGGCAACCTTAGAAAATCACAGCCAACGCCTCGATCGCATTGAGGAAATAGTAGAACATAACAGCCAGCAGATTAGCCAAAATAGTCAGCAGTTACAGATATTGACCGAGAGAGTAGACCGTCTGACTACGCATATGGTTGAACTGACGGATATGTTTACTCAGTCGATGGCTGTCATCCGAGAAGTACAAAACCAGGTCAAAGGAATTCAGACTGAAAACCAACGAATCTTAGATCATCTGTTTGGAGGAGAACAGCAGTAACCTTAATTTGGATTATCTCAGTAAAAGTTGAGGATAATTTCTATGACAACTCCCATATCGATAACAGGGGAATCCCATCTAATTTTGGATAAATTGTACTTGACAAAGTATAGGCTGCTCTGGATAGTTTTGAATTAATAGTACTACAACAAGAAATCTTTACTTTGGCGAGACGATATGATGTTGAGATCGGAGGCACATTTTTTCCTATCTATCCGACATTTTCTACTGGTCGCTCAAATCTGGGCATCCATTGGAATCCTTATTTTTGGCAACACAACCACTTCGCAGTGTAGACATCAGAACCTCCATTGCTGGTGAGAGTCGTTCCCCCGACGTCCATTGTGTTTTGGAAAATTCCAGTGATGTAGGCGTTGCCCGCACTGTCTACAGCAATTCCGCTAACACCATCGATGCCAGTTCCGCCGAAGCTGCTTGCCCCAAGCAGATTGCCACTGCTATCGTACTTGGCGATAAAAACATCCGACTCGCCCTTGCTAGTGAAGTCATTGGTGCCATCTTTATCGATATCCAGAGTGTCTCGGAACCCTCCTCCAACATAGAGGTTATTCTCACTATCCACAGCAAGAGAAGCAATAGCATCATAGTTGCTATCGCCAAAGCTCTTCGCCCAAAGTAAGTTGCCGTTGCTATCATACTTGGCGACAAAAGCGTCGGTAAGGCCATTGCTAGTAAAGTTTATCCCGCCGATGTTAACGGAACCCTCAAATTGTCCCGCAATATAGACGTTGTCCTTGCTATCTACAGCAACATCATTGATATAGTCTTGCTCAGGACCTCCAATGCTAGTTGCCCAGAGGAAGGTTCCGCTGGGATCGTACTTGACGATGAAGGCATCCCGACTTCCTTGGTTAGTAAGACTGATTGGGGCTCCGTCGATCTGGAGATTGCTACTGTCGAAATACCCAGTTATGTAGATATTGCCTGCGCCGTCTACAGCCACGTCAAGGCCCTGGTCGCCGCTAGTACCTCCAATGTCTCGTGCCCAGAGTAAGTTGCCACTGTTGTTATCAAATGCTGCCAGGTAGGCATCATCGTGTCCATCTCCCTTGCCGCGAATGTCAAGTTCTGGCCAGTAGTTATCGGAATAGTAATGCCAGCGACCTACTACATAGACTTGCTGGTTAGCACTGTCTACAGCAACGTCGTGAGCACTCTCAGAACTCCGATCTCTGCTGTTCCCAAAATGATTGACCCAGACCAAATTCCCACTGTCATCAAACTTGGTGACGAAGGGATCCTCGTACCGCTTGGTGGTGATAGTTTTTCCATCTAGGTTAAGCTTGTAACCACCGCCGTGAAATGGCCCTTGCAAACTTGATGCGGTATAGACATTGCCCTGACCATCTAAAGTAATACCGCTGCTGAGGTCCCATCCGCTGCTGCCAAATCCATCTGCCTGCAACAGGGTTCCACGGCTGCCATCAAACTGCGTGATGAAGAAATCAAAACTATCAGGCCCATCATTGGCATGATCGGTGAGGTCGTAAGTGCCATTTTGGTCGATGTCAATATCGCCCCGGTAGAATCCCGTAATATAGGGATTGCCGGTACTATCTAACGCAATGCCACGCGCCAGGTCTCGGTCGCTACTGCCTCCGAAGCTGATTGCCCAGCTTAAATTTATACGTTCTGGAATTCTTATTACTGGTGATGTGGGTGAAGGTGTAGATGACCTATCGTATTCTACCAAGGGTTGATTTTCTCGCCACTGCCAATAGGAATAGCCTCCCCCGGCGGCGATCACTATTAAAGCCATACCGAGTCCAAACAACATGGGGAAGTGTCTCACAATGCGCTTCGGCTCAGTTTTCCCAACAGCGATCGCAGTTATTGGTTCAGATTCAGGAATGGATGTAGGAGTTGGGGAGACTGCAATAGACTGAAGAGCTTGTAATGCCTCAGATGCGTTCTTGTAGCGCAAGCTAAAGTGGTCACGCACCATTTTAGTTAAAATATCTGCTAGTCTCTCACTCACCTGTGTCCAGTTACGCCAGATGATTTCACCTGTATTGGTGTCTTCTTTTAGTTGATTGGGCTTTACCCCAGTAAGAGCCTGGATGCCGATCATGCCAACCGCATAGACATCACTGGCTAGCTTGGGTTTCCCGGAGGCTTGTTCAGAAGGCATATAGCCAGGGGAACCAATACCAACGGTAAAACTGGTTTGCCCCTCGATAGTTGATGTCAAAGCACTGATTTCCTTGACTGCCCCAAAGTCAATCAGCACGAGGAGTCTATCCCGTTTTCGTCTGATGATGTTTTGCGGTTTGATGTCCCGATGAATGACATTTTGTTGATGAACAACTGCCAAAACTTCTAAGATTTCTCTCAACAGTTTGACAGTTTGCTCGGAGCTCAAAGGTTTCTGCGGAACGATTTCTTTACTTAGGTCATCCCCCTCGACAAATTCTTCTACCAGATAAAATTCACCGCCTTCAGAGAAGTGAGCATAGAGAGTGGGAATTTGGTCATGTTTACCGAGGCGATAGAGAAACTCTGCTTCCCTGTCAAATAGTTTTTTGGCAATGGGGAAAACTGCAGGATTGGGGTCTGAGGGAGTAAGATGTTTAACTACACAGTGGGGATGACCAGGTAAATCAATATCTTCAGCTAAGTAAGTAACTCCAAACCCACCCCTTCCTAATTCTTTAATAATTTTGTACCGACTTCGGAGCGTTTTACCAATCAGCATAATGCTCACCCCCTGGTTGACTGACAAAAGTTCACAGAGAGCGATCGCTACGCGTAAGTATTCCTACCTTCATGTTATTAACTACATAACTGAGAATTACCAATCAGACAATATTCTTAATGTTTATACAGGAAACTTCAAAGAACGATAGCTGTCAATTTAGCCCTATTTAATAAAGCTAAATAAACAACATATTTGTTGCAAAAATACATAATAGATACCCTCTAGGGATTAAAAAATTCGGCATGGTTCAATATGTAGAGTGGCAAGGTAACATATAGGGGTGTTAGTCTGGGGAACTTTTAGAACTTTGTCCCCTCCGACCATGTCTCCCTCTCTCCCCCTGCTTCCCCTGCTCCCCCTGCTTCCCCTCACAAGGGGAGGGTTTTACCCAGTAATCCTGATAAAGACGGGGAGACGGGGAGATGGGGAGACGGGGAGACGGGAAGATGGGGAGATGGGGAGACGAGGAGATAAATTTTCAACGAAAAAATCAGCTTTCTTCCCCTGCTCCCCCTGCTCCCCCTGCTCCCCCTGCTCGTCTCAACCATAAATGTAAAAAACCTACCCTTGAAAGCCCTGCTTCCCCTGCTCCCCCTGCTCCCCCTGCTCCCCCTGCTCTAGTGTTACTCTGTTTTGAACCATGCCAAAAATTCTATCCTGCTCCCCTTACTTCTCCTGGTCTTCTTCTCCCCACTTTACCGTTGATTCAGCCGCTTTGGGAGTTTTAACTGGCTTTACCTCATAGGGGGATTGAGAAGGGATAATCTCTAGTTGCCGATGCTTGCGCTTCGGCTTTTCTATCGGTTTGGGTTGTTTCGGTTGCTCTCTTTCTTCCGAACCGCGCCTGCGCTCAGAAGTGCGTTCTTCGCTCGTGTCTTCTGCCACTACCTCATAAAGCACTGCCAATTTATTTTCCTCCGTTCCCTTACGCAAAATTCTACCCAGTCGCTGCACATACTCCCGTGCTGAACCCGTCCCGGATAAGATAATCGCGACGCGAGCATCTGGCACATCAACCCCTTCGTTGAGGACATGGGAAGCAACCAGGGTTTTGTATTCTCCCTCCCGAAACCGTTTGAGGATGTCGTGGCGTTCCTTCACTGGCGTTTGATAGGTAATGGCGGGGATGAGAAACTCCTGGGAGATGCGATAAACTGTTGCGTTATCGTTAGTAAAAATGAGGATGCGTTCTGGGTAATGTTGACAGATTAACTCTGTGAGAACCCGCAACTTGCCATCAGTGCCAGAGGCAATTTCTTTCGCTTCCCGGTGTGCTAACATGGCACGCCTTCCAGCAGGAGAACGGGCGCTGGCTTGGACAAATAGCTGCCAACCTTTGAGACTACCCAGGGAGATATTTGATTGGCGTAAAAAGTCGTTGCGGAGTTTAATAGCCTTGTCGTAGCGTTCCCTTTCTTTTTGGGATAACTTGACTTTAATCTGCACTACCTTATGCTGCGCCAATGCCTGTCCAGAGAGTTCCTTGGCGGTTTTGCGATAAACTATACGACCAATTAGAGCATCCAGATCCCTGTGATTCCCATCCGTACGATCTGGAGTGGCAGTAAGTCCGAGGCGATAGGGGGCGATCGCATACTCGGCAATCACCCGAAAGAAGTCCGTAGGCAAGTGGTGACATTCATCAAAAATCAGCAGTGCGTACTGATTTCCCAGGGTTTCGGCATGGATAGCAGCACTGTTGTAAGTAGAGATGAGGATGGGACTGCGATCGCGGGAACCTCCTCCCAGCAACCCCACCTCTATATCGGGAAACGCCGCCTCCATCTGGGCATACCACTGATGCATCAAATCCAGAGTGGGTACGAGAATTAGGGTAGTGCGAGGCGTGGCTTGCATCGCTAGTTGAGCTAAATAAGTCTTTCCTGCCGCCGTTGGTAGCACCACCACCCCTTGACGTCCAGATCGCTTCCAGGCTAACAGTGCTTCCCTCTGATGGGGGTAGGGTTCCATCTCAAAGCTGGGAATTAGTTCCAGGGGGACAAATTCCTTCGCCTCATCAATGAAGTTAGTTCCATTCGCTTGTAAGGTTTCTACCAGTAGGCGATAGTGAATTGCCGGGATGCGAAATTTTTCCACGCGATCGTCCCAAGTGGCATAATCTATCCAAGCTTTTCCTCTCGGTGGTGGATGTAATATCAGGGTGCCCCGATCGTATTTTAATTTGGAGGTGCGAGCCATTCTTGTAGGGACACGGGACAGTAATCAAAAGGGAACAGGGAACTTCGGATCAGGGAACGGGGAATGGGGAACGTGACTACTATAGCAGTCCTAAGTAGTAGGACAAAAATAAACTGGACTATGTTAAATTTTGTTGAGTGAAGCCAGAGAGAGCGATCACCTGCCATTTACTCTTTAATCTTTCTTTACACAGCATTATTTATATATGTCCGACTACTTAGCTCACGTGGGAGCGTCAACGGGTCGAATCAGTATATAAATTTGAAATGGAGTATTTTTTTATACTTTAAAAATAGAAGATTATACGGATGGAGAAAGAACAGTATTATGCTAATATATTAAATAGCTCCTCAACACATAACACTCTACATACCCGCTCTGCTCACAAGCTGTAGTAAAGCAAAGTGTAGCAAGGCAAAGTGTAGGGAAACAAAAGTGAATCATGCTTTAATGTCATCTTGTTGTTTAGCAAAGCAGTGGCTTTGGGAGTCAAATAAAAGTAAGGATAGAAATCTTTTTCGACTTTAACGGAATTTTTCCGAAGATAAGGAATCTTATCCGACTTTAAGGAAGCTCTCCACTGCGGCATTGCTTAATTTCTCCGTGGCTGAAGCCCTTCAATGGTGAAGGCTTAGGCTTCGTGATGAAAATACATCCTTAAGTTCTTTCTTAAAAGCCTAAACTTTGGTTGTAACTACATTCGTTTGAGTTATACACTGCTTACAGAGAAATCTGAAGTTAGAAATCTGTACTGCGTACCCGAAGGGCGTCGAAGACTAGCAGCAACGGGCTGCGTCAGCAGGGACGCGCTGCGACAGCAGGGGCGAAGCCTAGTCGAATCTAGTCTGAAAAGAATTTATCTGTGATTCACTCAAGTCATACAACTGGTGAACAAACAGATAACCTCCTTTCAGAGTTCAGAATTCAGAATTCTACGCCTGTTCGCAAAGCGTTCTCCATAAGGTGTAGTTCCGAAGGGTAGAGGTAGGTCGTGGAATGAGCTTAACACTCAGCTAACCAAGTAAAATCACTGAAACCCAGGTCAAAACTCGCAAAAATTCAGTGGTATTGCTTATGCTATTGCCTCTGCATATCAGACACGATAGTAATAAGGGCTATCCACACACAAGGGTTCCCTTTAAGTTGGCAGCCGTAATAAAGTGTCACTTTTTCCCTTAATTGTCTGCCTAACAACCGCGCTCAAGGAAAATTCGTTATAGCATAGCGTGCTATTTTTACATTCTTCAGCTTTTGGAACTCTACTAGAGTTTTATCAGTCATTAGGGAGAGCTTTAGCCGGACGCGGTTTCAAACAAGATTTGCTTGCTCACCGAGTTTTCATAACTTAACAGCAAAAATTCCGGAAAACTAGCCGAGCAATTTGTAGATCAAAAGTAAGCAATCCTGTTCATTGGTTTGGAACAGAGTGAAGCAGTCATGGATGTAACAGAGTATACATTAAAACACATTGTTTTGAGCAGTTGGATTTGGGATCAACCGCAAGAAGGCAAAACTCCGGCGACAAACTCCCCTGCCAAGAAAAGATTCGATCTGTTTTGGCCTCTGCGGCAGTGGATCAATAACATTGAAGTTCACGACCCTGAGTTAGGTCATCGCCTCTGCAAACTGATTCCCGCCCAGTGCCCTTTTCAGCGCCAGATCAAACTTTTTGGTCGCACCCTAATTAGTATCCCACCACTATGTAAGTTAAATCCCCTCTACGACGAATTGATGGCACTGCGCTTCCGGGCAATTTGCTATCTAGCGGACGAATGTGGTGAGGATATTAGCGATTACTGCTAAGATTTTATGGTAGAACCTTCGTCTCGGACAAGGGGAAAACCTATTATATGGCGATCATCGCGCTCAAAGCCTGGTATCTGGAGCAATATGAACCGATTAAGGAAGTAATCAAACGTCCTCACGATCTGCGTTTGAGTAGAAATAGCCTGCTCAAGTCCGGCTTGCGAGCCGACTTTTTAGATGACAGGCAGGATGTGAAAGAATCTGTTTGGTTTGGACGCTACCTAGAAGGGGAAACCGTCGAGTTTTACATCGAAGGGAGCGGTGGCTATGCCATCTCGAACATTGATTTAATCTCCCAAGAGATTTACTTCACCAAGCAGGAGATCGCAGCTTGGCTAGATCCAGTAATCTTTTTGAGCCATCAAACCGAATACCCTGCTGCCAGTGAAGCCTTACGCACAGCTCTGGGTGAAGCC
Source organism: Xenococcaceae cyanobacterium (assembly GCA_051439465.1). Taxonomy (GTDB): domain Bacteria; phylum Cyanobacteriota; class Cyanobacteriia; order Cyanobacteriales; family JBFRWF01; genus JBFRWF01. Next base: position 15,238 of record JBFRWF010000054.1, on the reverse strand, counting down.
ATAGAAATTCTGAACCAGCGATCGCGCTTACCCCTAATCCTAGAGGAAGCCCAGCGTCCCACTGATGCCCCGATGCGGCTCAGCAGCACCCAACTGCGCAAAATCCGTAAGAGTCTAGTGTTTGTTGCTGACGGGACACCAGTGGCTCGCCTACAGAAGGAAAATCAATCTGGGTTGCTCCCCAGCCCTAATATCTGTGTAGAAATCGGCTACGCTCTACAAAGCAAGCGTTATGGACAAATTTTGCTGGCAAGGATGGAACGCCCAGACTGGATAGGGCAGTTTCCTTTTGACTTACCCCATCACCAGCACCTAGGATTCAAAACCGCGTCTGAATTGAGTAAAACCCTGCCGCCAGTACTCGAAACTCTACTACAGCGGTTTAACTATTTGTAGGGGTTTGGGGGAGCGGTAAGTCCCACGCTGTAATCTTCGATTCAGCCTGTGGATACACGGACTTCCCCAAGTCGATTATGATCGTGAGGTTGGGAAGCCCACGCCATAATCTCCGATTTGGCGTGGGAGGATGTCACTTTCTTAGTCACTCATAATAATCTGGAAGGACTGAGGGTAATTCTTTATGCCAAGAACAGCAGACGAGTATGCGATCCATATCTTTCTATCAAGTGGTCACACAGAAGAAGTACGTTTTACAAGCATTCAAGAGTTTCAGAAGTGGTACAGCAGTGAGCTGATGCCCAAGTCTGATTCCAAGGACTTTATTAATGTCCCGATTAAAAATATCCAGGGTGAGTACATGGTTTTGCGTCCTTCCAGCGTCGTTGCTATCCGGGTAGAGCCAGTATTTTTCGGAAGTGTGGAACGCGAATAAGTGCCATTTCGTCAAGTGAAGCCTGAACTGATGAAGTCTGAATTCTGAAAAGAACTTGTCTGTGGAAAACAAACATCCTGTAACTTGGAAACCAACAGATAAACCCATTTCAGAATTCAGAATTCAGAATTCCCAGCAAGAAACCATGAGAAAAACAATCGCTTTATTATCCCTGGGATTAGGACTCACTCTCTCGACTCCCAGCTTGCTCGTTGCTGGGGCAATGCCCCTGGGACAGGTTGAGCTCCGAGGGGAGTCCCTGAGTCTAGATGAGCAGCTTTGGGGGAGTACTGGTAAACCGGGGGATCGACAGGCGCTCTTGAGGGCGATAAATCACAGTCTGCGTTATCTGAATACTACCAGTGCAGCAAAAGCTTATCGGAATTATCCGGTACCTGGAGTAACCCGCGATCGCGTCCGTCGCTCTCTAGTACGTTTCCGCGAGTTACTACTTCGCTCCCGCACTCCAGAAGAATTTCAAGCTGCCGTTGGGCGGGAATTTGTCTTTTATCAGTCGGTGGGGCGAGATAATCAGGGGACTGTCTTATTCACTGGCTATTTTGAGCCAGTATATACTGCTAGCCGGACACCAACGGCAGAGTATCGCTATCCCCTTTATCGTAAGCCTTCAAACTTCAATCGTTGGTCAAAGCCTCACCCAACCCGCGCTCAGTTAGAAGGGGAAGACGGTTTACTGGAGAGAAAAAGCCCCTTATCGGGATATGAACTGGTTTGGCTGCGCGATCGCTTGGAGGCATTCCTAATTCATGTCCAGGGTTCTGCTAGACTTGTGCTTACCGACGGTAGCACTATGACCGTTGGCTATGCTGGTAATACAAATTATCCCTACACCAGCATTGGTCGAGAACTGGTAAACGAAGGAATATTTTCCTTAGAGGAGCTAACATTACCGATACTGATTGATTATTTCCGGGCTAATCCCCAGGAGCTAAATAAGTATTTGCCGCGAAATAATCGGTTTATTTTCTTCCGGGAAACCAATGGAGCCCCGCCAACAGGGAGTCTCGGCGTACCTGTCACCGCCGATCGCTCCATTGCCACGGATAAATCCGTGATGCCTCCTGGAGCTTTAGCCCTGATTCGCACTCCCATTCCCTATTTTAATCGAGCAGGTGAGCTAGAAATGCCTCTGGTGAGCCGCTATGTACTGGATCAGGATACTGGTAGTGCGATTAAGGGAGCAGGGCGTGTGGATATTTTTATGGGGAGTGGTAGAATAGCAGGCGATCGCGCCGGGGTACTTAATGGGACAGGGGAACTCTATTACCTACTGTTGAGAAATTAGGCTTTTTGTAAGAAGCAGGGAACAATTCTGCAAGTATCTCGGCTATACCCCGTTCTAAGATAATCTCATAACTTATGAAATCCTGTACTTAGGAAGTGTCATTCTGCTGTTCCAAATCTACTCCGAAACTCTCTAGGCGTTAAGCCCATAATCTTAATGAAGGTTTTTCTAAATGCACTGTTGTCCTCATACCCGACTTTCAGCGATATCGATTCAAACATGTCATTGGTTGTTTCAATCAGCTCACAAGCCCTTTGAATTCTGACTCTCTGGATATATTGTTTAGGCTTCAGGGTAGTAGCTCTGACAAAACGTCTTAAGAACGTTCTCTCACTCAAAAAACATTGTTCTAGTAGCACGCTCACTGGTAGTGGTTCGTCCAAATAAGTTTGAATATAATGCTGAACCTTAATAATCGCTGCATCTCCATGATCTAGTTTTGGGATGAAACTTTGGTAGTATCTCTGCTCACGCCGCCCTGTATCTACAATCATGTATTTCCCAAGTTGGCGCATGATTTTAGGATGGGTAAATTGGGCGACAAGCTCTAACCCCAGATCAATCCAAGACATCAGACCACCTGCAGTAATGATGTCTCCGTCGTTAATCAGAAGTTGGTTGATTTCTAGGTATGTTTCAGGATATCGCTTCTTAAATTGCTCCACCAAATCCCAGTGAGTTGTTGCCCGCCTTTTTTGTAGTAATCCAGTTGCAGCCAGAACAAAGACCCCCGCACATGCAGAACAGATGATTGCGCCGTGCTCATAATGCTGATAGATCCAATCTTTGAGCACCTGATCGGGCGACAAATAATCATCTCCTTCTAGGCAAGGCGGAATAATCAGGATCTGGAGTACTGCTTCCGACTGAAGAGATATCCCATCATCCAATCGTTGCTGCAGCTCATCAGAAGCGTAAACAACGACATCGAAACGCCTATCAGAGCCGTTTTGAGCACAAATACTATTGGCCAGGAAAAACATATCTTGCAAGCCTTGCACCGCCGACAGCATAGCCCCTGGATATTTAACCAGCCCCACTCGAATTTGCGAAGTTGACATTTGTCAGTTTTGACCTTATAAATGTCAATTTTAACATTAGTATACCGTTATCCGAGCACCAATAATAGACTTATTCATCCAAATGCAACGCAAGGGAGGAGCACCATTGTAGATCAACCAAGACATCAGTATTAAGAGAGAAAATCAAATGGCTAAAATCAAAATTGATGAACTTTTTTATGAGCATCCGGACGAACAACTAGAGAAGCTTACAGAAGAGTATCTGGAGCTTATATCGGGTGGGTTTGATGCTAATCGAGATCCTAATTGGATTCCTGATTTGGCTGATCCTGATTTAATAGGGACGGATTTGATAGGGACGGATTGAATGGACGGATGGGGATGGACCAGTTCGGCAATTCCGTTGCCGTCAGTGGCAACCATCTTCTAGTGGGAGCAAGACTCGATGATGTAGGAGGAATCAGCAACATTGGTTCAGCCTACCTCTTTGATGCGTTGTCAGGTGACCTGTTACGCACCTTCAGTAACCCCTCCCCCGAATTTAACAACCAGTTCGGCCATTCTGTCGCCATCGATGGCGATCGCGTTCTAGTGGGAGCAGTTTAACTTATTAACTTCTTTCTTAAGTTCCTTAACTTAGGTTGAAACATTCTGGTTTTAGGTATAATTTGAGAAGCAGAAAACTATACACAATCAACTCAGGGTGGTTATTATGAAACTGAGCCAAGTTTTTAAACTAATCAGCCTGTTGGCCATCTTCTCCACGATCATAACTCTGGTTCCGAAACACTCCTCTCTTGTCATTAGTCGCGGCCAGGAAACTTACTATCAGGAAAAAAACACCTTTACTGATTCAGTGGAGGAACTCAGGCTTGGCATCAGCAATTCTCATTTTGAAATAAATAGGGGCTGATTGACTGACAAATCTTTTGATCAAACTTGAAAACCTGACGGGGGGACGGGGGAACCTCACAAGGGTAGGTTTTTAACAAAAGGGTGAGTCAGGACGATCGCAGAAACGAACAAAGAAGCTTTTTCTCCCCCTGCTTCCCCTGCTCCCCCTGCTCCCCCTGCTCATCTCAACTATAAATGTAAAAAACCTACACTTGTAAGTCCCCGTCTCGGAAGTACGAAGTTTAGGAGTTTTGTAAGTCAACCAGGGAGCGCCACAGTATTCTATTGCCTTTCAGTCAGCGAAGAAATCTCAGAAAGAGCGTCCTACCTCAACATCCAATCTGTCATCTCGCCCGTATGAAAAATAAAGCATGAAGTGAGCAATATAGATTTCAGTCGCTACGAACCCTACGAAATAGGGCAAACGCATCTTATTTGTGAAAGGCTGACAGGGTGAGAATTTCAGCGATCGAGTCTAGTTTTTAATGAATTGATGAAATCCTTACTGGATAAGGGTTTTGGATATAGGATGCGTTGGCCCTAGGGTAATCCTTTTGCACCAGGGGAAAATCGAATTTTAGGAGAGTTTCAATCAATGATTGTAGTCATGAAATCTGGTACTCCAGCAGAAGAAATTGAGCGAGTCAGTCAGGAATTCTGCCGCTCGAACATAATGACAGAAAAAATCGCGGGCAGGCACAAAGTAGTGATTGGCTTAGTGGGTGCCCGCAATATGCAGAACTTCTCCTTACTGAAGAAAGTAGGGGCAACAGGCAAGCCAGTCCTGCTCAAGCGCGGCATGTCAGCCACCATCGAAGATTGGTTAATGGCAGCAGAGTACATTCTGGCAGCAGGCAATCCCAATGTGATTCTCTGCGAGCGAGGCATTCGCACTTTCGATCGCAAGTATACTCGCAATACTCTTGATTTAGCAGTAGTGCCAGTCCTGCGAACGCTCACCCATTTACCAATTATGATTGACCCCAGCCACGGGACAGGAAGCTCGCAATACGTGCCAGCAATGACCTTGGCAGCACTCGCGGCGGGAGCAGATGCCCTGATGCTCGAGGTTCACCCCAATCCCGCCAAGGCCCTCTCCGATGGTCCTCAGTCTCTAACGCCAGAGCGATATGAGGAATTAATGCAGGAGATGACTGTTATTAGTCAAGCAGTTGGTCGCTTGCCTCAAACCTGTCCTCTCCCGACAGTGCCGTATGGGACGCCTCGGCGAAAGTTGGCAGCGAGCGCTTAATTCTTTGTTTCCATATTTCATTGAATCGACTATCGAGAAACCCAAGGAAATAGGGAAAGATTAACTATGACCATAATACCCCAGACTCAATCACAAACTAGAACTCGTCTCAATCGGCCATCTAGCAATAGTTCCTCAGAGCAAACGATATTGATCGGCGAGAATCCCTTAAATATAGACCAAGTTGTTCAAGTTGCTCGTTACGGTAAAAAGGTAAAACTAACCGAGCAAGAAAAAGTTTTGCAAAAAGTACAAGCCTCCTGTGACTGGGTAGCTGAAGCAGTGGCATTGGGTGAACCTATTTACGGAGTAACTAGCGGTTTTGGTGGCATGGCGAATGTCGTTATTTCCCCAGACTATGCTCAAGAATTGCAAAATAACTTAATGTGTTATCACAAAGCTGGTGCTGGACAAAGATTGTCTTTAGCCGATGTGCGTGCGGGAATGTTGTTAAGAGCTAATTCTCACCTTCATGGTGCATCGGGTATTCGTCTCGAACTGATTCAACGCATCGAAACTTTCTTAAATGCTGGAGTTACTCCTCATGTAAAAGAATTCGGTTCGATTGGGGCTAGTGGGGATTTAACTCCTTTAGCTTATATTAGTGGTGCATTAGTTGGGCTAAATGATTACTATACCGTTGACTTTAACGGGGAAGCAATGACTGCCCCAAAAGCTTTGAAACTTTTGGGGCTAGAACCTTTAGAATTGCTGCCTAAAGAAGGATTGGCCATGATGAATGGTACGGCATTAATGACTGGTATTGCTGCTAACTGCGCCTATGATGCTCAAATTTTTCTTGCCCTATCTTTAGGGGCGCATGCTTTAACATTGCAAGGTTTAAATGGTACTAATCAATCCTTCCATTCCTTTCTTCATCAGTGCAAACCCCATCCTGGTCAAATTTGGACAGCGCAACAAATGCTGCAGCTGATTACAGGTTCTAGTTTAATCCGAAATGAATTAGATGGGTCTCATAACTATCGAGGTTCTCAACCAATTCAAGACCGTTATTCTCTACGTTGTCTGCCTCAGTATACAGGTCCCATCGCCGATGAAATTAAGGAAATTGTCAAGCAAATTGAGATTGAAATCAATTCTGTGACTGATAATCCTTTGATCGATGTTGCTAAGGATGCTAGTTACCACGGTGGTAATTTCTTGGGTCAGTATATTGGTACTTCCATGGATAACCTGCGTTACTACTTAGGCTTGTTGGCGAAGCATTTAGATGTGCAAATTGCCATGCTAACAATGCCAGAGTTTAACAACGGCTTACCCGCTTCTTTGGTTGGTAATACTGAGCGCCCTGTGAATATGGGGCTTAAGGGACTGCAAATTACAGGAAACTCTATTATGCCCTTGTTGACTTTCTATGGCAACTCCTTAACCGATCGCTTTCCAACTCATGCCGAACAATTCAATCAAAATATTAACTCTCAAGGATTTGGTTCTGCCAATTTAACCAGTAGAGCGATCGAGATTTTCCAACAATATATCGCCATCGCGCTTATGTTTGGCGTACAGTCGGTTGATTTGCGGACTAAGAAGATTGTTAATCATTACGATGCTTCTCAATGTATCTCTCCTGCAACTCGTGAATTGTATTTAGCTATCAAAGAAGTAGTAGGTAAACCACCTTCAGCAGAACGTCCCTATATTTGGAACGATAACGAACAAGCTTTAGACGAACACATTGCTTTAATTGCTACTGACATTGCCAATGGCGGTCGAATTATCGAAGCGATCGCTCAGATTGTATCCAGCTTGAACTAATTATCTTGAATGACGTTCTCCTAGTGTGGGGTAAGTCAGGAGCAGATAAAAAGACACAACAAACTTACAATTCGACGAAAGGTATAGATCATGACATTAAACAAACAAGTACGTACCCCCGATGAGATTATTGGCAAACATCTCGTATATACTTACGATAACGGCTGGCAGTATGAGATTTACGTCAAAAATGCCCATATGTTTGCGTACCGTATTCATAGTGGAATTGTTGCAGGTCGCTGGGTCACTGACCAAAAGGCGGACATCGTCAAAATTGCCGATCAAGTTTTTAAGATTTCTTGGGATGAACCCACTGGTACTGTTGTTTGTGTAACGGTGAATTTAGTAAGGAAAGAGGTGCATGGTGCTATCTTCTTACCGCAATGGATTGAACAACATCCTGAAAAAACCGTCTGCTATCAAAATGAACATCTTGACCTCATGTACAAATATCGTAATGAAGGTTCTACTTACCCAAAGATGATTGTCTGTGAGTTTGCTAGCATTACTTTTATAGAAGATTGTGGAGCCGAGCGCGACGATGTAATTAACTGCCCGCCGAACGAACTCCCGAAGGAATTCCCTTATCAAAAAGTTTAGATTGCATTTGGATAGGCATTTGAGTAGTAAGTGATACTGTAATCACTGTAAGCATTTCAAAATTAATTTTTTGATACGCGATCGCCATCTAAAAGAGAAGGAAGAACGTCGAAAGCGTCAGGCTTATAGCGATTTCAATTACATCTGTAGTCATTGCTGGATTCGCCATCTTTGCTGGTTTTCAGTGGCAGGAAGCAGAACAATCTATTAGTATTTAGGGTTCGTGTAACCAGGGGCAGCCTTGTAAAGTTTTGTAAAATTTAACCTTTTGGCGATCGCGGTTATATCTCTCAAAAGTTGTTTGAACAGTTGTACGAACAAGGACTGAAACTGATTACCAAGTCCAAACGGAACATGAAAAACCGCTTGCTCAAGATGGTGGACAAGATTCTGCTGCGGAAGCGGGCATTGATTGAGTCGGTTAATGACCAGTTGAAGAACATCTGCCAGATTGAACATTCTCGTCATCGTAGCCTGTTCAATTTTCTGGTGAACCTGCTGGCTGGGTTGGTAGCCTACACCTACTCCGACAAAAAAACGATGGGCGTTTAGCTAAATCTTCCCGGATGATTTTGACTCGGATTCATCTCACGCTCCCCTAGGAGTGAGACGTGAGGCTTCTCCGGATTTCAGCTAAACATTTACGTTACATTTTTTGTAACCCAGTGGTAGAGAAATTTATCCTAATGCTAGGGTGGCAATGATAGCCTGAAACGAATATTTTCAATTATATATGAATTATATGCACAGAACCAAGAAAGCGATCGCCATCCTGGGACTTGCTGCTCTTCTGGGACAGTTTACCATTGCTTGCCAAAGTTTTCAGAAAGCATCGGAAGCACCCTCTGTATCTAGTGAAGCGGAATCTGCTGCCGATCAAGCTTCACCGCCTCCTCCAAGGAAGGAGGGGGAGCTATCTAAACAATCGCTATCTAAACAATCGCAACCTGTTGCTCCTCAACCAGTACCTCCTGCCACAACTAGAGGACGCCAGCTAAAGAGCAAAATAGCCGCCCAAGATAAGCCCCGACAGCCCACAGATTCCCCTACTATTCAGCCTGAAGAGAAGCTGGAAGAAAGCCAAGAAGAATACGATCGCATCTATGACAATCCCTTTAAATTAGTCAGCAACAGCCCCCTTTCCACCTTTTCCATCGATGTTGATGTTGCTTCCTACAGTAACGTCCGGCGTTTTATCAATAACGGTCAGCTTCCACCTAAAGATGCAGTGAGAATCGAAGAGCTGATTAACTATTTTACCTACGATTATCCCCAACCACAAGGCGATCGCCCCTTTTCCATTACCACCGAAATCTCCGAAGCGCCCTGGAATTCTGCCCATAAATTAGTTCATATTGGCTTGCAAGGAAAAAAGATTTCCACCGAAAATTTGCCCCCCAGTAATCTTGTATTTCTCTTGGATGTTTCGGGTTCAATGAATAACCCGAATAAACTCCCCCTGCTCAAATCAGCTTTTCGCTTGCTGGTCAACGAATTGACAGAAAAAGACCGGGTAGCAATTGTTGTCTATGCTGGCGCTGCTGGTTTAGTTTTGCCCTCAACCCCTGGAAATGAGAAGGACAAAATATTAAATGCCATTGAAAGCTTAGAAGCGGGAGGTTCTACCGCTGGTGGAGCGGGAATTAAACTTGCCTATCAGGAGGCCAAAAAGAATTTTATCCCATCCGGTAATAATCGCATTATCTTGGCAACTGACGGTGATTTTAATGTCGGTGTTTCCAGTGATGCTGAATTAGTTCGTCTCATCGAAGAGAAGCGCAATGAAGGAGTATTCTTGACCGTACTTGGGTTTGGCTCTGGAAATTTAAAAGATACAAAGATGGAGAAACTTGCTGATAAAGGCAACGGTAATTATGCTTATATAGATAGTATTCTTGAGGCAAAAAAAGTGTTAGTCAATGAGATGGGAGCAACCTTGTTTACCATTGCCAAAGATGTTAAAATTCAAGTGGAATTTAATCCAGCAAAAGTAAAAGCCTACCGTTTAATCGGTTATGAAAATCGCCTGCTGCGGGATCAAGATTTCAGCGATGATACCAAAGATGCAGGTGAGTTAGGGGCAGGACATTCAGTGACAGCGCTTTATGAAATCATTCCTGTGGGTGTGGATAGTGATGTAGAGTTACCGTCAGTTGACCCGTTAAGATATCAAAATAACACTGTAGATCCGGCTGCTTATGCAAGTAACGAGTTGATGCATGTGAAGCTACGTTATAAAGCACCCAATGGCTCAACATCTCAGTTAATTACTCAGCCAGTGGTAGATAAGGAGGTTAAACTAGCAGCAACTTCTAGGAATTTCAGATTTTCTGCAGCTGTGGCTGCTTTCGGCATGATTTTAAGAGATTCTGAGTACAAAGGAAATGCAAGTTTTGACCAAGTGTTGAAACTTGCAAAAGAGTCCCAAGGTGTAGACTTACAAAGCTACCGTGCCGAGTTTATTCGTTTGGTGGAAACTAGCAAGTTGATGGCTGTTCCTCAAAAATAAGATTCTGGAAAATAGAAGGGAGTTTAGTAGTAAGGGCTTTATGCTATGATTGAAGCGCTTACTACCAAAGGGAGAGATTTAATGTCTGTACTAGAAGGCTCCTGGACACAGGATTTTATCACTACCAACGGGGTAAATCTACATTATGTCACTCAGGGAGAAGGGCCATTGATGCTAATGTTGCATGGCTTCCCTGAGTTTTGGTATTCCTGGCGACACCAGATTCCAGAATTTGCCAAAGATTATAAAGTCGTTGCTCTCGACTTACGCGGCTACAACGATAGTGATAAACCGAAAGATCTAGCAGCCTATGTCATGAGAGAGTTGATCAAAGATGTGGAAGGCGCGATCGAGGAACTGGGTTATGAAAGCTGTGTGTTAGTGGGGCATGATTGGGGAGGAGCGATCGCCTGGAATTTTGCCTATGAACACCCAGATATGGTAGATAAGCTGATTGTGATGAATATGCCTCATCTAGCGAAATTTGTGGAAGGGTTGCGTACTCCCCAACAACTGCTGCGGAGTTGGTATATTTTCTTCTTCCAGTTGCCATTGTTGCCAGAATGGTTGTTGCAGTGGAATGATTATCAGGCGATCGCTTCTGGCTTCATAGAGATGGCAATTGATAAAACAGCATTCAGAGAAGCGGATTTGGAAGTTTACAAAAATGCTGCTGCTAAACGGGGTGCGTTGACGGCAATGTTGAATTATTATCGCAATGTCTTTCAGGAATTGTTTAATAATAATCAACAAAAGTGGGGGATTCTGGAAATCCCAACCCTAATGATCTGGGGTGAGAATGATCTTGCCCTCGGCAAAGAACTAACCAACGGGACAGAAGCATATGTGAAAGATTTACAAATAAAATATATTCCCAATTGCAGTCACTGGGTACAACAGGAACAGCCCCAGTTAGTGAATCAGTATATGGGAGAGTTCCTTGAATCACAGAAAGACGACGAGGAAGCTGACTCGGAGTAGGTGTGGGCTTCGTGTACTCGTACAGGTGATTTTATTATTAAGGGAACAGGGAACAGGGAACAGGGAATAGGGAAAAGGCAAAAGGCAACAGGGAACAGGGAACAGGGAACAGGGAATAGGGAAAAGGCAAAAGGGAAAAGGCAACAGGCAACAGTGCGCCCAGCGTCGACGCTGGAGGCTGGGCGCAACAGGCAACAGGAAATAGGGAAAAGGCAAAAGGAGGGAACAGCTAACTCTAGCACCTAACACCTCATACGGGTTTTATATTTATTTTTGCCCACCTACTTAAATATCTCGATCAGGTGCAGAATGTTAATGATGCCGTGCCCCTACTCTTCCGAATCTTTATTACTGAATCGACGATCTAAGGAAATGGAAATTTTGATTGTTGAAGATGAACCGGAAATTGCTCAGCTCATTCAGCAAACTCTAGAAAGAGAAGCATTTTCTTGTCGCATTGCAATTGATGGTTTAAAGGCGTTAGAAGTTTTCCGCTCCCAACAGCCAGATGTAATTATCCTGGATTTAATGCTTCCAGGCTTAGATGGACTAGAAGTCTGTACCCGCATCCGCCAGAAACCAGGTCATAAAGACCCCTATATCTTAATGCTGACAGCCAGAGGAGAGGAGATAGATCGAGTGATAGGTCTTTCTACTGGAGCGGATGATTACTTAGTCAAACCCTTCAGTCCCAGAGAATTAGTTGCCAGAGTCAGAGCGCTACTGCGGCGGAGTTTGCGTCACGGGGGACAACACCAGGTTTATCGCACCCAACATTTCACCGTGGATTTAGAGCAACACACTACCATCCGTCAGCTAGACTCTCAGCAGCCAGAAACTCTGAATTTAACCACCCTCGAATTTAATCTCCTCGCCACCTTGATCGGTTATCCTGGTCGAGTCTGGACTCGAACACAACTGATTGACAAACTTTGGGGAAATGACTTTTTTGGGGATGAGCGGGTGGTGGATACTCACATTAGGCGCTTGCGCAAAAAAATTGAGCCAGACTCTGCTCATCCTACGTTTATTAAAACAGTTGTGGGAGTAGGTTATAAATTTGACGACCAAAGTGTTTTTTGAACTAGATTGGATATTCTGAAGACAATGGCAAAGCTGAGTCTGGGAACGCGCTTATTGCTTTCCCACCTGCTAGTAATGGTAGTCGGCTTGGGGAGTTTTATTTTTATTGCTAAATTCTCTTCTCCTCGCATGTTTGTTGTGCATCTCGAACAGTTAGAAAGAAGGGGATTCGTCACCGTTCGTTCTGCTCGTACCTACCTGATTGACGGTTTTGAAACCGCCTGGAATCGCAGCTCTTTCTGGTCAGTCATTGTCGGTGCAACAGCAGCAGGAGGACTTAGTTATTGGGTATCTCGGCGAATTATGCAGCCTTTAAATCAGATGAAGGATATCACGCAAAAGTTTGCTGCTGGAAATTTGCAGGAAAGAATGCCTGGGAGTGAAATTCCAGAGTTAAATCAACTGGGGGCAAGTTTCAACCGCATGGCTGGGAGTCTCGAAGATGTGGAAAAGCGGCGGCGGGAATTGATTAGTGATATGACTCATGAGTTGCGAACTCCCTTAACTGTGGTGCGTGGGTATTTAGAGGAGTTAGCCGATGGTTCGATTGAACCTTCACCAGAGCTATATATGCGTTTAGTGAGGGAAACCAGGCGCTTGGAAAGGTTGACCAATGATTTGCAGGAACTTTCTAAAGCGGAGGCGGGGTATCTGTCGATTAATCTGCAAGCTGTTAATCTCCGTCCTTTATTAGAGTCATTGGTGGAAAGATTTTCTGACCAGTTGCTAGAAGATGGGCCAGTTTTGCAATTAGACTGTTCACCAGATTTACCACCTTTATTGGCGGATATTGACCGCACAGAGCAGGTTTTAGTTAATTTGTTAGGGAATTCACTTCGTTATACGGAGAAGGGGTCGATTACAATTCGTGCTTGGAAAGATAAGGGCCAAGTTTGGGTGGCAGTTATAGATACGGGGTCAGGGATTGCGCCGGAAGATTTACCCCATGTATTTGAGCGTTTTTGGCGAGCAGATCGGTCACGTTCGCGCTACTCTGGAGGGACAGGAATTGGACTGGCGATCGCCCGTCGTTTAGTGGAACTCCAAGGCGGTCAAATTGAAGTAGAAAGTAAACTGGATAAGGGGAGTGCCTTTCGCTTTTTTCTTCCCATTGCTTGATCATTTCTTCATTATTCTTGTGTCTGATGTTCTGTGGTAGCTAATCCCTGCTGTAAAACTGCCAGTACCCTGCTTAAATGCCCTGCTAATAATACAGATTTTGCTAACCATAACCACTGACAAATGCCAATGAAACTACCATTAGGTCCGAAAACTCCTTCTTTATTGCAGAAAATTCAGTGGATTGCTGATCCTGTAGGATATATGGAGGGCGCTGCCAAGCGCTATCCTGACATCTTCACTGCACGGGTAATTGGTTTTAGCAATACCTGGGTGTTCGTAAGCAATCCCCAAGCCATTCAGCAGATTTTTACTAACGATAGAAAGCAGTTTACAGCCCCCGGTGAGGTGGACAAGACTTTGAAACCATTCCTAGGGGACTACTCAATAACCATGCTCGAAGGCGATCGCCACAGGCGACGGCGTCAGCTATTGATGCCTCCCTTTCATGGAGAGCGGATGCAAGCCCATGGTCAGCTAATCTGTAACTTGACAGAGAAATTCATGAGCCAGTTACCTGTGGGCAAACCTTTTTCTGCTCGTACCGCTATGCAAGATATCTCGCTGCAAGTCATCTTAGAGGCTGTCTTTGGCTTGTATGAGGGAGAGCGCTGTCAACAACTCAAGCAACTGATTCGTTCCCTGGTGGATCTTTTTCGCTCTCCTTTAACTTCTGGCTTCCTCTTTTTCCCCTTCCTGCAACGGAATTTAGGTGCTTGGAGTCCCTGGGTACAAGTTCTTCACAAACTGGAGCAAATTGATGAATTGGTTTATGCAGAAATCAGCGATCGCCGCAAGCAACCAGATCCAGATCGCAATGACATCCTCTCATTGCTGGTGTCGGCTCGCGATGAGGAGGGTAAGCCAATGACGGATCGGGAATTGCGCGATGAGTTGATGACACTATTGTTGGCTGGCCATGAAACTACTGCAACGGCAATGTCTTGGGCATTGTACTGGGTTCACCATTTGCCAGAAGTCCGCGAAAAGCTGCTCAAGGAACTGGATCCTCTCGGTGACTCTCCAGAGCCAATGAGCATTTTCCGATTGCCCTATCTCACCGCTGTCTGTAATGAAACCCTGCGAATTCACCCTGTTGCAATGTTGACTTTTCCACGGATGGTGCGAGAGCCAGTTGAGTTGATGGGGCACCAGTTGGAGCCTGGTACGGTGTTGATTGGCTGTATTTATCTCACTCATCAGCGCGAGGATATATATCCAGATCATAAGCAGTTTAAGCCAGAGCGTTTTCTAGAACGCCAATTCTCACCTTATGAATTTATGCCCTTTGGGGGTGGTGTCCGTCGCTGTATTGGTGAGGCTTTGGCTCAGTTTGAAATCAAGCTAGTTTTGGCAACTATCCTGTCACGATATGAACTAGCGCTGGCTGATAATCGACCAGAGCAAGTCCAGCGTCGAGGTGTTATCCTTGCACCTGCTGGTGGAGTGAAAATGATGCTGAAGGGACAGCGTCAGCGTCAAAAGAAATCTCTAGCAGTAGTAGGTTAATTGACTTTTTTATCTTGATTTTTGGCTGTGTGATCGCATCATCCATCCACTGTCCCTTGCAACAGTGCCATCGGGAGCCTGTAGGACTGATGCAACGAAACCCTACAGGCTAATCACTCATATCAAGTTCGGATAATCACTTATAAAAAAAGACATTTGTGTAGGTTGGGTTGAGGCAACGTTCTCGAAGAGCGGCGAAGCCTACTCGAAGAGCGGCGATCGCGAAGCGCGTCGAAGACTCTCGCGGAGCGCGTCGAAGACTAGCCTAACCCAACACCCATATCACTTATGTTGGGTTTCACTCTCGTTCAACCCAACCTACTTTTTTATAACTAATTTATCGAACATGATATCA
>JBFRWF010000053.1:0-13925 GCA_051439465.1 Xenococcaceae cyanobacterium | reverse complement strand
TCGGGGAGAGGGGGAGACGGGGAGACGGGGAGACAAGGGGACAAGGAGTCGGGGAGAGGGGGAGACGGGGAGACGGAGAGACAAGGGGACAAGGAGACGGGGAGACGGGGGGATTTACCAAACTCCGAACGGTGTTAGAGTTAGTCGTTCCCAATTCCCTGTTGCCTGTTCCCTATTCCCCATTCCCTGTTGCCTGTTGCCTGTTGCCTGTTGCCTCGTCTCAACAAGCAATTTAAAAGCGTGACAGCTTAGCCCTGATTACTCAGCCAAATGATTTCCCAGAGCTTCAATGGAGGGGTAATCATAGGTAATAGTTGGGTCAATTTCGCGTCCCAACCAATTCCCTAAATCATTATTCAAGCCAATTGTCGCTGAGGAATCTAGACCATAGCGATCAAAAGAAGTGGTAATAGAGACCTGAGCAGGGTCGATCTCCAAAAGTTGTGCCAGATAGGAGACTAACCAGGCTTGAATGTCTGTTGCTGTTGGCTGTTTTTTGCCTACATTCCCGTTAGTATCGGCAATGTTTACTGTTGAGGTTTCCACAAGTTCTAGATTCTGAATTTCCATCTGAAGTAACTCCTGAATTTAATCAATACAAACACTGAAACGCTAGCTATTGCTGTGCAGACTGCAGGCTATATTGCCTTTTTAGCTTCGATCATGGCTGCTGTAGGAGCCTTGACATCCCAGACCAAACCAAGTTTTTCTAGGACACGGATGACCCAGCCACCGATGTCAATTTGCCACCACTCCAGACCGAAAATCGCCGATTGGGGGAAAGCGTGGTGGTTATTGTGCCATCCTTCTCCCAAGGCAGGGAGAACGAGACAGAGATTGTTCTGGCTGTGGTCGTTGGTATTAAAGGCACGACGACCAAAGACATGAGCGATTGAGTTGACACCGTTGATGAGGTTATTGACCAGGAATATACGGACCAGTCCTCCCCACAGAAACCCTTGGAAAGCTCCCATCCACAAACCTGTCAGCACTCCTCCTAGGACAGCAGGTATGACCAGACCCAACAAAACCCAAACCTGGTAATATCGGCTAACTGTTGTTATCGCTTGGTCGCGCAGCAGGTCAGGGACATAGTGAATTGTATTGGCGTGTTCTTTGTTGGTAACCAACCAGCCCTCATGAGCGTGCCACAAGCCCCTGAGCTTGGCACCAAATCCCTCTCCGTAAAGATGGGGAGAATGAGGGTCTTCTGGCTTGTCAGCAAACTCATGGTGTCGTCTATGGGCTGCTACTGCCAAAATTAAAGGTCCTGGAGCTGCCATAGAGCCAAGAATCGCTAAAATGACTCGGATAGGAGTAGAGGTCTTAAAAGCGTTGTGGCTAAAAAGTCGATGCCAACCCACACTAAATCCAATCTGGGTTAAGAACCACATGCCAATGAAAAGCCCCACCTCCACTAGGCTGAGAGGAAACCACCAAAGCAAAACAATGGCAGTGATGAATCCGATAAAAGGTATAGCCTCATACAAGATGAAATGAATGGTTTGAGGACCTTTCAAGTGATCGCTGGCTATCGTTTTTTCTCTCTTATCTGGATTTACGAGAGGTTCAGTTAAAATTTGGTGAGCTATGTTCATTGCCCTTGATAACTTGTTGTTCTGCCTTTTTGTATTCAATCCCTTGGCTGAAGCTCAAATCGATTGATTTGCTTCCGGCATTCAACCGAGAGCCTTTGCACTGTCAGCCTTGTTCTTTTTGGCTTCGATCATGGCTGTTGTCGGAATTTTGAGTTCCCAAACCAAACCCACCTTTTCTAGAGCACGGATAACCCAGCCACCGATGTCAATTTGCCACCACTCGAAACCGAAAATCGCCGTGTTGGGGAAAGCATGATGGTTGTTGTGCCACATTTCACCTCCTGTGGGAATTGCGAGCCAGATATTATTCCGGCTATGGTCGCCAGTCTCAAAGGGAGAGGTGCCATAGAGATGGGCAACTGAGCCAATGGTCCAAAACCCGATGTGATGTTGGAGGAAGATGCGAACGCAACCGCCCCACAAAAATCCAGTCAGAGCACCCATCCAAGTTCCTGAGATCAGCCCCCCTCCGAGGGCGGGAATGGCAACTCCCAGGAAGATCCAAAAATAGTAGAGCTGGCTAATCCTGGTCATGATTGGCTCCCTAACTATGTCTTTGGCAAAGATGAAAGTGTTGGTGAGCTCGTGATTAAATGTCCAGCCCATATGTGAATGCCATAGCCCCTCAAGAAAATCAAAGCGTTTGTCTTCTTTGACATAAGGTGAGTGGGGATCTCCATCGGCATCGCTGTACTTGTGGTGGCGGCGATGGGTGGCGACCCAATAATTTAGGGGTCCTTGGGCCGCCATCGAGCCAAGGATGGCGAGGATAACTCGGACAGCCTGATTAGCCTCGAAGGTGCAGTGGGCAAAGTGTCGGTGAAACCCCACTGTAATGCCAATCATGGTCAAAAAATACATGATGACAAACAGCCAGATGTCTGCGGCACTAACGCCGACCTGAAAAGCCACCACCACTGCGGCGATTGTGCCGAGAAAAGGAAGGATGATATTGGTTATGCCGTGAATCTCCTGTTGCCTTTTGAGGCGATCGCTTTTGATTGTTATTGTTTTCATTTTTCAGTGAACAAACATCAAGATTTCGCTTTAGATAACTGAACCGAATTGCTGCTTGTAGAGCTAAACCAATTTTTTGGCCTCGATCATCTTGGCTGTGGGAACGTTGACATCCCAAACCAAGCCCAATTTTTCCAATACCCAAACGACCCAGTATCCAAAGTCAATTTGCCACCATTTCAAGCCGATACTTGCTGAGTTGGCAAAAGCATGGTGATTGTTTTGCCATGACTCTCCGAAAGTCGGGATAGGGATCCAAGGGTTATTCCGACTGTTGTCGCCAGTATCCAACGGATGGGTGCCATAGACATGGGAAACGGAGTTGACACTCAAGATGATGTTATCCACTATGAAAATGCGGACAGCTCCGCCCCACAGGAAGCCCTGCAATGCGCCTATCCAAGACCCATGCAAAACTCCTCCGACGACAGTGGGAATAGCCAGACCCAGAATTACCCAAGCAGTATACTGCCGATTAATTTTGGAGATGGTTTTATCCCGCAGAAGTTCGGGGGCATAGTAGGCTGGATTGGGGTAATCGTGGTCGAGGAGCCAGCCTACATGAGAATGCCATAATCCTTGGATCGTTTTTAAAACTCCCTTTCCGTGAAGATTCGGGGAATGGGGATCGCCAGGTTCGTCACTGCACTCATGGTGTCGGCGATGCACGGCTACCCAGGAAATTAAGGGACCTTGTCCGGCTATAGATCCAAGGATGGCAAAAATAACTCGCATCACCTGGTTAGTCTTAAAGGAACGATGGGTATAGTAGCGGTGGAAACCCACACTTACCCCTGTCATAGTCAAGGCCCAAAGACCGACGATCAGTCCTATTTCTATCGGTCCGATGGGCAACCACCAAAGGGAAATGATTGCAATGATGGTTCCCACAAAGGGGATGCAGTTATACCACCAGAAATGATTGTATTGAAGACCTTTGATGTAGTCATTCGCAATTATTTTAGTTTTGTCCTTTGGATTTTGAAGGGCTTCGGATTGTATTGTCCCATCCAATTGCATTGTCATTAGTTGACTCCTGTAGTTTCTGAATTGAATCTGGAAACTTAGTCCGGCGAGTTTCCTAACTCTTGTTTTTTGGCATCGATCATGCCGACTGTAGGAACCTTGATGTCCCAAGCCAAGCCCACCTTTTCTAGGGCGCGAATAACCCAGCCACCGATATCTATTTGCCACCACTTCAGGCCCAACATCGCCGAGTTAGGGAAAGCATGGTGATTGTTGTGCCACGCTTCTCCAAAATTTGCCCCCACCAACCAGATGTTGTTCCGGCTTTGATCGTCAGTATCAAAGGGACTATTGCCATAAAAGTGGGCGATGGAATTAATCGTCCAAAAGGCGTGATTGACGAGGAAGATTCGGACTAGACCCCCCCACAGAAACCCTTGCAAGGCTCCCATCCAAGACCCGATCAAAACTCCTCCCAGGACAGTAGGGATGGCTAGACCGAGGATGACCCAAGTCATATACAATCGATTAACTTTGGTAATGAGGGGGTCTCGAAGCAAGTCTTTGGCAAAAAGGGTTGTATTGGTCACATCGCTGTTAAACATCCAACCCACCTGACCATGCCATAGTCCGCGAAGCCATCCCCATCTATCCCCCACATAGCGATGGGATGAATGGGGGTCTCCTGGGCGATCGCTGTATTTGTGATGCCGTCGGTGAATGCTTGCCCATTGAATCACGGGCCCTTGAGCTGACATAGATCCCAGGATGGCGAGAATGACTCGGACAACTGTATTTGTCTGGAAGGCGCAGTGGGTAAAGTATCGGTGAAACCCCACCGTAATTCCGAGCATGGTCAAGGTATACATGCTGACCAACAGCCCGATTTCCACTGCACCAATGCCGAACTGAAAGGCCATGGCAATGGCGAGTATTGAACCCAGAAATGGAGTTAAGATCGTAGCCAAGGCGAAACGTCGTTGTAGCGCTCTTAGGTAGTCATTTTCTATTGTTATCTTTGGGCCATTACCTGAAACAGCGATCGGCTCTACTTTTGTTTTGCTATCCAACTGCATCGACATCGCTCTTTGTTTATTTCTTTGGAATTTTAAATTCCTTGATGAACTTTATCTTTTGGGTTTAAACAGCAACGGCAAGACTTGAAACTGGCTTTCTTGGGAATATTGAATTTCCAATCTTGCCTCCCACCCCATCCAGGGTTTGTGCCAGAAACTTTTCCCTACAAGTCTTACGCCTAATTTTGCCGCTGGAAGTCTTCGGAATGCTCCCAGTCTTAACCAGCAGAGCCCCATAAACCTGTAGATCGTGGTGCTGCATCACCGCCTCGCCGATCGTGCCAACCACCTCTTCTACATTGAGCTTGTGCAGGTAACTCCGATGGACTTCATGAACAACCACTAGCCGCTCAAAGCCCTTGACTTCCACAGCAAACGCCGCACCACAAGAGGGACGCAGAACCGGATGACTTTTCTCCACCGTCAGTTCAATATCCTGAGGATAATAGTTGCGACCCCGGATGATAACCATATCTTTAATGCGCCCGGTGACGAACAGCTCGCCATCTTGCAAAAATCCCAAGTCCCCCGTTCGCAGAAATGGACCCTCGCCCGTATCTGCTAGATAGGCCCTGAAGGTTTCCTCCGTCTCCTCTGGTCGCTTCCAATAGCCCTGAGCGACGCTGGAACTCGATACCCAAATTTCTCCCACTTGTTCTGGAGTGCACTGGGTCAAGGATTCAGGGTCGACGATCAGAATCTTTGTATCGAGCCATGCTCGTCCGCACCCTACCAGATGCTTAACATTCTGGGTGTCTTCAGATACTTCAACAACCCGATTCTCTTCCAAAGCATTTGCCTGGACTTTACAGTAAATCGGCTCATCGTTCACCAGTCCACCTGAAACCATTAAGGTAGATTCAGCTAGACCATAACAGGGATATGAAAAGCTGGCACGAAAGCCGCAAGGAGCAAATTTAGCTGCAAACCTCTCCAGGATTTCTTTGCGAATAGGCTCTGCACCATTGTAAGCACTACACCAACTACTCAGATCGAGAGTTTCTTGCTCTTCCGGAGCTATCTTGTTAATACAAAGGTCATAGCCAAAGTTTGGGCCGCCACAATGAGTTGCCTGATAACGTGAAATTGCCTTCAACCATCGAAATGGCTTCTGCATAAAGGACACTGGAGGCATCAGAACTCCTGGGAACCCTGTGTACAAAGGTTGAAGAATCCCGTCAATGAGACCCATATCGTGGAAACTTGGTAACCACGATACTGATACACTTTCTGGGGTTAGCTCAAAGGTTTGCTTTATATATTCCAAATTTTGCAGCAGGTTCCCATGACTCACCATTACACCTTTTGGTGTTCCTGTAGAGCCGGAAGTGTACTGAAGAAAAGCCAGGGTGTCGCTACTCAGCAAAGGTTTCTGCCATAACCCTGCTAGTTCAGTTGTAGTGTTATCGGTCACTAGCTGTCGTAACCCTGCCAATAATTGGCTTTTGCTCAGTAGTCTTTGTAATTTACTCGATAGAGATGTAGTGGTGAGAACCATCGACCCTTGGGCATCTGCTGCTATTCCTTGAAGCTGGGATAGTGGTCTGTTAGGTCGGGGTAGATTAGCAGGAACAGCGATCGCGCCAGCATATAAACATCCAAAAAAGGCAACAATGAATTCTAGTCCTGGAGGGTACAGCAACAAAACCCGTTCGCCCCTAACTCCCAATTTCTGAAGCTGAGATGCGACTATTTGTGCCTGTCGATCTAACTCTTGATAAGTTAGACTATCTACCTCAATTTCTCCCATCTCAAGGAAAATAAAGGCCTTTTGGTCAGGCTGATGTAGTGCTCGGTAGCTTAGCAGGTCTACCAGAGTCGGAAATTTTTGCTTAGGGTTCATAGATCTTAGTAAACAACAAGTTTTTGCCAAGGGAACGTAATGTCCCTGCAGTCTATAGGTCTTGAGCTACACTGGAGTCCGGTGTCTTCCCATCTCCGAAGTCTCCCCGTCTCCCCGTTCTAGTGTTGATCTGTTTTGAACCATGCCCTCAATGCGCTTAGCCAGGTCTGCCACAGTAGGTAATTCAAACCAGTTGCGCAGGGGTAGTTCCACCTGGAAGAATTCACGCACCTGAGAAATGATTTGAATGACATGCACGGAATTTCCCCCTAAATCAAACAAGTTATCGTAGATGCCGATTTGCTCTAGTCCTAGAACTTGAGCCCAGATATTGGCAAGCTGCTGCTCGACATAGGTATGAGGAGCCACAAAAGTTTCTTCCCTGTTGAGTTGTGACTGGTCAGGAACTGGTAGAGCCCGATGGTCTACTTTGCCGTTGGGGGTCAGAGGCAGGGCTTCTAGGAAAACGAAGGTAGAAGCCACCATATATTTGGGCAGTTTCTGTTGGAGAAAGCGTTGCAGTTCATAGATTGTGGGTGTCCACTTTTGATTGGGGATGATGTAAGCCACTAGGCGTTTGTCGTTAGGTACGTCTTCCCTAACTGTGACCAAGGCTTCTCGTACACTGGGATGTTGGCGTAGCACGGCTTCTATTTCTCCAAGTTCGATCCGAAAGCCGCGAATCTTTACCTGATTATCAATCCGACCTAGAAACTCGATGTTGCCGTCCGGTAGATAGCGAGCTAAGTCCCCAGTTTTGTAGAGACGTGCCCCTGGTTCAGCACTAAAGGGGTTGGGGATGAACTTCTCAGCTGTCAGTTCGGGCCGATTAAGATATCCCCGCGCCAAACCGACACCGCCAATATATATCTCACCAGGTATGCCAATAGGAACGGGTTGCAGGTGGGAATCCAGTAAATAAATCTCTGTGTTGGCTATAGGTAAGCCGATTGGAGGCTTGCGATTTCCATCCGTACAAAGGGTGGTAGTGGCAACGATAGCAACTTCGCTCGGCGCGTAGATGTTGAAAAAATGACGCCCCGGAGCCCATCTTGCTACGAGTTCAGCGGAAAAGGGTTCTGCTCCGGTGATGACTGTCTCTAACCCAGATAACTCCTCTTCAGGTAGCAGAGCGAGGACAGACGGTGGGAAGATAGCGGTGGTGATTGCTTGATCGCGCAACAGTTGGCTCAAGGGTAATACTGGCAACAGAGAATCCTGCCTTGCTAGGCACAGAGTCGCTCCCGTCCGTAGGGCTGCGAAAATTTCCAAAATCGAAGGGTCGAAGCTCAAGGACATTAACTGGAGAATGCGGCTGTCTGTCCCCACATTCAAAGTCCGAACCATTGCTTCTATTAGGTTGCACAAACTCCGGTGCTCCATCAGAATGCCTTTTGGTTTCCCTGTGGAGCCGGATGTATAAACGACATAAACTAGGTTTTCCGCCCTTACCCCACTGACTGGGTTCGTCCCAATTTGTTGAGCAATGCTCTGCCAATCTGTGTCCAGACAAACCAACCGTGCCTTGTTCTGGGGAAGACATTCCTCTAGTCGCTTTTGAGTCAACAGGATCGGCACCTGAGCGTCCTCGAGCATAAAGGCAAGGCGTTCCTTTGGATATGCAGGATCTAAGGGCACATAAGCTCCCCCGGCTTTGAGGATTCCCAGAAAACCTACAACTACCTCCAAGGAGCGCTCCATGCAAAGACCGACAAGAACTTCTGGTCCTACTCCCTGGGCTTGTAAATAGTGTGCTAGTTGATTGGCACGGTCATTCAGCTCTCTGTAGGTTAGTTGCTCATTCTCAAAAATCACTGCAACAGCATTTGGGGTGCGTTCTACCTGGGCTTCAAATAGCTTATGAATACATTCCTTAGGGTAATCTAACTGGGTTTCATTCCACTCCACCAGGATTTTACGACGCTCTGGCTCAGATAACAGAGGAAGGTAAGCAACAGGCTGGGATGGATCGGTAACAATACCTTGCATAAAAGTAGTAAACTGATCCAACATCCTAGCAATGCTCTCACCATCCAATGCATCCATGTTATAGATCCAACAGCATTCTTTCCCATCTGATGGAACGATCAGAGTCAATTCACTACCAAACTCGGCTTGGTAGTCATCCAGTTTTTCCACCCGCTCTACCAGTACCGGAAACATCTGCTCATAATCCATCTCCGAAAATGAACGAAGAGCCGGGTATCTAGGGACGACATCACGGGCATAAGTCTTGTGAAGTTTAGTCAATTCCATCTGCTCCCTAAAAGCAGAAAAAACTTCCTTAAAACTTTGCTCGCAATCTATATCTACACGAAAAGGAACATGGAACGCAAAAAAGTTTTCCAGTCCTACCAGTTCCTGTCGCAGCTCATAATCTCTAAATCCAATATCAAAACACCCAGTACCTCCAATGCGTGCGAGATAGGCGGCAAAAGCAGCAAACAGGAAGTCTCCCCAATTACATGCTTGATAGTGCTCTTGCAGAAAGGTAGGGATCTCATCAGGTACGGGCACCTTTACTCTCTTGTAACACTTCTGCCTTAAGTGCGATGCCTTTTGCTCTGTATAGGGAATCGTGATGGGCTGTAAAGTTGCCAGTCTCTCTACCCAGAAAGCCTCGTGCTCGGCGACTAGAGCATCAAAAGCCTCAATGCACCTCGCCGTATCCGGCTCAATGTCTTGAAACTGATACCCGATTTTTAGGCCAAATCTGGCAACCAAATCAGGAATTGATAGGGTTTGACCATCGATAGTTATCACCTGGTACAGCGCAACATCGTAACTTGTTGTAGAAACTTTGAGTAAATTGGGTTCGATGGTCGTTACCGTTCCAGGAGGAGACTTAGACACAGAGTTCGTGACATCAAGTTTAGGGACTATGAGCAAGTCGCTCCCTATAACCAACTTCATCAGACCAAGGGGATTGGGGTATGGGCCAAAGTCCAAAGCCCTAAGGTTGGCATCTATATCATGGGCACAACGATTGAATAAAAGCACACCTCCAGCACTCAGTCTTTTGGAGCGAGGAAAATAGGTTCGCTCATCCAGGGTTGACTTGCTTCCTAAGGCTTGGCCACTTGATAGATCGTCTATTAGCTGAGCAAATGAATGGATGGCAGCCTCATAGCACTTCACATTGAGGCTAAACGCTGTCTCGTCATCACCAATGTCGATGTAAAACTGCTTCAGGATCTTGTCCCTCTCAGCTATATCGCTCATCACATGCCATGTAACTCCATGAGTCCTCTCCTGATGCATTAAGGCCCAGGAGACAGCGTTAGCCCCTGCATACCTCGGCAGGGGAGCGTCCTGGTAGTTAATGGCATAATGGCGCGGCAACTCCAAAATTTCTTTGGGTAAGACGAAGTTGTTGGCAATGCTGAACAGGTAATCAAAAGGCTGCTGGCTTAAAAATGCAATGAGGTTATCTGTTGGCTGTATGTGAGGTATGTTCTTTGCTTTTGTCCAGTTACTTATCAGTGCATCAGGGGAAATGACGCCAAAAATATGATGGTTCTCTGCTAAGAGGAGCTCACAACATTTAATAGTTAGAGTTCCTTCTCCAATTATAAAGCAACTAAATTGACTTTGAATATGCACGGTTTTGTTGCTCCTAATAAGACTGTGACTGCCCACAATAAGGTAGACCAGGTTAAAGTTAAATGCTAAGCAATCTAATCTAACAGTTTAAGCCGAATCATCTTGGTATTTCGCCTGGGTAATAACTCCAAATAACCACGCCACTTCCAAGTTAAATTTTGTTATTTACAGGATACTTAATCTCTGCGGACAAATGCTGTAAATTTCGATACATTTTTACAAAAAAATAGCAATTTACAAATCTGTGAAATTCACAGAATCGAGATTCACGTATCAAAGCCTTGTACCTTTCAAAAAAACATTCTTCTGTCCTATAACGCCAGTCCAGTAATCCCATAAACCGAGTTTATTTTGCGGTCTGATGGTAGATATATCGTCTCCTATAATGAACTAGCTTATAAAGTACTTCAAAATTACTACAGGAAAATTGGCATAAAAGAAACTGCATTGTGGATAGCATCCTTCACAAAACCAGTCGAGCAATTATAAATGAACTGGAAGAAAATAAAATAGGGCAACTAATAATTAGTTGAAATCTTGACTTTAAAGACTCCATAAATAGGTAACTGTTCAGGGGGGTAGAGGTTGGACGAGAAATCTGACCCCCAATCTGATAACCTAATAGGTATGGATAAGCAACACCTATACCATCTTCATCAATTTTCCCAGGCAGATTGGGAAAAGACCCCAGCCAGTGTCAAGCATCTGGCCGACGAAAGGAAATAGAGAACCCCTGCCTCTTGACCAAAGATTTTCAGACTTCCCGTGAAAAGTAAGATTTGGTATAAGTGTCATTGCGAGGGTCAGGGAAGCAATCTCAAACCCCTAATTTTGTCCACCTACTTGCTTTTGATCGCACCCATCAGACAGTAATCTAGCCTGCCGAAAGACCTCTTCAGCAAACGTGGGATTGAACCCCATCTGCTCAAATAAGGTGATTATTGCTTTTCGGTTGACTTCAATAGCGATCCTCACACCATTAGAAGTAATCTCAAAAGTCTGAGCTACTTCCTCAGCCTGCTCAAACTCTTCCCGCTCGATGCTGATAATGCGGATGCGCTCAAGGAGCCTGTCCGCAGAGCGTTTGCTGGCTTCAGACTGCGATTTAGATTCTACTTCCATGTCTTCTTGCGGTAGCACATTAACCCACTCAATAAACTCTCGTTCTAGTTGCTCGTCTTGTACCCCAGGGGTTTCTGGTTCTACTTTTTCTCTCAGTCGCTGCTCTGCGATCTGGCTTGCACTACCAGGAGCCTCATCCTCAACCTCCACAACCGATGCGTTGATGACCTGTAGTTCAGACTGGCTCTCTAGTGATGGAGCCGTTGGTGGAGAAGTGAAGACTACTTCAGTTGGGGTCGGCTCGTCTTTAGGAATCTTAGGTTGGATTGATTGCTTGTACTGACTGACGATAGTCTTAGCTTTGGAGTGGGTGATATTCTCGCCCTGGCTAGCACACTCTAGAGCGTACTGGCGGGCTTCTTCAGGTGTAGACGGGGCTGCTAGAAGGTAGAGAGCTGAGGTAGCGATGGACATATCTGTGAAATTCACAGAACTAAATCGCTCTGCTACCTGTATAAATTTTCTCGCCGTCCACAATCCCCATTCAAATTCAGCCTTCAACCAAGTTTCAAAATTTCCATGTCTCAGTCTTTCCTTGATTTCAATCAGCTTCTGCCCGATGTCAATCATGTCTTGTGCAGTTCGACGCATCAGACTTTTGATTTCAGATGTACGCTTCTGCACAACAATCCGGGTTTCGCTATCGAGAGCCTCGTAATTAAAGCCTTGTGCCTCTGAGGTTGACGACTGTGGTATTGTTCCAGATGACATATTCATATAATAATGGGTAAGTTAACAGCTTGAAAACTTCTTAAGAAAGAATGAGGATTTTAACTGGTGTTTATGATTCTGAAAGAAGCGATAAATGGATTTATTTTACCTGTTACCCCAGTCTGAAAAACTGAAGTTTAGGATCTTAAGAAAGAAGTTAAGGCTTGCTCGTAATTTACTTCCCGCTTGCCAGCTCTATTCGTGGCTTTCAGCCTTTGTAAAATCGAACTACTCGCGTCTATCAACTCGCTTAACTTCGGAAAAAAAGTCTTAACTTCGGAAAAAATCTCTTAACTTCGGAAAAAATCAAATCCTTAACTTCGGAAAATTGGACGGCTAAGCTGTTGTGCATCTAATTTGCAAGTTTTGACTGCAGGGGAGCAGGGGAGTTGGGGAGCCGGGGAGAGGGTTTGACGGTTTTAGTCCTGTTTTCAAAATATGCAATTTAAATGCGCATTAGCTTACCAACTTTCAAGAAACACTTTTTTCCACGCCGTGTATCTACCTCTCAGGTTTGGGGTTCACTTTTGTCCACCTTTTGTTGGGTGAGGGTGTCTTCCGGTTGTGGGAGATGACCATTCTCCTCCATCTCATCCAAAAATCCTTTTAAATCATCCCATTTATCTTAGTTAAGTCTTGGCCATTTATCTTAGTCAAGTCTTGGTGTCCACCTCAACCGTATTTTTACCTAATGAATTTCTCTTTTTAGCGTTAGCGTAGCGTGCGCTGCGTAGCGAGCATCGCCCTTCATATTTCTTTGAAACTACAACTTGAAGTGCGGAATGTGGGTTATTAACTGGAGTTTAGACTATGACATTGCAGTCTAGTCTAAACTCCAGTTATTAAGTATTTATACTGATTTTCTCTAGCTTTGGCTCACCGCTACGCGGATCTCGGAGTCGTCCTATCTATATTCAGTAGATCACAAAGTCAGTTTGAAACAGGCGATCGCTACTAAATCCATTTTTTGATTCATAAGTTTTGTTTATGTCGCTTGATGTAAAGTTATCGAAGTATCATCTAACGGAATATAGATAGCTTCTACAACCTGAAAAATTCTGTCAATTGCTAGGCGCAAAAATGATAACATTTGTTTGAGGGGAAATTTATCTCGGTAAATCAATCGTCCTCCTCTCCTAGGTTTACTGATGCACCGCCAAAGCAAATTGACCCAAATATTTACTAGAAGGAACGATATTCCGACAAAAAGAAGTCGAAGAGCTGGCTTTTTGCTCGTCGTTCTAATTCGAGCTAAATTTTTCAGACGATAGCTACTTTCAATGCCAAAACGTTTTCGGTAATTCTCGCGAAGATAAGTTAAGCTTGTTTTTACTTTATAGACAACATAAGCTAAATATTCAATTCCTTTTTGACCTCTTGTCCCTTTTTTATATCGACAAATTATCCAGACATCAAAGGTTACTGATTTATCTTTATTCTTGGACATTGTGTGACGAGTTTTATAGCTTTTACGTCCCTGAAGAAACTGTTTAATACCTCCTGTCTTTCCTCGCTTAACTGCTGGCATGATGAATGGAATATCTAACGCCATCAACCAACCAATAACTGCCACACTAAAGAATTCTCGATCTAGATAGAGTTTTTTTACTCCAATTTTAAGGGCTGATAATTCTGCTAAGAGATAAGTCAGAATTGCCACTTTGGTATCTACCCATCTCACTCCCCGGATAGCAAGAGTGACTCTTTTCCCCTTTTTGATAATATAAAGAGTAGCGTAAGCGTAAAAAGAACAAGTACCATTTTTGGCTTTACTTCGATAAATGTAAGGGGCTGACTCTGGTGATGGTTCGCCATAATAAGGAATTAAATTGAGATCAATAGCTATCGCTTGTCTCTTTTTGTTTAATCCTTTAGGTAGCTGACTTCTTAAGCTGAGATTTAGTTCTTCTTCTAGATGATTAAAATTATTAATTTTGCCGAGATGATATCTAATATTGTTACTAGAAGGAGCTTCTTTCAACTCTTTAG
>JBFRWF010000052.1:0-3118 GCA_051439465.1 Xenococcaceae cyanobacterium | reverse complement strand
GATATCAACTGTGATAGGATTCGGGTCCGACTTTGTGAGGAAGAGCGATACGGCCTTGGGATGCTACGACTAGCAGAGCTTGGGGTCTTACCTGAAGAGGGGGGGGTGGGTGAAGTGCCAACAGGTGGGCTATTGAAGATATACTCCGAGTGTGGGGTTTGACTCATTCGGTGCATCTTCTGGGTGACGTTTAGTGGACGCTGGTGAGTCCTTGCCCACTGTAATAGATTATTTACCGAGATGGCGCAAAGATTATTTACTTCTAGGTTCTCTATCTGACTTCTTAAATTCTGGGAGTTAGATACTACGACTACCAGTTGCTCCAGATTTTCTTGGGAGAACCCATAGGCACACCGAGCGTAGGCTAACTGTAACCGAGCCGTTTGGCTCAACTCCTGACCTGGAGAGGAACTGAGCTTTGGATGGGTAGCCTGGGCAATGGTTGAGAGCCAATTACTGTCACTTATGAAGCGACGAAATTCTCTTGCGGTGCTTTCTTGTTCTGGATCCGGAGAGCGAGCACAGAGGAATTCCATCTGTTCCATCACCACCTGTGGTACGTAACAACTCCCCACCTGACTATATTCTCGCCATTCACGGGTGCGACCTGCAAGGAGGGCAGTAGGCTCAAACAGTAGCAAGACTCCAGTCGGGTGAGACATCAGTTAGCCATACCTGAGTAAGGATACCAAAATTGTAAACGGTAATAATTAAAGTATTCAAACTAGAATGACGAGATTTAAACGTACCTATATAGTTTAGTGCGAAAAGTTTTTGACAAAAGGGCGATCGCTTCTTAACAAGGGTGCCATTCAGGTCAGGTTAAGCCGCTAACTGTTCCAGAGCGGCGATAATTTCCGTCGGTTCGAGGCGTTGGGTATAGTCTGGGTCAACAAATGCCAGGGCGATCATGCCGTCGGGCATTGGTGACAAGTTAAGATAAGGGGTCTCAGATTATTTCTGCAACTCGGGAAAGCGCCAACTGCAGCGTCTTTGCTACCAAGGTCTGCCAATTCCCCCCTTCCGACCATTACCCCGGTGCAAATAGTCAATTCTCCGGTTCCAGAGTCAAGAGGGTGCGAACAGTACCAGCCCTTTCCGAGAGTGCCGTGATTTGAAGCTCACTACCTGGGGTGGCTTTGAGCACCCACTCTACATGGCAACGATAGTCAGACCCTTGAGCAAAATTCTTTTTCGCCTTATTTGAACGTCCTTCCAGATGACCGATTTCCTGCTTGAGTTGACCGCCGATTAAACTGGCTCCTTCTGGCAAAGATAGGCTCACCTCAATGGGTTTGACACGGGAGTGCTCAAGTGATTTCTTACTCGTGTAGGTAGGCAAAAAGCCCTGGTTTTCTAATTGCACTACTACATGATAGATATCGCTTCCCTGAAAAGTCACTGCTGTGCGAGCGAGAGCTAAACGGGGAGACATCAAAGCATGAGCAATAGCAAAGCGGCAGTGTTTCTCGCATAATTCTGGTAGATATTCAGCCGGAGCATTATGCCAGACTCTTTTGAAGTCCCAACCGCCAATTTCTACAGCTCCTAACTGGGGATGCTCAAACGGCTGCCAGTGGATAAAGCCAGACCCCCCCAGCTTCTCGTCGTTCCAGCGCATTAACTTCAGCTCGTCGGCAACGGGACGAAACCTATACCAGCTAACATAGTCCTTTTTTTCAATTCCCGCAGCTACAGCTGGATCCCACAGCTCAATGGTAAAACCAAACCAGCCGAAGTGGTCGTAACCATAATCGTCCATAGCACCGTTGGTTACTTGTTGAGGATTGTAGCGAAAGTTATGATAGACAGAAATACAATCGTAGCCAGTTAGAGAAAGAGGTCGCGGGATTCATAACTTTTACCGATAACCTTTAGACTTAGCAAGTGAGGATAAGCAGACCTTAAAACCTGCAGGTAGTTGACCAGTTCCGAGTAGGTGTAGTAGTGGCTGAAATCGAAGCTCTTGATCTTCATAAAATAGCTCGTATGATGTAGAATAACTCCTCTAGATTATGTTTCCATTTTTCTTCAGCTGTATTTGATTGTTAATATGCCGACTACTCCATACCCACATATTTAGGATGATAAACGATTCTATCTAGCCATGCTTGAATTGCTGGATAAGCTGATAAATCAAATCCACCTTCATCGGCCACATGGGTATAGCCATAAAGTGAAATATCAGCAATTGTTAGCCATTCACCTACTAAATAAGGAGTTTCTGCCAGTTGCTTTTCCATTACTTGCAAGGCTTTGTGGCCGCCTGCTTGCTTGGATTCATATTCAGCTTTTTTATCTTCGGGCAATCCCAAATACTTATTAATAAACCTCGCAACAGCAATATATGGTTCGTGGCTGTACTGCTCAAAGAACTGCCACTGAAGCACTTTTGCCCTTACAAAATCATCTTTGGGTAATAAATCACTACCAGCTGCAAGATAGTTTAATATGGCGTTTGATTCAGAGAGGAATCGACCATCATCTAATGAGAGCAGCGGGATCTTTCCGTTTGGGTTCAATAGCAAAAAGTCATTTGTTTGTGTTTCGCCTGCGAGGATGTCAACGTGAACCCATTCGTGATCAATATCCAATAGCGATGCTAGTAATCTAATCTTGTAACAGTTGCCAGACTGAATATCCCCGTAGATTTTCACGCTATTTCTCCTTTCGGATGTTTCATATAGCTTTATCTTTTACTCGACTCCAAAGAGCCAGTCCTCCTCCTCTGCCTCTGGCAGCGATCGCCCCTTCACTAATATAAAAGTAAGCAAAAAATGCTTGGTGGCTAATTTTCTCTGTGTAAAAACTTTCTTCTTTAGCTTTTCCAGAGCTAATGTAATTATCATAAAGCGTAACGCCAAATAATTTTAGGTTTATTCTTGTAAAGTCAAACGCCAGAATATTTTTTGGGGATAAAAATTTAACTGGTCCCGTTAAAGATAGTTGTAATGCTGCCAAATTCACGCGATTTTCTACTCTTCCTTGAGTGAGCGGTGATTCGGGAGGCTGCGAATAGTTAAGAGAAATCTTGACAAACGGAGGAATATATCGCCCCGCACCGAGAACAATTCCTGCTTTTTGTCGGCTTTTTTTAGTTCCAGTAACAAAACACAGT
>JBFRWF010000051.1:0-11012 GCA_051439465.1 Xenococcaceae cyanobacterium | reverse complement strand
AGGGCGAATTGACTGAGCTAGGAGAAATAATAAACAGAAAGTTATCAGAACTTTCAATCCCTCGATGGATTTCCTTCTGAAAATCTTCCCCCGAAGCAATACTTTCTTGGTCAAACCAAGTAGTTTTACCAACTTCCTGGAGAGCATCATTTAACTGACGCGCAAAATCATAATCGACCTGAGAATAAGAGATAAATACTTCTAAAGAAGAGTCAGTAGTTTGGCGGCAACTGGTGGTAATAAACTCTGACTGTATTGGTAAAGGAGGATGGTTTTGTCGCTGTTGCGCCACCTTTAACCAAGCTTCAAAATATCGAAGATTATATCCTCTTAATAATCGGCTAGGGGTACGCTCTTGCCGCTGCCATTTTAAGGCTTTGACTAGCAGGTTTTTATGGCAATCGTAATAAGCAACATCTTTCTTTAATTCTTTTAACAATTTATCCGTTCCCGTGTATTTCTCTTGATCGTCATGTCCGACCAAGTAAATGAATTGTAATCCGCGTAGCTGAGACGGTATTTGGTTGGTTCCAGTATCTTCAATCAGCAGAGGTATAATGCGTTTATTGTGGGCAAATGCGTGTTCAATTTCTTGCTGACAGTATTTTGATGCTAGGGAATCAGAGGACATTAAATAGACAAAGTTATCGGCTCCTTCAATTCCTTTATTGATTTCATATTGAAATGCTGTCCCGGTTTTAATATCTGTCTGATTTTTCCATATTGTTAAGCCTTCTCGCATCAAAATTTTACTTATTTTATCCTTGACTGCTCTGTCTTTTTCCGAGAACGCAATAAACACCTGCGTCATCAAGTTATTGGCATTCTTGGTGCTTTCGCAAATAAACTCACAATGTAAGTCCGTAGGAATGCAGGGCGGTTGTTCATCTTTAAATCTTCGTTTTAACCAAGTTTCTGCTTGGGTTCGCTCCTCGCCAATCAACAGATAGTTTGTTTGTTTCTGATTTTTCAACCACTCTAAGGCTTGAACTAACAAATTGGTATGCTGCTTGGCATAATCCGCATGTTTGTGGATAATCTTGACTAAGTCTTTAAAAGATTTTTCAAAATCATCCTTATCCTCTCGGAAATATACCCAGTTAATTTTGCTAATCGCTGGGTGCATATTAGGATAGCTTGAATGGAGTTCCTTAGCTTTGTACTCTTCCCATTCAGCATCTGTCCCCTTTTTTGTATTTCTCGTTTGCCGCCAAGTTTCTTGGCTGATTTCCTCAACGTGCAATAGGGGAATTATGCGCTTATTGTCTTCAACAGCTCGTTGAATTTCCTTGAAGCAATACTCAGAATTAACTGAATAAGGGGAAATAATAAAAAGGAAGTTATGCGCTTTATCGATGCCGTCATAAATTTCTTCTTGAAAGTCTACAGCAAGGGGAATATCGTTTTGGTCAAACCAAACCTTTAAATCTTGTGCGGTTAGGCGTTTATGAAGTTTTATTGCGAACTCTTTACTGTCTGCTCGCCCATAGGATATAAAGACATCGTAAAAATTGTTCAAGGAGTCAACTGTTTGACTGTTACTCGGAACAATAAACTCCTCCTGTAGTTGCATTTGACTTCTCCTGTTATTGAGTTATTTATCTGGATTAATCTCCTAAGCTATGAGCACAAAGGAACTGCGAGCGCAGATTCTGAAATCGTTTAAGCTCAATGGTTGGTACTTTTTCAATTTCTATCCATGTTTGATATTAGCTTGGCTAGGTGCCGATTAATCTCATAAAACTAATCTCAGAACTCATTGAAAATCTCATACAAAAACTAATGAAAAAATATGTATAGCACTACGGATACACATTACTCGCATTTCTCACAAAGACAGTTCTCGAAGCTATAACCCTTGTATAGTCAAAGTCAAGCGGAGTAAAGGTTTCAACAGTGTGTTGTTTTTTTCGCTTCATTTTGATCAGGGTCAACCCTTGATAAAATAAGGCTTTCAGCGACTGCGCTGCTTTCGCACTCGCTCTGGGAGACCGCAAAATTTGTGAGAAATGCGGGTAAGGTGTTGCGGCTAATGTTGAACATCCGGCTCACGTCTGTTTTGCGCTCCCCTCGTTTCACGGCTGCGATCGCTTTTTTTCCCATGTCATAGCTGTAGGGGGCTGGCATGGTTACTTCCTTGATGCTCTTCTATAGCTTCTCTACCTACTATATGTCCTAATATACATAGTGATATAATACCAAAAGGATTTTCAATCCTTTTGGTATATAACTCCCCTTGGCTCCAAGGAGAAGACCCCTCTGGCTAAAACGGTCCGCACTTGTCGGCAACTGCTGAAAGTCGAACCAGGGATGTGGCTATTTGTCACAGTCGTTAGAGTGGAGCCGACCAATAATGCTGCCCAAAGAGCGATAGTCTTCGACCCCGCTATCGCAGCTCGTCCGGCTGTGCTGTGGCGGCGGACTAGCTTTGGCTCCCAAAGTGAGGCAGGAAGTATTTTTGCCCCTCGGATGCTAACAGTGGTGAAGAGTCTGCGTTCTCAGAACCCCAGTGTCTTGGAATTCATGGCCGACGCGATTCGAGCGGCTCGTCAGGGAAGTTCTCCTCCTTCTCTACTGCACCAGTCTAGTTCTTCAATTGAGTCAATGCCTCTGGCTGCTTGACACCCCCTGAACGGTTACCAAAAATGAGCCTTAAAGTCTCCATGAACCTCGATTCGCTCCTTGAGATTGTTAATCGCAACCTGCTCGAAAGTCAAAATCGCCCCCTCAATTCCACAGAAATTCTGATTCTGCGGGGCATCTGGCAGTATCGAACCTATAACCAAATTGCTCTAGACGAGGGCTATAGTCCTGGCTACTTTACTAATGTAGTCGCTCCAGAATTGTACAAATGACTTTCCCAACTCATCGGTAAGCGTGTTACCAAGAAAAACTGTCAGGCACTGGTAGAGTCCTACGCTGCTGCTCAGATAACACCAGAAAAAACGTTCATAAGCGAAAAGTCGGCGGATTTTCCTGCCGCTCCCAATGACAAGAGGAACGCATCGCCTCGTTATCCTAGTGGCTCAGTCCCTCTCGATTCTCCCTATTACATTCAACGCTTTCCAGTTGAGACACAGGTTTATGAAGAGATCGGGAAACCAGGTGCTTTAGTGAGGATTAAAGCTCCCAGAGAAATGGGCAAAACTTCGTTGCTGCTGAGGATTCTTGACTATGCTAACCGCCAAGACTATCGCACCGTCAGCCTGAACCTGCAGCAAATTGACGAGGCTATTTTGAACGATCTGAATCGATTTTTGCGCTGGCTGTGTGCCTGCATCGCCCGCCAGCTTAAGCTCCAACCGATACTAGACGAGTATTGGGATGAAGATCTGGGACACAAAATTAGCTGCACCTCATACTTCCAAGACTATCTCCTAGAGCTAATTGACAATCCCCTCATCCTTGCTTTGGATGAGGTGAACCAGATTTTTGAGCATCCTCAAGTGGCGAAGGATTTTTTACCCCTGCTGCGCTCGTGGTACGAAGAAGCCAAAACACTGCCCATCTGGCAAAAGCTCCGCTTGATTGTGGTTCACTCGACGGAAATTTACGTTCCCCTCCAGCTTAACCAGTCGCCGTTCAATGTGGGGCTACCGATTAAGTTAACCCACTTCAGTCTAGATGAGGTGCAGCAATTAGCCCAACGCTACGGACTCGACTGGTCAGATGGCAAGGAAGCCAGGCAACTGATGGATATGGTTCGGGGACATTCCGCACTGGTGCAAATCGCGCTCTATCACCTCAGTCGTGGGGAGTTAACTCTGGCGCAACTGCTGGAAACCGCCCCCACATCTACCGAAATTTATAAACATCACTTGCAGCGGTATTGGGTAAGATTGGAAGAACAGCCAGAATTAGCAAGTGCCCTTCATGCCGTCATGAGTGCCACTGAACCTGTGCCATTAGACCCCATCCTGGCTTACAAGTTAAGCAGCCTGGGGCTAATCGAACGATCGGGAGATGAAGCGACACTAGGCTGTGAGTTGTATCGGCAGTATTTTAAGAGCCAGCAACAACAACCCATCATCCGCAGCGAGGGGTGATTCTGACTACAAAAGGATTGGAGAAACTGCAAAAGGCCATTTTCCCCATCCTCTTCAGGAGGATGGAAAGGAGAAAACCTACTGCTAGACGCGGGAAAATATTATGCCTTACTCCTTAATTCTTTCCTTCAGAAAAGATGTCTCTCTAAGGTCGAAACCCGGAGGAGGTTTTGTTCTCCTAGCAGCAGGTCTTGGCTTGAAACTCGCTCCCTTGTCTTCGGGGGCGATCGCCGCTCTAGAAGTTCTGCTTTCTGGGGGCGCTGCCCGCGATCGCCTGAGCGACATCGTGTTAGCTAAAGATGGCTTGTCTGAACTGCCAAAATTTGTTTATTATCTTGAAAATTTTATCCATCTTGGTCTCATTTGCCATACAGTATCTGTCAACGGCCTTCCTCTAGCAAAATTTGTTCCCTGTTCGCCAGCTTGCCAGCTTCGGTTTAATGAGTTAGAACCAGATACGCAATATATTCTCTCGCGCTTTGCTTATTTTCACAAAGACGAGGGTCAGATGATTCTAGAATCTCCGTTGTCTCCTGCACAAATTGTTTGGCCTGACTGGCGAGGAATGGCGATCGCTGCCGAAATAGCCAAGCCTCGAAGCATTCGAGAACTGTCTTCTACAATCCCCGGACTTTCAGAGGAGGAGGTGCAAGTATGCTTGACTTTTTTGTTGAGTGCTCAAATGATTTATGAAATCAAAAACGGTGCTACTCTCGGACAAGAGAATAGCGAAGTCTTAGAGCAGTGGGAATTTCACGATCTTCTCTTTCATTTCAGAAGTAGAAGAGGGAGACATTTAAATCCAGTCGGTAAAACTTATCGTTTTTTGAATAAGATCGAACCCCTTCCTGCAATTAAGCAGGTAGCCTTAAAAGAGCGGATAGATTTATATAAACCCGACCTCGAAAAACTTAAAGAAACGGATTATTCCTTTTCGCTAGTCTTAGAAGAGCGAAAGTCTATCAGAATTCCAGGAAACAAGCCGCTATCCGCCGAGCAATTAGGGGAGTTTCTTTATCGTTGTGCCAGAGTTAGGAACATCTTTGCGAAAGATAATCAAGAAGGTAGCAGTCGCCCTTATCCAAGCGGAGGAGCCTGTTATGAGTTAGAACTTTATCTAGCCATTACGGCCTGTGAAGGGATTTGTGCTGGGTTTTACCATTATTGCCCTAAAGACCATCAACTGGGCAGACTATCGGAGATTAACTCTCACGTAGAGAAGCTTTTAAAAGATGCAAAATCGGCTGCGGCACTACAGGCTACTCCCCAGATTTTGATCGTTATTACCGCCAGATTTGCTAGAGTTTCCTGGCTTTACGAATCTATGGCTTACAGCCTGATTCTGAAAAATGTTGGTGTATTGTATCAAACGATGTATCTGGTTGCAACTGCTATGAACCTTGCCCCCTGTGCCTTGGGTACTGGCAATGCCGATCTATTTGCTATGGCGGCAGGTGTCAATGGCTATGTTGAATCATCTGTAGGAGAATTTATCCTGGGGAGTAAACCATGGTTAGGATGAACTCGCCTCGCCGAAAACGGCATTGCTGAGCCAAGGGCATGGAAATGGTTAAAAGAGTCATTGGAAGAACATCAACTGAACTCATTGCCTATCTGGTTATAATTTACCAAAGGGGAATTCAGGCTCAAATTGCTAATGTTGCTCCTAATTTTTTCTCAATTATAAAAATCTATAAAATATGCTCAACGGATATCAAATCATTGATGCAGACTCTCATGTATACGAGCCTTTCGAGATGTGGGAAAAATATCTTGAACCTGCATTGAAGAGCTTTGCACCGTCGCCGGACTTGAGAATTCAAGGAGAACTAATTGTACACAAACTTACCGATGAAGTTAACCGCGCAGGGATCGAGCAGATCGTGCAGGCTCATCCGATGTCTGTACTCAACCGTTTCAACTCGGAATCTCAAGTTCGGGCAATGAAACAGATGGGAATCGACGTTTCCTTTATTTATCCAACTTACGGATTGTGGATTTTAGCCATTGATACGATGCCACCACAGCTAGCGGGAGCATTCACTCGGGCTTACAACAATTGGTTGCGAGACTTTTGCAGTTACGATCCACAAATTCTAAGGGGAGTAGGAACAATTAATCTTCATGCTCCCGAAGAGATGGTGCCTGAATTACAGCGAGTAGCAGGGTTTGGCTGGAAGGCGAGCTTATTACGCCCAAACCCAGTCAAGGGTAGATTACTCAGCGATCCTGCCTATGAGCCATTTTGGACGGAATGCGAGGAATTAGGGATCGCGGTAGCAATTCATGAAGGAACTCACAGTCGCTTGCCGACAACTGGAGCGAAACGGTTTAATACCCGTTTTGCCATGCACGCCTGCTCTCATCCAATGGAACAGATGATGGCACTATTAGCCCTAATTGAGGGAGGGGTACTAGAGCGTCACCCCAAACTTAGAATCGGTTTTCTGGAGTCGGGTTGTGGCTGGCTTCCTTATTGGCTGTGGCGATTGGATGAAGAGTATATGAACCTACACTGGGAAGTTAAAGACAATGTGAAAATGAAGCCTTCAGAGTACTTCCGTCGCCAGTGCTTCATTGCTATAGAGCCATCAGAGCCTTATCTTGCCAAAATAGTTCAGTATATCGGTTCCGATAACTTAATCTTTGGGTCTGACTATCCTCATATGGATCACAAGCCAGATGTTATCAAGAAAGTAGTAGCACTTGAGGAGCAGTTACCGAAAAAAACTGTACAAAAGATTCTATGGGATAACTCTGTCCGGTTCTACGGACTGGTGTGAACAGAGGCATTCACTGTTCGTGTTTCGGAGCTATACAAGTATATAGAGAGGAGAGCTAGGGTGTTGATTTTGTTAAAGGCGATCGCCCGGACTCTCTTAACAAAACTTAACACAGTGTAGTTTACTTTTGTCCGACTACTTAGCGGCTGACCATTTCTGAGTGGGAGAAGGCTCTCGGATTGCCGCCGCTCAAGAAGTAAAGAACTCGTGGGTCTCCTATTTCCATCAAATCAGGATTCTTTCTATACAAGGTCAGCACTACTTTTGATCCATAGGATAATAAACAAGCATTAACTCTATAGTCACGGCTAAGCCTTATCCTGAGATCTTGCACCATTATCAAAAAGTCCAAAAAACCTGATTTTTAGAGGCTGAAACCCTATTAAATTCGTTGTTGTTTGGCTAAAAATCGGGTTTTCAACATCAGGTGCAAGATCTGAGTTATCCGGAGACAGACGTACAAACATTTAACTGAGGAGAAAGTATTGATTCCCACCACTTCTTTTAAAACCACCAAATCAGAAGAGATTTTTGCCGCTGCCCAGAAACTGATGCCCGGAGGCGTCAGTTCACCTGTGCGGGCGTTTAAATCGGTGGGGGGACAACCCATCGTTTTTGACAGAGTTAAAGGAGCCTATATCTGGGATGTTGATGGTAACCAATACATCGACTATGTAGGCACTTGGGGACCAGCCATTTGTGGTCATACCCATCCCGAAGTAATCGCTGCCCTGCACGATGCTCTGGAAAAGGGAACCAGTTTTGGTGCTCCCTCAGTGCTGGAAAACATCCTCGCCGAAATGGTAATTGAGGCGGTTCCCAGTATTGACATTGTGCGCTTTGTCAATTCTGGCACCGAAGCCTGTATGTCAGTGCTGCGTCTGATGCGTGCCTTCACAAAGCGCGATAAAGTAATTAAATTTGAAGGCTGCTATCACGGTCATGCTGATATGTTCCTGGTAAAGGCAGGTTCTGGGGTTGCTACCTTGGGTTTGCCTGATTCCCCTGGTGTGCCTAAGTCAACTACCAGTAATACCTTAACCGCTCCCTACAACGACCTAGAAGCGGTCAAAGCCCTGTTTGAAGAACATCCTGACCAAATTGCTGGTGTAATTTTGGAGCCAGTAGTAGGTAATTCCGGCTTTATTCCCCCCGATGCAGGCTTCCTGGAAGGCTTGCGGGTATTGACTCAAGAAAATGGCGCTTTGCTGGTGTTTGATGAAGTGATGACTGGCTTCCGCATCGCCTATGGTGGCGCTCAGGAAAAGTTTGGAGTCACTCCTGATCTGACTACTTTGGGTAAAGTAATCGGCGGCGGGTTACCTGTAGGAGCCTATGGGGGACGTAAAGATATTATGTCTCTAGTGGCCCCCGCTGGACCCATGTATCAGGCGGGAACTCTTTCGGGTAATCCTCTGGCGATGACAGCAGGGATTAAAACTCTGGAGTTGCTGCAAAAACCGGGCACTTACGAGCAACTGAACCGGATTACCAAGAAGCTCACTGATGGGTTGTTGCAAATTGCCAAAGAAGCAGGTCATGAGGTCTACGGCGGACAAATCAGCGCCATGTTTGGCATGTTCTTCACCGGAGAACCTGTTCATAACTACGATGACGCGAAAAAGTCTGACCTTGCCAAGTTCGCCCGCTTCCACCAGGGGATGTTAGAGCGGGGTATCTATCTGGCTCCCTCTCAGTTTGAAGCTGGATTCACTTGTTTAGCTCACACTGATGAAGATATTGACCAGACGTTAGCAGCAGCACGGGAAGTGCTGTCAAGTCTGTGAAGTTATAAATAAGTTAGGTGGGCGCTGCCCACCTAATACCAAGTTGTGTTCAGATTCATCAGCTAGTCAAAGTAAAACAGAGTAACCAGCTTACGTTGTTCTTCTGCTTCTTCACAGGTTTTTAGCAGCGTATGACTGTCATGAAAGGCGAAGCAAATGAGCTGCTGACAGCGGGAGACAATCTCCCGATTACACAAAGCACTAGCTTCTGCTAAAGACAGATGATCATTTTCTGGATTTTCCACCAAATGAATCACCTGTCGCAGCTGCTCCTGTGACTCTCTTGGCTGACGTTCCATACTTTGGGGCAAAATCACAGTCAAAAGACTCGGATCGGCACGCATAGCCCCTTTGATTGCTGCTGAATTCGTCCCTGTCGCACCGGAAGTTATGAGACGATTACCGGCAAGCACGAGGGCGTAGCTCATCATCTCAATTAGGTGCTGATGGGTTATGGGAACATGGCGCGAACCCAATAAAGCAATCCGCTTAGAACCGGTTTGCTGAATTGCCGCCAGTTCTTGCGCCAATGTATCGAGTTTGGGAATGTCTACTGATTGACTCAAAGACTCTAACTTAGGCTTAATGACCCAAGTTATTCTAGCAAACCATGCCTAATAGCGGGATCTTGATGTTCAAGTTTTCCTGGTTGAGCTCTTGCCCATGGGAATTATTGGAAAAATTTGCATCATTCTTCATGTGTGTGTTATGCTAGTGAACCATAGGGACGCATAGCTCAGTTGGTCAGAGCACTACGTTGACATCGTAGGGGTCACTGGTTCAAGTCCAGTTGCGTCCATTCCTCTCTACCCTCAAACCCTTGAAATTACGTTACTTTAGGTATAAATACTTGGGTCGGTTCGGGTCATTTTAGTCCAAAAAATGTGTGCAGATCTTGTGCAGGCAGGTACACTAGTGCCGCTACGCCCAAGTCAAAAGGCAAAAGGCTTGCATGCAAAAGTATTGATTAATAAGGCTTTGATGATTTTGTCACTGGCGGGTTATTTCCACCGCGCTGCACTAGCTATAGGGGAACCCTCAATCTGCGCACACTGACCCTTTTGTCTATGCCCAAGTCTATCAAAGGTACTGTTAAAATCCACTCCACCAGGAATCACTTGCGGCTTGTTTGACCAAGGTTTCGCCTCCAAGCCTCATTCTCAATTAACTTAAGTTAATGACAATAAGTAACGATAGAATCAAGCTTGGAGGATGGGAGTTTTCCGGCGATCCCGCAGGGATCCGCATCTTGAGATCTAAGGGATTACCTGATTTTCATCACAAAGAGAGATAATTCGATTTACAAAAGCTTTCAACTCTGGACATTTGCTGATCTAAGGGATTTCTTAAAAAATCACAAAGTTTGTATCGGAAAATTTTTTCTGTACTCCCTTCGACTAAAACAACAATTTTCATGGCTGTCCACCTATTACATTCATTGCCCAAACTTGATCAAGGCTGTAATCTGCCAGCCACTTATCCAGATCAAGCGTGTCAGCCCAAGTCATCTTTACCTCACCTTCTTCAATATCACAAACTAGAACCTCTTTTGGCTCAAGAAATCTAATCAGCCGGTCTGAATGTGTTGCTACTATAAGCTGCGTGTGTTTTGAAGCTTCTCTCATTAAATATACTAAATGTCTCAGAAGTTCAGGATGCAAGCTAACTTCTGGCTCATCTAGCAGAGTGATTGTTGTTAAACTTTGGCTTTGCAGAAGAGTAACTAACCAAAGAAAGCGCAGTGTTCCCTCTGATAACTCATGCACATATATAGGTTGAGAAAAACTTTTATCTGTCCAAGTCATGGAAATAGTTCCTGCGGCAACTGGAGGAAAGTTTAACCGCTCAAAATCTGGAAATGCTGTACCAATAACATCTTCAATCATTTCAAAGCGATCTCTATCAGTTTCCCGAAGATCATAGAGACACGAAACCAAATCTTCACCACTTGCACCAGGTAGTTTCGCAGTAGGGTGTTGATTTTGTTAAAGGCGGTCTCGGCGAAGCCGAGTGCCTACGGCAGCGCAAACAAGTTCATGCAACTTTCCTGTGAAAACCGAACTTGCCCGTACAAATGTACTACAATGGCCTTTTAAGCTTTGTTCCATAAAGGTTATAGCGATTAGTGTCGGGATATATAGCGCTGCCGCAGGCACTCGCGGAGCGAGCCCACACTCTTGTTGGTGCTGCCTACCGCACTCGCGTAGTGTACGCGCACCCATGAAGCGCGCTGCCTACCGCACTCCCGTAGCGATCGCGCACTCTTGTGAATGAATCAAATCCGATCGCTATATGTGTCCATGTAAGCTCTTGTTTTATTTTAGCGCTCGCTGTATACTAAAAATAAAGGATTAAAATGCAGAATTTAAACTCAATCTAGTTTTGACCAGTTAATG
>JBFRWF010000050.1:0-6548 GCA_051439465.1 Xenococcaceae cyanobacterium | reverse complement strand
TACAACAATTAATGAGGAGACTTTACTTGATGATAAATGGCGTCTAGTCCAGGAAATCGTCACTCAGGGGGCTGTAGGTCTCCACCTGAGTGGTGCCGACCTGAGTAGTGCTTACCTGAGTAGTGCCAACCTGAGTAGTGCCAACCTGAGTGGTGCCAACCTGAGTGGTGCCGACCTGAGTAGTGCCTACCTGAGAGGTGCCTACCTGAGTGATGCCGACCTGAGTGGTGCCTACCTGAGTGGTGCCGACCTGAGTGGTGCCGACCTGAGTGGTGCCAACCTGAGGTGGGCCAACCTGAGTGGTGCCAACCTGAGTGGTGCTAACCTGAGTGGTGCTAACCTGAGTGGTACCAACCTGAGTGGTGCCAACCTGAGTGGTGCCAATCTAAGTTGGGCCAATGTAAGAAAAGCCCGATTCGGAGATAGCTTAGGAATTTCTAAATCAATGAAGCGTGACCTAATTAAACGAGGAGCTATCTTTGAGGATTCTCCAGGCGATCGCTCCCTTTTGTAGTATGTTCAATTTATACGAACCTCTGACAGGAAGAGAGAATACTTTTGGACAGTCTGAGAGCGATCGCTCTATGAGTGCGATCGTAAGCGCTCACCAAAGGTGCGCCTGCGGCGAGGGCAGCACGATTCCCACAAGGTAGATTCGACAGGGTCTTTCAGCGGTTCAGTCTCCCTGGCTGAAACAACCGACTGATGAGACTTCTAGAAAACTTTTCGCTCTACTGACAATCTCTGTTGCGCCGTTGCAACGCCGTGTTATGTCGCGGGGATTGTCGTGGATTTCCCTTCAACACGTCCCAACTCTTCTCGCAAAACTCGTCGAAACGTCTTTTACACTTAATACCCCTTTCAAGATAAACAACTACTATGACAAAATTGCACATATCTATGATGAAACTCGCTGGCTAACAAAACCAGTAGCAAAGGAAGTAGCTAACTTTATTCTTGAGTTTATTTCTGCCACTCCTGAAACATCCTTTTTAGAGCCTGGTGTTGGTACTGGACTTAATGTTCTCCCTCTGGTTGAGCAGGGCTATTCAGTTACAGGGATTGATGTATCTAGAGAAATGCTTGAGCAGTTCCGAAAAAAAATAAATGGAACTCCTTCAAATCTCACACTTATTTACGCTGATGCCGACCAAATCACTTTTCCAGATAACAGCTTCGATGTTGTCTTGACTGTTCATATGCTCCATACTGTTTCCAATTGGATAACCTTTTTGGATGACATTAATCGAGTCCTCAAGCCTGGGGGATTTTATCTGAATTGTCAATGGTTAACTCCACCACATAGGAAAGAATTTGAAGATTATTATCGAGCAATACTTTCCAAGTATAAAGCCCCTAAGAAACAGTCGAATTGTTTGGGGGAAGTGGAGTTACGGATAGATGTAGAAGGATATTTCCGTAGCAGAGGTGTAGAGCCAAATTATTTGGTCGCCAAGGAATGGACAGTTAGCAATACAGTTAATGAGTTACTAGATTTCTTCAGGTCAAGAGCTTACGGCTTATGCTGGCTAGTATCAGAGGATACCTTCCACAAAGTAATGAATGAATTTG
Organism: Xenococcaceae cyanobacterium; assembly: GCA_051439465.1. GTDB lineage: Bacteria > Cyanobacteriota > Cyanobacteriia > Cyanobacteriales > JBFRWF01 > JBFRWF01. Next base: position 4,976 of record JBFRWF010000050.1, on the reverse strand, counting down.
AAGAATTTTGTGTCAAACACTATGGTTCTTTAGAAAAAACACTCTCTTCTACAGCTAAGTTTGAGATATTTGCGTTTAGAAGGGGAAAGTAGTAGACATCTCTAGAGCATCGATTCAGTAATACATTTTCGGCTGGGTCGGGCACGGCGTTTTGGTACTTTTGGCTTTCTGACAAAGTTTTTTGATGCCGTGCCCCTACATTTATCTACCATTTATCACAGATATCCTGATTACTGAATCGGTGTTCTAGGAATGGCTTCGCCATTCCATCAAAGCGTTTTGAGATGCTTGCGATGGTTAACAAATGCGATCGCAATCAACGAAATAATAAGGCTTCTCAATACTTATTAACACTAATTGCTGCCTCATCATCTAGTTGTTGCCAATATTGGAAAGTATTTTCCATCTGATACAAAATTAGATGGGATTACCCTGGCCTTAACCCAAGGCTAGTCTTCGTTTGAACGGGGTTGTCACCCCGTCAGCCAAAAATCCTTAACCGAGCAGTATTGCAGCGCGCCCCAGAGTAGCGCAGCGCGTCGCCGAGTCGCGCAGATGACTTTTGACTGACCCTTGCGGCACTACCTGCTTGGCTCTTTCTTTGTCCTGGGGAAATCTTATCAGAATTTTGCTACCTGGTCAAAAAAAACGCTCCCTCTCGGGAGCTAATAAGGGAAAAAAGAAAAAAAGAAAAGAGGATAAAGGGTAAGAGGGGAAAAGGGAAAAGGGTTATGGAGTTCTCCCGGAACCGCAGACTACACGAAAACCGTCAAAGTCGTGGCGGCCGTCGCGCCAATCATCGTCGTCGCGGTACGCGGAACGGCAGTATTGAGGCTGGTTGTAATAGGAACCGCCCCGCACAAGATAACGATTATCATTCTCATCACCTGTCCAAGCATTTCCATCGGTAGGTGCACCTTCATAATTTCTATGCCAATTGTCGGAACACCATTCAAACACATTGCCGTGCATATCGTATAATCCAAAGCCATTGGGGGGAAATTGACCCACCGGGGTGGTTTCTCCTCTATCTTCCCCTGAAGGTTCCGCCGCATAGGTATTTGAGGCATCATAATTGGCTAATTCCCCTGTAATGGTTTCCCCAAAGTAGAAGGGGGTGGAAGTCCCGGCTCGACAGGCATATTCCCATTCGGCTTCTGATGGCAGTCTGTAGTCTCTTTCTGTGGCTTTTGATAACCTTTTACAGAATTCCACTGCCTCATACCAATTTACCTTTTCTACTGGTCGGGAATCTCCTTTAAAGTGTGAGGGGTCTAATTCCAGGTCAATGTCTATTTTAGGCAAAGAGGCGATCGCTCTCCATTGCGCCTGAGTAACTTGAAACTTTCCCATGAAGAAGGGTTGGACTGTTACTTCATGCTGAGGGCGTTCGTCGTCATAGCTGTCTTTCTCTTCTGGAGGTGAACCCATGGTGAAAGTGCCGCCTGGGATATAGACCATTTCTAAGTTGATGCCCTTGCCCAGTTGTTCTGTAAAGTAACGCCCTTGTGGCCATTGGAGTTTGATTATCTCCCCAGAGTCGTTTACCTTAACTGTCTCGAATGAAAAGGGTTCTAATTCTTGTTGTAATGGTATTCCTGTGGCATCTCCTAATTTCTCAATTGCCCATTTTTCCCATTCTTCAATGGCTAATGGGATTTTGTCTCTTACTGCTTTTGAATGGATTAATGCCTTTAAGTCTGGTCTTTTTATGACTTGTGCGATTCTTAATCCCCATTCATATAGGTGGTTGTTCCCTATACTTATCTGAAAGTCTAATAGCTTTCTCAGGCAATGGGCTGCTTGGCTTTTGTTTCTGGGACTGGCTTGACATCTGACTGTTATCAGTTCTATTTCTAGGGCTTCTGTTTCTGTTTTTGGGGTGAATTCTGCTAAGATTGCTAGGATTTGATATCTCTGCTTCAGGTAATCTGCTCTTATCCACGCGGCTTTTAAGGGCTCTCCTCCTTGATGCCAACATTCTACTGCTGCATCTGGTTGGTTCGCCTTGAGGTAACATTGGACTGCATTACCCCATTGGCAGGCTTGTAGATAACAATGGGCAGCTTTTTCCCAGTTTTCTTGTTGTGAGTAGCATTTTGCGGCTTGGCTATATTCTTCTAGAGTTTCCCATACTCGTCCAGCTTCATCGAACCATCCCGCTTTTTCATAACAATGGGCTGCTTTTTCTAGGAGTTCTTTTTGGGTATTATTCATTGTGTTTTTCTTGAGTTTTATATCAGTTTATCCCCGTTTCATTCGGATATGATGCAATTAGATTCGATATTATTGGCTCGCGAGCTGCTAGGTACTCCCTCGCCTTGAACCAGTAAGAGGGATAAGTCATAATGCAGTTAAATCCAAACTCAGGTCATTAGGAGTGACTGGCCGTTAACAGGGTGGCTCTAAATCATTTAATAAATTATACTATTAAGTTAGTTCTTAATTGCCCGGCGGAGGTGTTGGACAATGCCGAGAATCTGGGATTTATTTGTTTGGGGGGTTGCCCTATCAGTAGGGCTGGTTGGCTGTGTTAATTCGGTTGAATATGATTCGGCTCCAGTTCCAACACCAGCAGGTGAAACTCGGCAGTCTGAATTAGAAAGCTTTGATGAAATTCCTGAATCAACTCTTCCCAGAAAGCTTGAGGTGTCTCTTACTCTTTCTAGTCCTAATGACTTGCGGGTTAAGCCGGGGCAGGAGGTTAAGGCTGGGCAAGTATTGAGCGATCGCTCTGAGGAAAGGAAGCGACTTGAAGAGCGCCGCAACTTGTTACAAATTTCCCTGAAGTCTTTGGAATTTAAACCCCAGCCACCAGCACCGCTTCAGCCTGTGCCTCCGGTGCCAATTTTGCCGGGGGCTGATTTTTCTAATGAGGAAGCTAGTGTCAGTAAGGCATCTTTGGTGATGGAGCAGTCAAATAAAGCTGTGCAGATGCAGCAGGAAAAGATAACTGCTTTGGCTGCTATTCCTAATATTCCTGAAGCTGTGCTCGAACATGAAACTGCAAAGCTTGGAAAAATAATTGATAAGCTTAAACTCGATCGAGCTGAATACCAACAGGCGATCGCCCGATTTTAAAAAGCACAAGCTTCTCGACAGCAGCAGGAATATCAGCACCTTTACAGTTATCAGTTACCAGTTACCAGTTACCAGTTATGAACAGTAAAGTTTATGGAAAAGCTTATCAGTTTGCCATCAGAATTGTTAATGCTTATAAGCATTTGTGTGAGGAGAAAAAAGAATTTGTATTATCGAAACAATTGCTAAGGAGTGGAACATCAATCGGAGCCAATATTGCGGAAGCGAACGGAGCAATATCTCAAGCAGACTTCAGAGCAAAAATGGCAATAGCCTACAAAGAATGCTTAGAAACAAAATACTGGCTTTCTCTTCTCAAAGATACAGAATACATTAGCGAGAAAGCTTTTGATAGCGTTTATGCAGACGCTGAGGAAATCAGTAAAATGCTGTGGAGTATAGTCAAAAATAGTGGTCAATAAACTGGTAACTGGTAACTGGTAACTGGTAACTGTTTTGGTTACGAGTCCTTATGATGGGAAGGTTAGAAAGATTAGGCATGATGGGCAGAATAACCGCTATATGGTTGTTACAATTGTTCTTGATGTTGAGCGCGGCACCAGCGATATCTCAAGAGCAGCCCCTGGTATTGGACAAAATCAGCGGTTTGCCTTGCCTCAACAGCACGCCTACTTGCATCAGCAAGTTGACTTCTCTGGCAGTACAAAACTCACTGGAAATAGCCAATTTGGAAGAGCGGTTAGCTTTGGCAAACCAGACTATTTCACATCAAAAGTCCAAGCTGTGGACTTCGTGGTTGAATCCGAATCCAGTAGCAGTTGTTCAAAATCTTTTGGGTGGAGGCGATCGCCAGACTGCGGAATTGAGGATAGCGCAGTTACAGCTAAACGAATCAGAGTTAATCAGGAGGCGATCGCAACTGGAGGAGGATTTAGGGCGGGAGTTAACTTTGCTTGTCCAGGAGTACGAGCGGACGGTAAATCAATTGAAGCTCGCTCAATCGGAGGCTCACCTACACAGTACCAGGCTTTCAGTTATGGATTTGTCGTACCGTCAGGGCAATGGCAGCACTACTCAGATGATTGGCTTGTGGCAACAAACTGATGAGTTGGCAGTGAAAATTAGTGAGCTGGAAAATAGGCGATCGCAGGTTGTCCGCTTGGTTGAATCATTATGTGGCTTTTAAGTTTCAGGTTCTGGGTTAGCATATTTTATTCTTTCAAAGAAGGGGATGATTCTGATATAGTGCGCTTCTTTTCCCATTCTTACCAGTGCTTCCAGTGGGTTGAGATTGGCTATTTTGTTTTCTGAGAATCTGAATTTACTTGCTACTTTTTTGAGATCCGATGGGGTTACTCCTAGTACCATTAGGGTTGATGCGTTGCTGACTGCGTCTGCGCTTAGATCTCGCTCTGATTGGCTGAATAGTCCTATGGATAGTTTATATTTTCTTCCGTCTCTGATTATATTATTTGCTTGTTGAGAGTTGGCTAGAGTTCTGGATTCGTCAACCATTAGGTATCTTGGCTCGTCGTGATCTGTTCCCAGGATTCTGTGTTTGTCGAGGAGTTGCTTGGCTAGGGAGTTTACTGCGATCGCCTGGAGTCCTTCTACTTTTGCTAGGAGGGATAAATCTATCCTTACTAGTCTGGGGGAAAATATGTCTGGTTGGGGTTTTGAGAAGATGCCGTAGGTGAATACGTCGCTGAGTTTGTCTCCCAGCCCTTCTAGTATTTGCTTATCCCGTGCGCTTTCTGCTTCTTCTAGCCTTTGCGACAATTCTTCTTCTACTTCTGAGAAGGTGGGGGGTGCGTTTTTCCAGGTGTTAGGTTTTTCGTCGAATATTCCTTTTACTGCGTAGCATTGGGTGATTATGTCTTTTAGGGCTGCTTTCTGGGATGTTCCTATTTTATATTCTTTTGCCAGTAAATTAC
>JBFRWF010000049.1:0-15406 GCA_051439465.1 Xenococcaceae cyanobacterium | reverse complement strand
AAAAAACTACCGCGAGTCACGCGGAAAGTCACGCCCAAGCCAGAATCAACTGACTCTCTTTTGAGGGATTTATCATTGGGGTTGCCTGATGAGCCTGGGAATCCTGTAAAGCCGAACAAACCGGTTGGTAAACAACTAAGTTTATTTAATTTACAGGAGTGGGAGACGGGGTAACTCGACTCCAGAATCTAAGGGCATAATCTTTGATTTGCCCTTAGAGGTTCAATAACCACTACCGATTCCTTCTTACCGATTACCGATTTCGGTAAACTGGTATAGAAGTCCTCAATGAGTCGTGACAAATCAAAACATAAGAAAAATTAAAGCTAGTGAGCATGACCACTTCCCCCAATCAGATTGAGACCCAACTAAGAGCACTCCAAAAGGAAGCGACTGTGGCGATCGCTTCTACTGACAATCTGCAACCCCTAGAGGAACTCAGAGTATTCTACCTGGGCAAAAAGGGTCAGCTATCCCAAATTTTGAGGGGTATGGGCAAGTTAAGTCCAGAAGACAGACCTCGGATTGGCACTTTAGCTAACGAAGTTAAAGAGGAGTTACAAGGGAATCTGGAAAGACAGCGCCAAGGGTTACAAGCAGCGCAGATTCAGGCTCAACTGGAAGCAGAAACCCTAGATGTTACCATGCCTGGGGTGAGTCGTCCTCTTGGTCGCGTTCATCCCCTCAACGCCACCATTGACAAGGTATTAGATATTTTTGTCGGTCTTGGTTACACTGCGGCCACCGGACCGCAGATTGAGACAGATTATTATAATTTTGAGGCGCTCAATACTCCTGCTGACCATCCAGCGCGGGATATGCAGGATACTTTCTATCTGCCCAATGGTAAACTGTTGCGCACCCATACTTCTTCGGTACAGATTCGCTACATGGAAACCCATGAACCACCGATTCGTATTATTGCACCAGGTCGAGTTTACCGTCGGGATACTGTCGATGCAACCCACTCGGCAGTGTTTCATCAGGTGGAACTGTTAGCAGTTGAGAAGGGATTGACTTTTACTGATTTGAAAGGCACGATTAAGGAATTTTTGCGGCAGATGTTTGGCGATGAGTTGCCCGTGCAATTCCGTGCCAGTTACTTCCCTTTCACTGAACCTTCTGCTGAAGTAGACGTGCAGTGGAAAGGCAAATGGCTGGAGGTCATCGGCTGCGGTATGGTCGATCCGAATGTGCTGAAGGCCGTAGGTTATGACCCAGAAATCTACACCGGATTTGCCGCTGGCTTCGGGGTGGAGAGATTCGCGATGGTTCTGCACCAGATTGACGATATTCGCCGTTTGTATAACAGCGATTTGCGCTTTTTACGGCAGTTTTAGGAATTAGTTAGATTTGATTATGAGCGAAGACTTAAGCAAACGAAAGCTACTATCGGCTCTATGCCATGGGTCGATCTTTTTTAGCTCATTAGTTGTTTCTGTGAGCATTCCGATTGCAATTCTGTTTATTTCTGATGACTCAGTAGTTCAGGAGAATGCGAAAGAAGCCCTCAACTTCCATTTCAATATTTGGCTCTATGGGATTATTTTTGGTCTGCTGACTATTATCCTGATTGGTTTCTTGCTGCTGGGTATATTAGTGTTGGTCAGTTGGATCATGCCCATTATTGCCATTGTTCAAGTCCTCAGCGATCCTTACCGCTCTTACCGTTATCCCTTTATTTTTCGGCTCCTTTAAAAGTCATAGTAACCCAAGTAAAACCTAGCACTCTAGCTGTCCTATTAGTAAATTGAAAATTTTCAATCTCACTCTGGCTATCTGGGGTGTATTAGCATTTAGTGCAATCGCTCAACCAGTGCTCACCCAATCATGGCTTCCGGTACGAGGTGGCATTACTTTCGGCATCAGTGGTATGGCATTGGTGGAACAACAAAAGGATTTCCTTTCCTTTCTCATTGTCCATGACAACAAAGGAGGGGAAGATGAAGGGCGTTTTGCACTGCTCACCGTTGAAGGCAAAAATCCCCCCGAATATTTCCCTTTAAACTTGCCAGCTTCGGTAGATTTACCCATCGATTTAGAAGCAGTAACCGCTGTCCCCGGACAAGGGAAGCCCACTTTTATGGCATCAACTAGCTTTGGCAAGGTTTATCATCTCGATCTGGGTGAAGCCAACAATAAAGTGTCCCCGATCAAGGTATTTGATTTGCCTGATATCCCTAGAGGAAGCAATTTTGAAGGATTTGCCCTGCAAGAGATTGACGGGCAATTACTGGCGGTTTGGGCGCACCGGGGTGCAGATGAAGAACCAGCAGTAATCTATTGGGGACTGTTAGACTTGCAAACCTACGAGATTACTCAACAAGGTTCAGCTAGCCTGAGAGTGCCTTGGCCAGTTTGTAATGTTCGCCATATTTCCGACTTGAAGATAGATCCGGCGGGAATTCTCTACATTACTGCAGCAATGGATAATGGCAATGATGGGCCATTTCAGTCTGCTGTCTACGTTGCTGGTGTATTTAGTTTACAGGGCAATCAAATTCGTTTTCGGCAGAATCAGGCTCTCGTTCCCCTCTATCGCCTTCCTAACCACAAAGTAGAAGCAATTGAACTTATTCCCGGTGCAACAGGTGGTGTGATCCTAGGGACAGATGATGAAAATATGGGGTCATCTATTTGGGGGCAATTTGACTTCCTACAGTTTCGTAGATGGGGAATGCGCTAAAGCATTCTGTTCAAACAAGATAAGTCTGCCCTCCCAAAGTGAACGCTGAAGGCAATATGGAGATTTTCCAGCGCTTTGACTAACCAGGGAACCTCTTTTTGACCAAAGGATTCGTAGTGACTAAACAGGATAGAGAGTCGTTGTTCTAAGTAAGGTTTGACTTTGGGAGACAGCAGCACCAATTTCAGCAGCAAACCAATGGTACAGGTTGATCCCAGGTTGGTAATCAAGTCCATAAAAACATAGTGGTTAATGCGCTGAGGACTTTCCACCACTAAGAAGTTCAATAGCTGGCTACAAGTGCGCAGCATCAGAAATTCACGGGGCTTCTGGGAATTGCAATGGGGTAGAGTGCTTTGTATCTTTTTATACAGTTTATCGTTAAACTGATGTTTCCCGTATTTAGGGTCAATTGAGGATACCAGGTATTCGTATAAGTCGTCTTTGAAAGCTTTATAGGAAGGTGTTTGAATGCTGTGGGCAAGAAAATTTTGGGATAAATCCCGGTAGGTGTAGTCGCCTTCAACTTTGCCGACGAACTGTTCGAGAGCTATGCTTAACTTGCGATCGCTCAATAGTGTGGGATTTTTTACCTGCCGTATAGTTGATCCTGCTCCTGTTGAGGATAAAGGATTGCGAGCTATTTTTGCCAGCCGCACCTTATAAGTAACATACTGAGAAAGGTCAAGCTCAAGACGGCGTTGCATCTGAGTTTGAATTCGCTGTACAGTTTGCCGATGTTCGGAACTGCTGTCTTCAGTGAGCAAACAATACTCATACAAGTAAGGATAGCGATTAATTAAGCTTCCCACAGAATTGTTGGTTTCTTCTATTGCACTGACGACTCGCACTAAACGTTGCAGCTTTAGATATTGGTCGGTCTTGGTAAAATCTCTCACTAGCTGCCGCAAACGACTTGTGGTGCTATAGGATACACTGCTAGGAGGGGGCAGGTTCTCGAACAGCGCTACTAATTCTGGGATGGCTGGTTGTAGTTGGGGCTGCATTTGCCAATGATTGATAACAATGTGGCAGCAGCGGTCGAGGATCAATTTAAATTCCTGTTTTGCCTGCTTGGAGTTAATGATTGTTTGCAGCGCTGAGCGGACTTGATTGTCTTTGTATTCCGATCCCTTAATGAACAAACGGCAGAAGTTATCGAGCAGCTGGCTAGGAGATTCCCTTTGTACGCATTCGAGTAAATGAGCGTACAGCTTTTGTTCTGCCGAACTAATTCGACGATAGCCGCAAATTGAATTGTTTAGAACTATCATCTGCTGCAATTTCTCCCTGTTACAAAATGTGTTGATAAAGCTTCAGCAGCCTACCTACGCGTTGCTTATTGCTGAGGAGTCGGTCTCAAATGTTTTTCAAATGCTCCGGCTCATCCTGAGATTCCCAGTTTTCGAGCAGGCGCGATCGCACCAGCTGCTCAATTAACTCTGCTTGGCTGCCTGCGGCAATGACATGCCCAGGCAAAGCCAGGGAACGAGGGGATGTGAAAACCAGTTGACATAGCTTTTGAATCAGAAAAGGTTGACTCCTCTTTCAGTCTAACACCACATAAATATGGAAATAAAAAGTTCACAGAAACTTTAATTTCCGTTTCAGTTTGTAAAGCGTTGATGATTAGCTATAATAGTATTCTCATGCTCAGAGAAGAGATAGCGCCATGACCCAAGCCACAATTAAGCCCCTGACCTTTGAAGAATTTCTTGAGCAATACCCTGATGGCCAAGGTCGCTATGAGCTAGTAGATGGAGACATCATAGAAATGAGAGCAACAGGCATACACGATGATGTTGCAGACTTTATTGCTGACTCCATCAAAGATGAAATAAAACGCCTCAATCTAGATTATGTAGTTAAAAATACGGTGATCATTCGGGTTGAAACTAAAGATGGGCAAGAACAAGGACGTAATCCTGATGTTAGCGTGATTGATGGAGAAGTTTGGCAGAATTATCGGGCTTCTTATGCTGCGCTGCGTGAACCCATCCAGTTGGCTGTGGAAGTGACTTCAACAAACTGGAAGGATGATTATCTGCAAAAGCTGGATGAGTATCAGCGACTAGGCATTAAGGAATACTGGATTGTAGATTACCAAGCGATCGCTCCTGTTAAGTATCTGGGTAAACCTAAAACCCCCACTGTCTTTGTTTACTTGTTGGTTAATGGTCAATATCAGGTAAGTCGGTTTACCCGAAGCGCTCGGATTATCTCTAGGACTTTCCCAGAGTTGCAGCTAACAGTTGAGCAGATTGTAGCAGTAAGTAAGCCTTGAAAGCTAAGTTGAGCGCGATCGCCTTCTGGCACGCTCAATAAGAGGCAATCAGGCAGCGTAAGCCCAGTATTTTCTTGGTAGGCGATTTCTGTAGGGTGCGTCCTTGCGCGTCCTTTCTGCTTCGGAACCTACCAGTTTTTGTGCTTGAGCGCCCCTTGGGCACCATTGCCCAAGGGATGTTAATCATGGTTAATTAATTAGGAGTTACCCATTGACAAAATGGCTCAAATATGCAGTGAGTGTCAGAGTAGGCGATCGCCCTTCATCGGGATAGGGATACTGTAGGGGCGCAAGGCTTGCGCCCAAAAAAGTGTAGCTATCTCTTTTCTCCTTTTTCTTGGTACGCACGATCACCATAGGATGCCGGTGGTTTTTCCGTGGGTGGGTGTTGCTGTAACTTCTGCGGTGGTAAAGGCGATCGCTGCACCGCCCCACCCTGAGCCATCGTTACTTGTGCTGGATGATTAATTTGCTGCACTACTGATGCCGCTATCCTGTCGGCTTCCTGCTCATAAGTAGTCGGACAAAAGTAAAGTTAACTATGAAGACAAGGCAACAGGCAACAGTGCGCCCAGCGTCGACGCTGTCGGCTGGGCGCAACAGGCAACAGCAAGGGATTGAAGCCCTTTACACTTCTTAACATAGTGTTGTTTATTTAGTAACCTCCGAGATGGGCAAATTCCACCTTTACCTGACGTGATTCGAGCCAAAACTTTGGCTGTTACTTAGGTTGTTTGGCGAGCTGGTAGCTAAGCTATGGCTTCTCTACCAGCACTTTTTGAGAATTTACGATTTATGTCTTTGACAATTTTTGGGAATAACAGTAGCATATAGCAGTCCTAAATGAGTCGTGACAAATCAAAACATATATAAGAACCCTTACTCCTGTTGCCTGTTCCCTTTTGAATAGGGTTTTGATTCACAACCTAAATAGGACTGCTATAGTTACTCAATATGGAATGAGAATAAGTAAAAATGAATAGAGGGCTAAAACTGGCAATTATATTCTGTAGTATTGCCGTATCCGTGGGTTGTCCAAAGCTGAGCTGGGCAAGAACAATTGAGCAAGAGATTCAGAACACTGGTGTTTTAAGAGTCGGAGTTAGAGATGATTCTCCTATTTTCGGTTTTGGAAGTAATAAAACAGGATACTGTGCAGATTTTGCCCGAAAATTAGCAAGCAATCTCAGCCAAAAACTGGGTAAAACGATTAGGGTAAACTTAGTTAATTCTACAACTCAAACTCGATGGGACTTAGTCAAACGTGGCACTGTACATTTTGAGTGCGGACCTAACACAATCGCGCCGGAGCGGGAAAGGGAGTACGGAATCAAGTTTTCTGCACCTTTTTTTGTGACAGCGACGCAAATATTTGTAAGATCGGACGCGACAGAGGACACTCTAATAAGGGGAAAAATTGGTATAATTAGAGGGACTACAAACGAAAGAGATATTCGACAAGTATATCCTGAAGAACAAATTCAGGACTCTTTTGCCCGCAGAAGCCACGGCATAGCCGCTGTCCAACTTGGTGAAATTACAGGATTTGCCAGTGATGGTATTCTTTTAGTAGGAACAGCCTCAGCTCTTGAGCTCAACCCCCAAAAATATACTTTAGTAACCCTAGTTAAAAATAATCGTCCGTTTTGTGCAGCTTATGGAATGATACTTCCCGGTGGCGATGAAAATTCTCAGTGGCGAAATACTATCAACTCTTTGATTTCTAAAAGTGGGCAAGGAGCACAAGTTTGGGATAATTGGTTCACAGATTTTTTGCCTTACATCGAATCAATTCTCAAGTCCTGTCAATGAAGTGGACAAAATGAAGCACAAAGCCTTCAGACATTCCCCATCTGATTCAACAACCCACCCTTGACGCTGGTTGCGTACAAGCGGGGCTTGAATGCCTAGAGAAAACTATACCCCGTAGAAGTCCTCATCTAGTATCTGCTCCATCGAGAAAGGACAAGTGGTTGGATATTCCCTATCTTCTGGAATACGGACACCAAACTTGGCAAACTTGCCCTCTTTGATAGCTACTTTACGGGCATCAGGATAAGCTTTTTCTATAGCCTCTATCAAAAAACTTTTTAGAGAGGGGGTATCTTCCAAATTGTCCAGAACTCGCTGACGATGTTCAATGACTGAATTGTACCAACTAGCTTTCATTGTATCGGGAACTTCATGCTGGACCTTTAACTTGAGTAAGTGCGCTAACAAGATTTTGAGATTGCTTTTCAAGGTGTTTTTTTCTGATTTGCCCAAATCTGTTAGCTCCTCAATTAAGTGTTCAAGATCCAATGACTCAAATTCGCGGTTCTGTAATTGGCGGATCGTTTGCTCAATCCATAATTGAATATCTTGGTCGTATAAATTTTTAGACATTTTTCAGCAATAGAGAGCAACTAACCCTCACAATTTAATCTTTTTGACCAGAAAATTTCTGGGAATATATCTAACTTAACTTAGATTTAACGCTAATTTGTCAATGAAGTGGGCAAAACGAAGCAGAAAGCGTTCAGGCATTCCCCATCTGACTGGAAATCTGTCAAAATATGAAATAAGTACGACTTCGGTGGAGAAACATTCGTGGAGTCCCAATACAACGCAGCAGCCATCGAGCAAAAATGGCAACAGACTTGGGCAGAACTTGCTTTAGACCAAACCCCAGAAGACAACAACAAGCCCAAATTCTACGCCCTGTCCATGTTCCCCTATCCATCGGGCAACCTGCACATGGGTCACGTCCGTAACTATGTGATTACTGATGTTATTGCTCGCCTGAAGCGAATGCAGGGGTATCGCGTCCTTCACCCGATGGGTTGGGATGCCTTTGGTTTACCCGCCGAAAACGCCGCCATTGATCGGGGTATCCCCCCCGCTAAATGGACTTATCAAAACATTGCCCAGATGAAACAGCAACTTCAGCAACTGGGTATCTCCCTGGACTGGAGTCGGGAAGTGACCACCTGTTCCTCGGAGTACTACAAGTGGACGCAGTGGATTTTCTTGCAGTTTCTCAAGGGGGGATTAGCCTATCAGAAAGAAGCAGCCGTCAATTGGGACCCCGTCGATCAGACGGTCCTGGCAAACGAACAGGTAGATAACGAAGGTCGCTCCTGGCGTTCCGGTGCTATAGTCGAGCGCAAACTGTTGCGCCAGTGGTTCCTGAAAATTACCGACTATGCCGAACAATTACTCAACGACCTCGAAAAGTTGAGCGGTTGGCCAGAAAGGGTAAAGTTAATGCAAGCCAACTGGATTGGTAAATCTGTTGGTGCTTATTTAGAGTTTCCCATTATAGGGATGGATGAGAAGATAGGCGTTTTTACCACTCGTCCTGATACGGTTTATGGCGTTACCTACGTCGTGCTAGCACCGGAACATCCCTTAACCCCTCGCGTTACTACCCCAGATAGGAAGGAAGCGGTAGAGGCTTTTATTAAAGAAGTCGCCAGGGAGAGTGAGATTGAACGTACTGCTGAAGATAAGCCAAAGCGGGGTATTCTCACGGGTGGTAAGGCAATTAATCCTTTTAATGGGGAAGAGATTCCCATCTTAATTGCTGATTATGTGCTTTATGAATATGGTACGGGTGCAGTGATGGGTGTCCCTGCTCATGATACGCGGGACTTCAAATTTGCCAAAGAAAAGAATCTCCCAATTAAGGTGGTGATTGTGCCAGAAGGAGAAGATGGCACGAAACCCCTAGAAGCAGCCTATACTGACCCAGGAATGATGGTCAATTCCGGTCAGTTTGACGGCATGCCATCTACCGAAGGGAAAACAGGAATTATTGAATATGCCGAAAAACAAGGCTATGGTAAGGCGCGGGTGCAATATCGCCTGCGGGATTGGTTAATTTCTCGCCAGCGGTATTGGGGTGCCCCTATTCCAGTGATTCACTGTCCTAGCTGTGGCACAGTGCCAGTGCCAGAATCGGACTTACCTGTTAAGTTACCAGAGGATATGGAGTTTACTGGACGTGGTCCCTCTCCTTTGGCTCAACTAGAAGATTGGGTGAATGTACCCTGTCCCAGTTGTGGGGAACCAGCCAAGCGGGAAACAGACACCATGGATACTTTTATTGATTCGTCTTGGTATTTCCTCCGCTATACCGATGCTAAGAATGATCGGAAAGCCTTTGCCTCAGATAAGGTAAATGACTGGATGGCAGTGGATCAGTATGTGGGGGGAATTGAACACGCGATTTTACACTTGCTTTATTCCCGCTTCTTTACGAAAGTGCTGCGCGATCGCGGCTTACTCAATTTTGACGAACCTTTCCAACAGCTCCTAACCCAAGGGATGGTACAGGCAATAACCTATAAAAACCCGAAAACTAGTAAATACATTCCTCCAACAGAAGTAAACCCCGTTAAGGAGAAAAACCCAGAAACCGGAGAACTTGAGTTAGTCTTCTATGAGAAAGAAACGGGGGAACGCCTGTCCTTCTTCTACGAGAAGATGTCCAAATCTAAATACAATGGCGTTGATCCTCAAGAGGTTTTGGCCAAGTATGGGGCAGATACAGCCCGGATGTTTATCTTGTTTAAAGCACCGCCAGAGAAAGATTTGGAGTGGGATGATGCGGATGTAGAAGGGCAATTCCGCTTTTTAAATCGGGTTTGGCGTTTGGTTGCGGAATTTGCTCAGAAGCAGTCAGCTAAGAAAGCAGGAAAATCCAAAACACGCCCGCAGGAAGGAGTCAAAAAATGGCAAAATCCAAAATCCAAAGTCGAGAAGGATTTGCGGCGGGCAATTCATACGGCGATTAAGGAAGTCTCGGAGGATTTAGAGGGGGAATATCAGTTTAATACAGCTGTTTCAGAGTTGATGAAGCTGAGTAATGCCCTTTCTGATGCGAAATGTCTGGACTCGCCAGTTTATGCAGAGGGTATTGAGACGCTGATTATACTTCTAGCTCCTTTTGCACCTCATATTGCTGAGGAATTGTGGCATCAGCTTGCTCATACTGAGTCGGTAAATAGGCAAGCTTGGCCGAAGGTTGACCCCTCAGCTTTGGTGGTGGATGAAATTACCTTAGTGATTCAAATCATGGGTAAGACGCGGGGTACGATTCAAGTTCCGGCTAATTCTGATAAGCAAGCTTTGGAACAGTATGCCCGCCAATCGGAAGTTGCCCAGCGCTATATTCAGGACAAGGAGGTTAAAAAGGTAATTGTAGTGCCAGGAAAGCTGGTGAATTTCGTGGTGGCTAAATAGACTGCATCTTCTGTTTGTAAAGGGAGGGAAAATCAGGGTAAACGCATCTAAATCGGCTTGAAAAATAGGTTGTAGTCAATCACAAACGACGGCGATAGCTTCCGTCTTTGACTGCCTATGTACTGTGGGGATAATGTTGCCATTATCTCCTATAGACAATCCTAATGATTGTGAGGAAGAAGAGGAAGAATGTGAAGAATTTAGAGACTTTGCTCATGGTTCTTCACTAGAATCTATTTAAGAAGATTATGCCCCCATAATTCATTCGTGTTGTCGGAGCAATCCTTTGAAAGAACTTTCCCGATATCCTCAAAAGTTCTTTGGATGTCTTTTTTCAGACTCTCTGGTTCAGATAGTACTCCAAGAACGAATACTCTATCAATTAGATTCTGTGTAATCTGATTCTTTATATAACTCAATCGTTCCTTTTGCTGATCGTCAAAATCAATAAGCATAACAATCATTCTGTGTGGATATTTCTGCATTTCGGGGGCATGAACGTTCTTGAATTTATCCAGCACTTTTCTCCAACCATCAGCAGATGGTAGGACTTGAATCGCACGTTCGTTAAGGTTGGGATGAAGAACAAATCCGTTTGCAATCTGGCGATTAGCATCATCTTCGGGCAACACCAGAAGGTGCGGTTTATACTTATTACTCATAGCTCTATATCGCCACGAATTAAAGTCTCTACGAGATCGCCTCTGACAGATATATCACTGAGCGGTCTGATCAAAGTTGGCTCTAAGTGGCTTTTTCGATCAAGGACAAAGGTATTTTCATTTGAAAACTTTCTGATTGCTTCCTCATTATGCGAGGTTGCCAAAATTTGTCCACTATTGTTAAATGAGCGCCGCAAAGATGTTACAAAATGTCCAACTTCTGATAAGGAGAGATAGTTATCAGGCTCGTCCCAGAAGCAAAAAAGTGGACCATAGTATTTGTTGGCAGCTAAGACGACAGCACCAAGAAAAAAGCATTTCTCACCATCAGATAAGTCCCCAAAGTCAACTCTCAGAAGTGCATTATTTTTTTCAAACCGAACAATCATGCTTTTAGAGTCTTTGCCGATCGGTTCATTCAGAAAATCCTGAATGTCAGGCATAACTTCTCGGAGATATCTGTCAGCCTGTGTGTAGGCGGCAGGATAGCGACTGAGTAACCCAGAAAACCACTCCCCAAAGTTTGAACCGTCTCGCTTTGGCTCCAAAGTTTCGCCGCTGGAGTCTCCAGTCATCAAGCTTGGGATCGGGGCTAAAATGATCATGTGCGCAAGCCAAGTCTTGAAAATATGAAGCGAATCAGCCTCTGATTGCTCCTGAATCACTGGAAGGGCAACAAGATGCCAATCTACCAGAAACTGAACTTCACGATTTTGTGAGCTGGTGTGAAGAGTGACTTGAGCTTCTTTCCGAGAGTAAATTGGATCTCCTCCAACTAGCAGTTGCTCTTCAAAAACTCGAAGCTCTCTAAAGTTTTCTGGCAACTCCAAGGCAAGGACATATTTGTATATTTTCTCGTCAAGTAATACTTCTATTTCAAACCGAATCGGAACATCATATCTTCCACGAGCGAAATCCTTTAACTGGACAAGTTGTCCAACTCTATTTATGCCTTGACCAATTCTCTGAAGCACTTCTAATGCAATAGCGATGGTTGATTTACCCACACCATTTTTTCCAATCAAAAGAGCGGATGACATCTCCTTTAGAGTCAGTTCAAAGTTTTCTAAGCATCTGAAGTTGTGTACATATAGTCTTTGGAGCATAGCAAAATGATTCTTGTGATCGAGAGAGGAAGTATCTGCCCAACGTTGAGTTAAGCGGCGGCGTCTTTTTGCCGTTCACTTGAACGATTTGTTAACCTTCCTTTATTTTACCACTATATTAACTCTATTTATTTTGATACAGGCCTTTCTGTCTCTTTATCCATCCTTATAAAGATATGACCCAAACTCTTTTTAGAATGTTATCCTTTTCCTTCATCATCAACTAATATGTGCAAGTCTATCTCAGTGATTTACTGCTACTAATTCAAGGGCACGGCGTTTTAAGGCTTTTGGTTGGGCAAACAAAGTTTGTTGATGCCGTGCCCCTACATTGATCGCAGATATCCTGATTACTGAATCGGTGTTCTAGGAAGTCAACGATCGCCTGTTTCCCATAGTCTAGTAATTTAACGATAGGAAACTTGAAGCTGAGTTCACAACTCCATAGCTCATCGCGATACTGATTTGGTCTCCATCCGGTGTGATCGTCACCTAATACGGCTAGACTGGCTATAGAACGATTGTAACGGTCAAAGAGGCGATAGTGGTAGACGTACATCCCCTTGGCAAAGCCTGTTTCTCGATCGCTCTGAACTGTATGGTATACGCCCAATCTCTATTTTTAATTGGCGAGGGAAAGGTGCAAGCCTTGCACCCCTACAAACCCCTCACCCCCATCTCCATCACTACCAACTCAGGTGCGATCGCCCTTCAATCCTCTACCAATGCTAAAAGCGATCGCCTTTAACAAAATCAACACCCTAGCATCTGCCCGGAATCAAAATAAATCTGTACAAGTTCCTCTTCATCCAAATACAAACAGATAAAAAGACTGTTCACAAATTTTTAACCAATGGATCAATTAACTCCTCAGGGATGCGGTTGCGTTCAATGTAGCGATTGATTTCGTCTTGGTGGTCGCTGTAATAAGTTAATGCACCAAATACTTGTCCCAAAGTTAAATAGGGCATTCCTTTTGGAATTTCTTCAGGTGCAGTACCCATGCGCCAAGTTTCAACAATCGCTCTGACAGGCGTACGGGTTCCCCGGATAATTGGCTCACCGCTCAGGATCTCATCATCTCTGACAATGTAAAGATATTCCGTTGCTTGAACCATTGCTGCCTCCAAAATCCCCTATTGTCTATTGTATCGTTTATTGGATTTTACAACTCAGATCTGATTGCTGTATATGGTCATTGCTATAATATATTATCGAAAGACTAAAATTTTTGTTCAAAGCCTCTTATAACATGGCATTGAGGTATATCATATGTCACTTAAATTTCAAAAACTAGCAGTAAAAAACTATCGTTCACTTGAACATATCGAAGTGCATACAAAAGGTGTGAATGTATTATTTGGCCCGAACGGTGCAGGCAAGACTACATTCCTCGACGCGATTTGGTTTGTTAGAGATTGTGCTATCCGAGGTGTGGATATTGCTGCATCCGATAGAAGTTATGGGATTGGTGTCCTCTGGAATAAAGCTGAACCCGGTGCTCACATTTCGATTGAGATCGAGACTGAACAGGCGATTTACAATGTGAAGTTTGGATTCTCATCAGGGCGGATCGAATCATATGTAGGCGAAACTTTGACATCAAAAAACAACAATAAAGAACTGATTAACCGCACTATTGGCAGTAGCAAAGTAAGTTTCTTTCATTCAAAATTTGACCAGTTAGTTCCTATCGAGCTTCGTGAACCGCAAAAGCTAGCATTAAACCGTTATCTAGATTTTGAGGACAATGCTTTCGAGGCTGCAGAAGTAGATCGTCTGTTGCACTACACCCGCAAGTATCATGCGCGCTCTGCAGACCTTTATCGGTTGAGAACCTACGGGTCAGAATCTGATTCATACAGGCGTCTGTATGACAGATGTGAAAACCTGTGGTCAGTTCTTCGCAATGTCAGGGATCAACGAGAAATTGGTGATAAACGCTATGAAACCATCATAAAATTTATGCAAAAGAGCTTCCCAACATTCGACAAAATATATCTTGAACAGCAAGGTGCAAACAGCGTGTATGGTAGTTTTATTGAAAACGAGCACCGAGAACCGATTAAAGCTTCAGGCGTCTCCGATGGCCATTTGCAGCTTTTGACACATTTGACTGCCCTATTCTCTGAGGGGAATAGACCAACTTTAATCCTTTTCGATGAGCCTGAAGTTTCGCTTCATCCCCATGCACTAGCTGTTTTTGCCGAAGCAGTAGACGAAGCAGTCTCCAATTGGAGCAAGCAAGTGTTCATTGCAACACATTCCCCTGTTTTGATTAGTCAATTTGATGCAGAAAACATCATTGCTGCGGAGATTGGATCGAATGGGGAAACGATTATGCAACGTGTAAGTGAGATGGAAGAAATACAGGATTTGTTGGATGAATATGCAGCCGGCTCACTTTACATGGCTGAACTAATTGCACCTCAAAGCAGACTCAAAGTAGGTTAGGCGATGTCTGAACAATGCTATCATTTCAAATTCATTCTATTTGTGACCGGAAAAGGTGAAAAACAGCGTCTTTCAAAGATGTTCGATTCATTATCAAGTTCAAAAATTTGCACCTTTGCTGTCAAAGAGTTTTTTGGACAGCGGCGTCCAATTACGTCTCAGAAAAGACTTGCGCGTATGGCAGGGAAAGGGCAGCAAATACCTAACAGGGATTTTGAGCAGATTGGTGCACCAGCAAGACGCTATATCGAGCATGACAAATGTAATCGTGTCATTCTGATCGACGATCTTGAAAAAATTAGCAAAGATGAAGCGATTGAGACGTTTCACCGCTATCGAACAGCTTTTGATAAGGCATTAAAGAGCAAGAAAGGGCGTGCTTCGGTTCACTTTTTAGTGAATATGCTTGAAGCCTACTTTTTTGCACATCCAGATGCACTCAATATCGCGTTGGCACTTAAACCACCTGTTGAGCCGCATGATGGTGATGTAGAAGCTATACAAAATCCCAAAAGCCAGATCAAGAAAATATTTCCAGGTTACAGTGAAACTAAACATCCTGAACTAATACTTGACTTGATTGATCTAGATATTGTTCTCGCTAACCCCAAATACTGTTCATCACTTAGAACCTGTGTCAAGTGGATTGTTAACCAGCTAAAGGACTATCCTGACCAAGAGTATTTTGATTCGCTCAACTTTGAAGAACGCTTCCACCTACGAACAGGCCAGCTTTATACGGTAACATCTAGCCAATGAACCAGCGGAAGTCGTCATCGGGTAACCTTCACCAAATTTGATTTATTGGGTCGAGAGAACTCTCGCCAGCCTGCAATTTTGGGTAATGTAGGTTCCAGAGTGGGCTATCCACTTAAGCCGGGACAGTTTATATATGTTTTGATTTGCCACGACTCATTTAGGACTACTATATTCCCCATTACCTATTTCCCCTTACCTATTCCCCATTACCTATTCCCTATTCCCTATT
>JBFRWF010000048.1:0-4454 GCA_051439465.1 Xenococcaceae cyanobacterium | reverse complement strand
TACAGGGAAAGGAATATCAAGTCGGAGTTCAGTATGGCTTTTCCCATCTCAGGCAATATATTTTGCACAGAGATGGTCATAAATGTCAGAACCCTGATTGTAAAAACAAGTCCAAACAGCCCATTCTTCAAGTTCATCACATTGGTTTTTGGAAGCAAGACAGAACAGATAGACCTGGGAATCTAATCACCTTATGCCATAAATGTCACACCACCAAGAATCACCTCAAGTCAGGCTTCCTATATGGATGGGAACCAAAAACCAAGGGATTCAAACCAGAGACCTTTATGAGTACGGTAAAAGTCAGGCTGGTCAAGATTGCTGATGGAGTGACTTGGGGATGTATTACCAAGATTGACAGGAATGAATTAGGGATAGACAAAACACACCACAATGATGCTTTCGTTATTGCTGGTGGCGAGAAACAAACGCGCTGTACTCCAAAGATATTAGAGCAAATCCGCAGGCATAAACGCTCAATGGAACAGTTTTATGATGCCAAATACTGGGACACCAGAGATGTTAGTAAAAAAGAAAAAGTAAAGCCTGGTGCCAAGTTATGTAGTGGTCGTAGAACCCGTAACAAAAATAAAAATGGTGAAAACCTGCGTGTTTACAGAGGTCACTTGGTAAGCAAGGGTCAGCGACGAATCAAGACCAAAAGATATCCATACAAACAAGGGAATTTGGTGAGATTTGAGGGGAGAATTTTTGAGGTAATTGGAATGCAAAACAAGGGCAAAGGTGTAAAGATTGCCAACTATCCTGGGGTCAAAAACAAAGTGGTTAAGCCATCCCTGGTTGAGTCAGTACAAAAACGAGGAGGTATCTGTGATGTAGCGTAGCTCCAAGATGCAAAATCATCTGCGCAGCAGCGTCGCGCTGCGTAGCAGGGACGCGCTGCGGAGCAGGGGCGTAGCCTAGTCTAGACTACCGGGATTCACCGGATTGATTTTGCCCCGCATTCATCCCACGCTGACTCTACGAGTACAGATGTGGGGCTTCTGCAGGTTTCAGCTAAACAAGAAAATACACCAAAAAATTGTCACTCTCATTAAAGATATCAACCGCACCCCTTATTTAGGACGAGGTAAGCCAGAAGCTCTCAAGCATGAATATAGAGGTTACTGGTTAACATAATAGTAAAAAAGGTTATTGGGGGAAGCGAAAAGTCAGCGCTCTCCATCAACCGGAATCGACGCTGTGGCAGGGTCGTAATTAATCCACGCTCTCAATAGCTCATAGCCGAGACTCAGGATCACTGGTCCGACGAACAGACCAAGGATGCCATGAGCAAAGGTTCCACCGAGTACGCCAATTAAAATAACCACCATCGGGACAGGAAGCCCCCGCCCCATTAAGATCGGCTTGAGTACGTTATCGATGAGCATGGTAGGGAGCATCCAGACGGTGAAAAGTAACGCCCCCAATGTCTTCATTGTTGACCAGGCAAAGATTATTGTCGGTAGAACCACAAGACCCGGACCGATCTGGATAATCGTCAAGAGCAAGCAGAGAAGTGCCAATAAGCCGGCTGAGGGAATACCCGCAACCGTCAGACCAATCCCAATTAGCAGACTCTGTAAGACGGAAACCCCAATAATGCCACGGGTAACGCTGCGGACAGTGGAAGTGGCAAGTTTTATATAAGCTTGACCCTGTGTCGGTGTCAGCCGTGAAATCACCCGAGTCAGACCACGTTTTAGCCCCTCCGCGTTTAGCATCAGCACCCCAGCGATAATAATTGATAAGAGGAACTTAAGCAGGGTTAGACCAATATTTGCAGCAAGGAACAACAAGCTTTTAGCTAATTGTTCAAGCTGTGGCTTGAATTTACTTAAAACAGCCCCAAGGTTGACTGATGCTTGTTGCCACAAATTATGCAAAGGTTCGCCGATCAAGGGCCATGTAGAGATGCCTTCGGGGGGAGGTGGTACAACCAGGGTGCCCGCTGCGAGACTATTGGCCAAATCCTGAGCGTTGCTGACAAAAACTGTTGCCATGACGCTGACTGGGCCGATAATAATGGCGATACCAACTAGGGTAAGGATTGTCCCCGCCAACTTAGCACGCCCGCCCATACGTTCTTTAAGCCAAAGAAACAAGGGAAATAATGCGATCGCTAGGATTACTCCCCAGAGGATGACCGCTATGAATGGGCGGAGGAGGATAAAACACCAAGCGGCTAACAAGCTGACAACGAAGAGCCGGATGACAAGATCAATATTTTTAAAGTTACTTTCCATAAGCTCAATATTTGGTCATAGCTCATTCCTTTGGGACTGATAAAATCGCACTCAAGACAGTCAAAAGTATTATTTGGCAAGACTTTGCGGTCGTTTCAATGGTATCCTTTATATTCTGTCATTGCAAGGGAAGCGCAGCAGGCTCGAAGCAATCCCAACGTGATTGTCTTTCCTACCTCGTCTATTTTCGCAAGCTCTTTTTTTCACGGTACAAAAACAACGTCTTGGAGCGGCTCGCCTACTTTGTGGTTGCTAACTTGGTAAATGACTTTGCGGTTGAGCTTATTCAAAAACCCGACAAGACGACCTTCGCTGAAACGGTGAAACTTACCGGATTTCAAGAGAGATACTTCAGATTGCTTGATCCCAAGCAGATCGGCGATTTCCCTTTGTTGAAGATTGCGCTCTTCGAGAGCATCAAGGATTTGTAGACCAAGCTTTGCTCGTGCCATGAGTTCATCGGCATCTTCAAGGCCGAGATCGGCAAAAATGTTGCCGCTACTCTCTTCAAAAACAGTTTCTTTGGTCATTTTCCAGCTTCCTTGTTTTGTGCTTCTTTCAATCTGCGTTTGATTAAGTCTATGTCCTGTTTTGGTGTTTTGATCCCTGTTTTCGATTTTTTCTGAAAGGCATGTAAAATATAGACTTGCATAATGAACATTAGCAATTTATCACCAGAACTCCGAAAAGCGAGAATTGCCAAGGCCCCTTTCCCTTACAATCGCCCCGAACTCCTTGCCCAGTACCGAGGTCAAGATATGGTTGTCGTTGACGACAAATTTTTAGGTGTTTTGGGAGAGATTGACTTTAAAGCAATTCAAAAACACTATCGTTCACAAGGCAAAGAGCCAGTTATTATCTGCGTCCCGCCCAACTAGGAAATACCTATATACCTTTCCCTGTCGAATTGGGATTCTCCCCTATAGTAATATGACTCGCATCCTGGGACAAGCAGATGTTTTTGATCAATTTGCTGTTGAGTTCCGTAGATTTGAAGGCAAAGTAATACTCACCGTTCGCTCAAATTAAATGCCCCTAGCAAAATAAAACGTCTCAAGTGTAGTCTGGGTAAACAGTTGAGAGATTAGAGAGGTCCAGATAGTACGGACGAGTCGGTAAGATTAGCCGGGAGCATCCCATTTTGGCAAAAATAGGAAAATATATTCGCTAGTAATACTCGCGAATATTGACGAAACTTATTTAGGGCTTGCTGAAAAAGTCTACAGAGCGAATCTAGAAGCCACACAGCGCCGCCTTATGGTAGTTTCTTGCCTTAGTTTCCCAATTTACCTGGCGATCTGCCTCCGGCAGCGTTGCGAAGCGACTCCCGCCTGCCGAAAAGTGCAAGGGTTTTGCGACTCTAGGTGTTATAACCTTGCACTTGTTTGGAAAAAAAAGGCTCAAAACCCTTATCTGGCTTACTTTTCACTTTTATTCAGCCAGCCCTATTTAACGCTCTACATCTGAAACAAGCGATCGCTACCTCAAACAAGCGATCGCTACCTAAAATAAGCGATCATTACCTAAAACAAGACGAACTTTCTTATGTCAACGAATGTCTAATATCCTCAAAAATAAAATATATAAATTCATTATTGGCAATTAATTCGCGAGTATTAATCGCGAATTTTAAATTCCGCCTTCCCTTCTATTTGCTTCTATTTGCCAAAATAGGATGCTCCCGATTAGCCAGGGTCAATTGAGGGAAAAGTGTAGATAGACTCAGGAATATTCATCAGATGTAAAATTTGTCGTTGTCTCCAATTGAGAGGACTAATTTCAGTTGCTCCATCTCGATAAAAGTAAAATGTGATGTCCTTAAAAGCCGCTAACAACCTTTCGGCAGTAGGACGAGGAGTAGTACGCTTGTCATACTAAAGACTACCCAGAGGAACTTCAAACCCTTTACCAATGGGAGATTCTGTCTCTTCTCCGGAATGATTGAAAATCTCTATTACTTCTGTCGGGGGATTAGCTACCCAATCGGACAGAAGTTTGGGACGCGGTTGGGTCATAGCTAGAGTCAAACAATAAATTCCTCCTTCATCGTTAATTTTTGCCCGATTTGTCCAAGTTGACCCTTTAGAATCTGCCAGAAAGAGGAAGTCTTTATGACCAATAATTTCTGTTAGCTGTTTCCAGGTTGGTAGATAATGGGACTCATCGGTTCCTTTTCCTGGTAAGGTGGCTCCTTTTAGTGGCATTCCT
>JBFRWF010000047.1:0-11841 GCA_051439465.1 Xenococcaceae cyanobacterium | reverse complement strand
CTAAAGGTGAGATTAAAGTCTCGCTCACCCGCTAAACTCACTTGAGCCATTAACAAGACTGTAGATGAAATTAATAAACTCAGACCTCTTTTTGCCAGATTTACCATTAGCCTTATCCTTGTTTCTTGTCGTAGTTTCAATTCAGCTTTTATTTGATAGCTTGGACTTTATCAATCCGAAATCTGTCGGGCACATAGGAAGGAACAGCTATCTTTATACCTAGAGATTTCAAATCTCTGATTTGTTCGGAAGTTACGAAGCCATTACTATCAGTCTGCAAGGTAAAGCCCTCAGCGGGGGGAGAAAAAAGTATCCCTGTAGCAACTGTTAATATCAGTGAAGTTGTTGTTGTGGTTACAGCAGTAATTTTGGAGAAGTTTTTGTTAGACATGATGAATTTCCTCCTTTGATTGATTTTTTTTCGGGGCGCTCGCTGAAAGCGCGTCCTTGGCTCACGCAGGTTTTTGCAACACAACCGAATTCCTTCGGTCAATTTTCTGGTGATGACGACGGTTGAGCTTTATCACTTGGAGGCTCTTCTCTGACCATTGGTGACAAGTTAAGCCTGTATGACAATTGTCAAGGGGGTTTCAGAAGAGGGTTGGAAAAAGAACTCCGACCGACTTCGTTGTCGGTCAGGAAAAGGAGCTACGATAAGTTTGACATTGGGTTTTCGCCGCTGTTTGACAATGCCTAAATCTTGATTTTCAATCCCCTGGTCAATTAATTGCTGCCAAAAGTAAAAGTGATAAAACCCTCTATCCAGTAACAGTAGGGTGTTAGCCTTGACTAAGTTCAACAGATTCGACTCCAACTTCGTATCAGAAGCTCTGGGATTTTCTTGAAACCAAATCTCCACCGGGAGCCGGGTCATTAAATCAACTACTACTCCCATCTTTCCTGCTAGTTGTCCTTTCGGAACATCTACTAAGCTTTTCAGTTTCCGTACTGCGAAGCAGCGGCGAAGCCTAACAAGGCTTCTAAGGTGGAACTATCAGCTATCCAGATTCTCTCAAACGCCGGACTTGGTAAACTGAACACTTTCTGGCAGGGTCCGACGAGTTCTCAACAGCCAAGCCTTTCTTAATTCTGGTAGCAACTGCTTGAAGACCCCCTCAAACAATTCAGCCGGAAAAGTCAAGAATCTTTGAGAAATGGCTTGTTGACTGACTTGAGTCGGTGAACACCACAAAAAACCTTCTCTGGCTAATATTCGCGTTAGTTCTCGCGCCACCGGCCACATCTGGACATAGTAGAGTTAACACCGCTGCCACCATTAATGGTAGGTTGAGAACCCTGTCTCTCAAACCCAGTTGGCGATAGTAATTTTCTTGGGAGGTAATGGCTGGACTGATTAAACCCTTTATTTGAGAAGCAATGACTTCGTCCTCTACCATCGGACGTTGGGTCTTTTTAGCGTGGTCTCGATTGGTTTTTCGGCTTGAACTCATGGGGAGGAGGAATAGCTCAATCATTTGTCCGCTCTGAGTTTTACACAATTTGCTCTGGAGAGATCCAATCTTAATACATTAATGTTTACGATAGCGATCACCTAGAGACGTATCTGTAGGCGATCGCATAGTCAGGATAGCGATCGCCCAATTTGGGAAAACCTCAAAAGCTAGAATGAGCGAGCATCGAGGGGCTTTGTAACATTTTGTAACTACCTTCTTGACAAATGGGACACAACCTTAACTTGTCACCAATGGATCCGATTCAGTGTCACTGCTTCTGAGTCATGCTGGAGGCTCCCCCAGAAGCTCGCATCAAGGTCTCACCTGTATCGCCAGTGGCGAGCCACAGGAGCGCTCTGGCTCCATCTCGTAGGCATTTTTCAATAGGCTCTGGTGGATACTCAGAAGGCACAGATATCGGTTTGATAATAATTCCCCGGCTACCAAAGACAATTTCGCCAATCACGCGAGCGCGACGCATATGGTTTTCAGAGGTGATTAGATAAACACTACCAATCCCCTGAGCTTGTAATTCATCAACCAGGGTTGTGAAGTTAGTCACCGTGTCAATTGCTTGATAATCCAAATGCAGGCGATCGCTCTCAATTCCCGTCTTGGCAAATATCCTTTGTGCATATCCTTTAGGACTACCAGAAGAAACCCAGATCGGTAAGTCAGGATACTGCTGCGCCAACTTGGCAGCAAAATGCTCTCGCTCTTCATGTCCTCCTAAGACAAAGACAGCCTCCGGTTCAGCTAAATAGCTTTCAATCTGCTTGTAGCCAAACCAAAGCGAAACCGCCACCACTGGCAACAGGGAAATAAATAACCTTCTTCTAGAGCGCCGAGGTTTGACACGAAGAGCTCTTTTTCTGCGGGAACCAATCTTTAAAAACATCGAATAAATGCTCAATTTGGTTGTTTTAGGGAGAAATAAGCAAGAAAAACTCCCCCGCCCAAATTTACCACTAAGGGGAAAAAAATGGACAGGGGCGATCAACCCTATTGACTATTGGGAAAACGGGACTGGCCGGATTCGAACCGGCGACCTAGCGCTTCAGATTGGTGTGAGTTTCCCCACTCTCTGGACTATTCCTTCACCCTAGGCATAAAGCCCTTAGGTGGTGGCCGTTATGTTGTAGGAGGTTTCTACTGTTTGACAGTCTCAATCCCCGTTTTTGGCTCTCTACAACCAGTCTCTGCACCTTCTCTACCGGGGGAGTAGAGCTTGGCTCAAGATTACCCTATCTGTTACCAGACTTAGGCTTCCTTGAATTTGACCACATTCACCCATGAAGTTTCCCTCATGGTGCCCGATTGTTCAGGAGGCGCTTGCTCTATCCAGCTGAGCCACAGCCCCTTGTTAGGATTTATAGTTATGATAGCAGTTTTGTCAGTCTTCAGTAAATCCTTCTCCGAAAATCCCGAAAAGTTCTGTCGAGCTTGGGATACGGCTATAAGAGATAAATTTCGCGAAACCACCAACGACTACACCGCCGCACCAGCCAAATCATCTATTCTGTTAAGATATAAATAACTGTTTAACTGTCTATTTAAAATGTCCTCACAGCTCCAGATTCCTCAACTTTCAATTCTGGTTTTAGCTAGAAATCATAATCCCAGTATTTTGACTCCTGATTTTTTAAGAATCAATCAGATTGTTGATGATAATTGGCAAGTTGGTTCCCCTATTTTAACCCCCGAACAAATTTATAAAGTTGTTTCTTCTTCCTTCGACAATGAGAATTTTCAGACTACATTTAAAAGACTTCTAGAACTAAAAGAAGAGGAGGATGAGTTAGAATTTTCCGATGATGAAGAAATCTACACTCCCACAGATTTTGCTTTGGATGGGAGTATAGATTTACTGATAGAACTTTATTTTCTTTTGGGTGAGAATTTTACTCTAGGATATGCCTCTGTTGATAGTCGAGGAGGAGTTAATTTGGTTTGGAAAAATCGGCTTCTGGATAAGGAAATCCGTTTTAATTATCCGGCTTCTTCTGATGGTTATTCCCCGTCAATTTACTCAAGAGAGGGGGATGATAGTAGTTTAAAATTGAATCCTTCTATAGGAGAAATTGCCGACCTGCTTAAGGGGTTAATGGGGTAATTATTTAAGCAGAAATAATCAGAGATAAATTATTATTTTGGGGTGAGAGTGAGTAAGCTATCAGATGAGACAATATTATACAGGGCGGTTAGGAAAAAAGGATGGATAGATCCAGATAGTAAAGAGGTTGACGCGGAGGCTTTTTTATTGCGTCCAAATGAGGATAGTTTATCGGCTAATTAAAAACCAGAAGATACTTATCGAAGGCTAAATAAGTGTTATGGTGTTATTAGTTTTTCGGTAGCTTCTTTAAGAAGTTTAGGTCTTGATGCGATTCAGGATAGGGAAGATCATGTGAAAATCATTAATGTTCCTAACCCTGAACAAAATCGCCAGCAAGCTTTAGATTTGGCGGTCAAATTGGCTCGTAAATCACAATTATATCTTGATTTGATTGAGAAACCATTGAGGAAAAGAAAGTCTAATTAATTGTAGTTATTAATCTATTTTTTCCGTTAAATTATTGCGTAATTCTCTTAAGTTTTTATTATATAAAACTGGAAAATAAGTACATTTGTATTAGTAAATCCCCTGGTGTTAGTGATCGCCTGTTTCGAGTTCATACCCTGTAATGGTTGTTGTTACCTCCGCGATCGCGCTCTTCTGGGAAACTTTTCGATCTACTGATAGTAGAACATAATCCCCGAACTTCCAGCCCGCCGGGCTTCTCAACTCAGAAGGTGCATCCTTTCTTGAAACTTTAACAAATCCAAGACGGGTGTAAAACTAAAACATCATTACCCTTTTTCTCAACTGCTTGAATCGAATCATAGCTAATTTCTGGATTTGACTCCATTAATTTTTGAAAGGCTTGACGAAAAGCTTCTGGATGAACACCGTTACGCAGAAGAATATGCACGATCCTCATAATCTTTTTATAAAGCTTTTCAAAATCCCCTGTTTGAAAATCTTTGTCTAGGTCATGTGGACGACACTCTCGATCCTCAAAACTTCACTGGCTTTCATCATTCAAAGCTGGTTGAAAACTACAGAAACTCCCCCAGAAGTTACAGGGTGCCAGTTTTCTGTGGAGATTCTACGGCTGGTTATTATTCCTACTACTAAGACAAAGTATATAGCAGCAGGAATAAAAACTAGGTCGTAATGTCCACAGCAAAACTGGCTGGAAAAATAATCATTAGTCATTAGTTCTAACTAGCGATCGCCTCGGAGTTCTCCTCTGTCTGCTTCGGTTCTTTTGGCTTCTTCTCAAACACCTGCAATCCAGCTCCTTCAATCTCAAATCCGTTAGAAGTAGGATTGCCAAGTTTTCCACCAACCATAGCCACCCATTCAGGAAACTCCTTCATAGAAGCTTCAGCTTTTCTCCAGGCTTTCCCCTTAATGTTGACAGTAAACACAACACCGTTAGGAGCTAGCAGGTAAAATTCAACTCGACTCTTGGGCAGCGTGCGCACTTCTGGAATGGTGTTGAACTTCAGGGTGATTTCTGCTCTGGCTTCTGTCATCTTTATTTCCTTAAATTCCTCTTGAGAGCGCTCGTTGGACACTTTGACTGACCACTTATCTCCATCAGCTTTACCATCAAAGGACTTCTTGAGCTTTTTCGGTGCCTTGGTAGGTTCAGCTAAACTTCGTACCCATCCAAAGCAACCTAACCTAGAAATCAGCCTTGCTTCAATCTGGTAGAAGAGTGGACGCTCATCAGAATCCTTATTAAATCTGAAAGGTTGTTCTTCTTTCCAAATCAACGGTAGGTGCTGGCTCCTAAACTTCTCTTCAGAGGAACGGAGCTGATTGCGATGAATAGAAAAAACTGGACGACGATTCTGTGGGATGAACTGCCAAAGACCACGGAGGATAAAAATTCCTGGTTGAACGTCCTCTGGTCTTTCAGATGAGAAATAAAAGGCTTTGAAGTACAAAACTTGTTCTTGTAATCTGTACTGGGGATAACATCCTATCCACATCGGTTGAGAAGGATTATTTTCAATTTCTGAGTGGAGTGCCCTCAAAACCTTTTTGTTCCCTGTTAATCCAAAAGTATTGCCGTCAGAGAGCGTTATCTGAAGTTTATTTTCCTCTGTTTTACTGACTGTGCCTAATAACCACCCTATGCCTTGGTAGTAGTTGGCTGGTTGGGATAACAGCTCCTGAGATGGGAGAGCCTGTGTCTGAGGTTGGGATAACAGCTCCTGAGATGGGGGAGCCTGTATCTGAGGTTTGGGTAACAGCTTCTCTTCTGGAGTCTCAGTAGAAGAGGAGGTAGTCTGCGCCCTTGGGACTGATTGCTTAATTTTCAGGATTTCCATTAAGTGTTGTTGTTCTGGCTGTGGCTGTGCTGGTATGCTACTGATGTGACACTGCTACGACGGGAGGCTGTGATATAGCAATGAGATTTGATTCGTGAAACCGAAAAGGCGATCGCTTTCTGGAGTGCGAAATTTCCGCAAAGGGAGTGAGGAGAAGTTCATAGTGATGGTTCAAACATCTAGTTTCCGGAGCTTGGCTTCTTCTCTGATTAACTGCTCAACTGCTTCAGAACGAGTCACGCAGCGCTTTTCAGCAATTTTGTCCAGGAAAAAGCTGGCGGAGTCAGTGAGCATAAATTGTTTCTGCTTTTTTGTTTCGCCATATTTTTCGCGCTCGACTCTTCTATCTATTGACACGGTTAAAACCATATCTATTTACCTCAATACACTAGCTCTTACCTAGCATAACATCAATAATTTTGTCACCTGAGTTAAGAAATGTAAAAAGCCTCAATGCCTTACTGTTGCCTGTTGCCTGTTACCAGTGACCAGTTACCAGTTACCAGTTACCAATTATCAGTACTTAACTGGTAACTGGTCACTGCTCACTGGTAACTGTTGATTGCCTGTTGCCTGTTGCCTTGTCCTCACAGTTAACTTTAATTGTGTCCAACTACTTATTTATGCTCGATTGTTTGACGGACTAAATTGGCTAAACGTTCTGCACTGTCTGTGATTGCCAGAGTAGCGGTTTTTTCAGCCATTTGTTGCAGTTGCTGGGGCGATCGCACCAAATCCAAAACCTGACTCTCTAACAGTTGGGGGGTAAGTTCAGCTTGACGGTAAACATAAGCTGCGCCAGCATCGCCAAAAACTTTGGCATTATAAGCTTGGTGGTCTTCCGCTGCATAAGGATAGGGAATCAAAATAGCAGGTGTCTGAGTAACTGCTAATTCCGTTAGCGTCCCTGCACCCGCACGAGTAATGGCTAAATCTGCCCGTTGCAGCAATCCTGCCATATTCTGATAAAAGGGCATCGGGAAATACTGAGGGTGTTGGAGACTATCGGCATCTGGATCTCTGTCCCCAGTCAAATGAACAACCATCGCACCCGCCTCAAACCAAGCCGGGGCACACTGGCGCACCAATTGATTCACCGCTACAGCACCCTGAGAACCACCGACAACAACAATCAAAGGTGCCTCTGGGGGAATGGGCAGATCCAGGGCTTGGGTTGTGCGAAACTGTGAACGGACAGGGGTGCTAACCCAGACAGTGCGGGCGCGAGGCAGGTATTGACAAGTGCCTTCAAAGCCGAGGGCGACATTGGTACACAAGGGACTGAACCAGCGCGTCACTTTCCCAGGGATGAAGTTGGCTTCGTGGAGAATAACTGGTATTCTTTGCAGGAGGGCAGCGAGGATGGTCGGACCAGCAATATAGCCGCCAGTGGTGAAGACGGCATCAATTTTTTGTTCTTTGAGTAGCCGTCGTACCTGACAAATCGAGGCAATGAGACGCTGGAGGATGAGCAGGGTATTTAAGCCCAAACGTTTTTGAAAGCCTTCGACACGTATAGTGTGTAGGGGATAGCAATCGGGAACTAAAGTTTGTTCCAGTCGGTCAGGAACACCCAGCCACTCAATTTTATAGTCCTTCAGTTGTTCAGCCAGTGCTAGGGCAGGAAATAAATGTCCCCCGGTGCCACTAGCAGCAATTAGTAATCGAATCGGTGTTTGAGACACAAGTGCTTCTTAAAGTTTACGGTTTACAATCTATCTATAGCTATCAGCTTTTTATCCCTTGTCCTTTACAACTGACAACTGACAACTATCCAAACTATCACCAATGCGCAATCTTGTAACTCTAGGAAAACGGCTTTTTCACTCGTCTCTGGGCTGGTCAATTTCTCTTCTCCTCGGTTTTGGCTTAACTACTAGCTTAGGAAGTGCTGTCCGGGCTGAGAGTCCCGAAACTGCCCCACAGGAACTCAAAGAGATTCTCAGCGAAATTGAGACGGCGGTTAATAGTCGCGATCTGGAGGGGATGATGCAGTTTTACAGCCCTAATTTTACCAACTCGGATGGTTTGAGTCATTCTTCTCTCTCTCAAGCCCTGACTGAACTTTGGAAACGTTATCCCAGCCTGAATTACATGACGGAACTCCAGTCTTGGGAAAGGGTGGGGGATGAGCTGGTGGCGGAAACTGTGACTTATATTCGGGGAACTGAAAACATTGACGGGAGATTGATGCGGCTGGATTCTAATATACGCTCGCGCCAGTATTTTAAAGACCAAAAGCTTGTCCGCCAGGAAATTTTAGCGGAACGTACCAAGCTGACTTCTGGGGAAAATCCGCCTGAGGTAAATGTAATTTTACCGGAGAAAGTGGGCGTTGGTGAGCAGTTTAACTTTGATGTGATTGTTAAAGAACCTTTGAGGGATGATGTTCTGTTGGGGGCTGCTATAGAAGAACAAACTAGCAGCGATCGCTATTTTAATCCCAGTACTTTGGAGTTGGAAATATTGCCAGCAGGAGGAATTTTTAAGCTGGTTACAGCCCCGCTTCTTCCAGATAATCGCTGGTTGTCGGCAATTTTGGTGCATGCAGATGGCATCATTCTGATTACTCAGCGGGTAAGGGTTGAGAATTAGGGATCCTACGCGCAGGACTTAGTCCGAGCATCGTTGAGCATCCCAGGGATTAGACAACATGGGCGATTATCCTCAAAGGTAAATGTTTGAGGCATAAGTTAAGAATGGAACGCGGATAACACGGATGACGCGGATTGTCACAGATAGGCTATTCTCAAGAAACAGATTGTACGAAAAAAAATGTTCCGCTTTAAACTGGTAGCCAATCTGTGAATATCTGTGTTAGCTGATGCTGTGCCCCTACAAAAGACTTTGCCCTAATACCACAAGGGGGCCCAGTATTAGGGGCGATGGTTACCCCTCGGCGCACGGGTTTCACCGGATGGCGATTTGCCTTCTCTAGTTGAGTGTTCCACAGAATAGTGGCCAGTACCAATTTCATTTCAAACTGGGCGAAAGCCATGCCAATACAGGTACGATTACCGCCGCCAAAGGGGAAAAATTCGTAAGGGGAGAAGTTTCGCTCTAAAAAGCGTTCTGGCTTAAACTTCTTCGGCTGGGGATAGAGTGAGGGGCGATGGTGAGTGAGATAGATTGCGGGGAAAAGCCAGGTTCCGGTGTCAAATTGATGCCCCATAATTTCAACAGGCGATCGCGCGATGCGGGGGGGAGCCACAGGCACAACTGGATAAATTCTCAAGGTTTCCGAGCAAACGGCATTCAAGTAAGGAAGTCGGGCTATTGCCATTGGATCGAGATTATCCCCTAAATCATGCAGCTCAAGAAGCAGTTTTTCACGGACTTCTGGCAACGTATGAATCCAGTAGAGCGCCCACACCAAAGCGGTTGCAGTACTGTCATGTCCTGCAAATACCAGGGTCATCAATTCATCCGGCAATTCCCGATCAGTCATCGGCTGACCATCTTCATCCCGTGCTAATAGCATAAGGCTAAGGATATCAGTGCGTTCAGGATCGGGATTCTGCCTTCTTTCTCGAATTTCGCTGTAGAGGAGTTCGTCAATTTGACGCTGGCGACGCAGAAAGTTTCCCCAAGGACTCCATGAGCCCCAGTCCTTTTGGAGCTGACTTTTCACGGCATCTTGAGAGGGGAGGATAGGTTGTGTAACATCATTCGCTAACCCAGGTCAAAAAGGAAAAGATCCGTCATAGATAAATGAAGAACAAAACGGATCAGATTGGGTGGTGAATGAATCAAGGACAAAATTTGACAACCGCAAAATGCTACTTCGGAGATCAACGCTTAACTCAAAGAGCAGTATTGATAGAAGAGAAATTATCGGTAAAATATGGCAAGCCATTATCTTCTGTGTTCTCAGTCGCAAGTGAGCTCAAAAGAGCTTATGAGTTCTTTGCCAATAAAAAAACCAGTTTTAATGGTTTCTGCCCGTCAACACAAGGATTTCGCTACTCGCCTAGATGAACTTAAACATCTCCTTAACCAACTTCAACAAAATCTTGAAGACATACGCGCCTCAGGTGAAATTGCACCTCCTGGTTGTTGGATTGTCCGTTATCAAGCCAAAGGGAGAAAGGGTGGTCGTTATTGGTATTACAAATGGATGTCCCATGACCTAATTTTTGTCACCAAAAATGGTAATCCCTCTTGCCATCAATATTTGGGCAAAGCCGGAAGTGAAGCTTATTTGAATGCAGTTGAAGCTTTATCACGTCGAGGTAGAATTGAAGCGTTAGATAGAGCGATTAATACACTTTTAATGGGTTTGGAGGATTTGGTGGAGGAATCCTCAAGATTGAAACAAGGTGGGAGCATCCCATTTTGGCAAATCCACCTTTTCATATGGGCGGTAAAATCAGGGTCATACAGCTTAATGCGATATGCTTCGTCCAAAATGGGATGCTCCCAACAAGGTTAGCGAATAATGTTACACAACTTAGCTCCCCTTTCCAAGATGCCGTGAAAAGTCAGATTCGCTCCTAGGGTAATTGATCGGCTCAATCTTAAGTTCAACGTAAGTAACATTTTGGTAACTGCTCAATAACCACTGGTGGCGATCAGGAAAAGATGGCGATCGGGAAAGACGGCGATCGGGAAAGACGGCGATCGAGAAAGACGGCGATCGGGAAAGACAGCGATCGGGAAAGACAGCGATCGGGAAAGACGGCGATCGGGAAAGACAGCGATCGGGGAAGAGGCTCATTTTGGTGATAGAGAGAGGGGTCAGGGTTCCTTCGATATCGCCAACCGGAAATCTAACTACAGGAGTAGTTCCCTGGGCGATCGTCATCGTGGCTGATTATTTTTCTGATAAACTCTAACTAACCAGAATCGGTTGTATCAATTAGAGGCTGGTGCTCGCGCTCTAATAACATCTGGTAGATATGGAACAGTTTCATCTCCTTTTGAGCGGGAGAGTAAATACTGCCAGAAGGAATAAGCTAATTTTCGACAAGTCTTCTTCAAACCTGTAAACGTATCGCGAACCCGACGCCCGTTGTTATGACGGGTACAGCCACTAATCTTACGCCGTGTCACATACTCTCTAAGATCAGTCTGGGCAGCATTGGTATGCAGAGGCACTTGGGGTGCATCTAGAACCCGCAGTAACTCATCTTTATGAGCACAGAATTGCTGCATCACCAGGTTGAGACCGTAGTGATGAGGGTAGCGCTGCCCAAAAATTTCCCAGAAACGCTCTTCTAATCGCTCCCTGTCTTGAGGAGTTGGCTGCTTTTGGTAAGCTTTCAGTTCACGGTAGTAAGCCCACAAGGTATCCTGCACTTGCTCAATCTCTTGTCGCTGCTGTGCCGTTACCCCATTGAGACGGCGGAGACTGAGTGACCTGTGAATCCAACACAGAGCGTGGACTAAAATAGCAAACTGTTTGGCTCCGTCACTGAGAATGATCATTTCTGGCGACAGCCCATGCTCAATTGCACTCCCTAACAGGGCCGCCTCGGTTACCAGTTTCACGGCAGATAAACTGGTGATACCCAATTCTCCTAGATATTTGCTCCACTCAAGGTCACCTTTACTAATAACCTGAGAGGAAAACTTCAGTTTGGACAGATGGCAGGCTGCCAGTTGTTGCTGTTCCAAATAAATGCGGGAATATTCATTGAGGATGAAGTCTTCATGTACTCCTCGCAGAATCCGTAAATAGTTTTCCCGACTCTTGCTTTTGGTGCTGCTGAAGTGGGCAAACAGGTCATTGCCTATGACTGTGCAATATCCATTCTGCCCTTGATGTCGAGCTCCGGTGTCGGAGCGTGTGTATATACTCGGCGGTCTCTAAACCTGCATGCAAGACTTGACTCTGCTCAGTATGAAAAGACTCTTTATCCTCTACCAGGAGGTGGTTGACTTGCCCCGCAGAAATATCCACGCCTAGCTCCGGTCGCTGTTCTAGAATTAAATTCTGTGGTACTCGACATTGATGATGTTGATAGAGGGTGAATGACATCAGGGTTGGACCATAATGTCC
>JBFRWF010000046.1:0-27040 GCA_051439465.1 Xenococcaceae cyanobacterium | reverse complement strand
TAGGGATAACAGCTCTAGCTGTGAATACTGCCAATCCTGTAGATACGCGCTCTAAATTAAATGCTTTGGGACGGTTTGATCTTCTTAAAGCCAAAGTCAAGGAAATCTCGGAGTCTACTGGGGAAAGCTGGAAAGTTTCATGGTATCAGAACCAGGAAAGTGTCAGTAAGTCTCGTCATTGCACTGCTACCCACCTGTCGAACTTGTTGCTTCACCTCGACCGAATACGATATGACTTTACCACCCCAGGAAGAAAGGCTCATCCAAATGGAAATGTTTCCTCAAGCAAATTCACTTCTGATGCTTTTTTTGAGCGGCAGCAGGAGCTTTTCCCCTTACTGCAAGATGCCTTTTGGATAGAGAAGAACCTGTACGAGTTACTAGCGAAACACCTGGACAATCCTTCGATTAGAGGAAGTAGTAATTTGGCGGCGGTAAGAACAAAAGGGTCTATCTGTCTGTTAGATGGTACATATTATGGCTTCACTACGCCTGCTTCTTTCTCATTACCCATAGTGGCAGCTTATCGA
This sequence comes from Xenococcaceae cyanobacterium, assembly GCA_051439465.1. Lineage (GTDB taxonomy): Bacteria > Cyanobacteriota > Cyanobacteriia > Cyanobacteriales > JBFRWF01 > JBFRWF01. The sequence goes on along the minus strand of JBFRWF010000046.1, from coordinate 26,510 downwards.
GTGTTCTTGTCCGAGGCCCCTCCCTGTAATACCTGGGTAGTGCCTTTTGATGAGTTTTGCCAACCTCTGTTGACCAAGTTATGGAAATGGTACTCGAAGGAATTGAAAAGAGAAAAAGCCAATGGAAATAACAGTTTGACCCCGATTATTCGCAATCCCATTGTCTGGTCAAGCGTTTATACGATAGCCGATAAAATGCTTCGTGACCTCCCGGACGGCAGTAAGAGAAGAAATGAAGCCAAAAAGCTTGAGACCATCTCTGATGATAGTCAAAGTCCAGACAAAAAAGTGACGTCACTAAATCAGGTTTCTCAATGGCATATTGCGCGGTTAACAAAAGGTGTAAAAGTCTGGAATGAGTGGAGGGCTAGCAATCCTAACCTAGCGCCAAAACTCATTGGTGTAAACCTAGCCGGAGTAGACCTTGTCAAAGCCAATCTGGTAGGTGTTGACCTCACAGGAGCATTCCTCAATAAGGCCGATCTAAGGAGCGCAAATCTAAATCGGGCTAACCTAACTGGGACTGACCTTACCTCTGCCAACCTTGTGAATGTAAACTTCACTGGGGCTAACCTATCTGAAGTTAAAGCTCCAGGCGCTAACTTTTACGGTGCCACCTTGACTGGAGCTTGCATACAGGATTGGGAAATTGACAGTGCAACTAACCTTCATGATGTGGATTGTGACTATGTTTATTTGAGGAAAAATCAACAAGAGCGCCGCCCTGAGCTGGGAAGATTTCCGAGCGGGGGATTTACCAAGATGTTTAAAAAATGAGGGAGCGGTACCCCACCCCTGAGGGGAAGTCAAAAGTCAAAAGGCTTGCATGCAAAAGGAGGGAGGTTGTAGGTTGAGTTTCATAATTTCTCTAACTTACAGTTCAGTCTTACTTTTGACTTTTGACTTTTGCCTTTGAGCGAAGCGAGTGGTGATCGAGAAAAATGATGAATGCTAAAACTATCCAAATCCCCCAAGAAACTTTTGACCAGTTAATTGAACATCTTGAGAAAATAGCCCCAACAGATGCTGGGGCGGCGTCGCTGTTAAAGCAACTTCAGAGAGCTAAAACCAGTCAAGTTAATACTTCACAAAAAAAGGTACAAGAGCTTGCTTTACTAAGAAAGAAGATTTGGCAAGTTGCTGATGACATCCTGGCTGAGGGTCGTTATCCAACAAGAAATGAAGTTGCCCTTACTGTAAGTAAGGGCAAGACAGTAGTTAGTCCTATTTTTGCTGAGTGGAAAGAGGCTCACCCTAAGCTGAGAAAGACTGACAAACTTCCGATTGAAGAGTTGTCACGTCAATCAGAATCCAGTAAAGATGCGACTAAAATTCTTGCGGCTACTGCCAAGAAATCTCAGTCAACTACTCCAGGGGATGAAGAAGAAATTATATCAGCCAGCTCCCCGCCCATTTTAGATGAACCTTCAGAGTGGAATAATCAGGAGATCAATGAGCAAAACCCGGTTGATGAATATCTTATTTATGACTGTTTGTTGCTAATGGACGATTGGATATCAGAGCAGGAGATAGCGTCGATGGTTGGTATTTCCCTGTCAGAAACCAGAAAACAACTAGCTGTATTAGAAAATAAAGGTGTTCAAAGAGATGGAAATTTATGGCGGCAGTCAAAGAGCGAGACTATTGAACCTATAACCTCACCTACTCAATCTTCTACTACCACTTCCCCCACTGAAGATATGAAGGAAGTTTCTCCAGAAGAAGAGCAATCACCCGGAATAACTGATGCTGAGCTAGCATCCATCCTGGACTGTAGCATCAAAGCTGTAATCCGTTGGAGAATTGGGCAATCGAAACCCCGAGGAAGTTTGGCCCAGGCACTCAAGGATTGGGAAGTTGTGGGACGATATTGGAAGAGAAAAGGTTGAGGGAACAATGAAAGCGATCCTGCTTTATATCCGCATTTCCTTTATTACTTCTTGATTAAATAGATGAGCTACATACCACCGCATTTTCAAGAAAGAATACGAGAAGCTAAAGAGAAACAGCTTAAGGAATTAGATTTAAGCAATTTTCAGGCAGACGATGCCAAGAAGTTAACCGAAATTCCGGCTGAAGTTTTTGAGCTAGAACAGTTAGAATCCTTAAAGTTAAGGTATAATAAATTAACAACCGTCCCAGAATATATTACCAAGCTTGCCAAATTAACCTGGCTAGATTTAGGGGAAAATCAACTGACAGAGATTCCAGTATCTATTACTAATCTTGCCAATTTAACTGAGCTAGATTTACGAGGAAATCAACTGACAGAGATTTCAGAATCTATTACTAAGCTTGCCAAATTAACCTGGCTAGATTTAGGGGAAAATCAACTGACAGAGATTCCAGAATCTATTACTAGTCTTGCCAATTTAACTGAGCTAGACTTACGAGGAAATCAACTGACAGAGATTCCAGAATCTATTACTAAGCTTGCTAAATTAACCTGGCTAGATTTAGGAGAGAATCAACTTAAAGAGCTGCCAGAATCTATAGGTAATATGGCCCAATTAACCTGGCTAAATTTAGGAGAGAATCAACTTAAAGAGCTGCCAGAATCTATAGGCAAGCTTGCCAATTTAACCGAGCTAGTTATTTGGAAAAATCAAATTGCAGTGCTGCCAGAATCTATTGGTAATATTGCCAATTTAACCGAGCTATATTTAGGGGGAAATAAAATTACAGAGCTGCCAGAATCTATTGGTAAGCTTGCCAAATTAACCTGGCTAGATTTAGAGGATAATCAACTTAAAGAGCTGCCAGAATCTATTGGTAAGCTTGCCAATTTAACCTTGCTAAAATTAGGTAAAAATCAACTTAAAGAGCTGCCAGAATCTATTGGTAAGCTTGCCAATTTAACCTTGCTATGAGAATTCACTAAACTCTTCCAAAAAGCTTTAGAAACTGTTGACCGTGTCCTAAATGAGTCGTGGCCAATCAAAACATATATAAAACGACCAGAACCCTTACCCCCTGTTGCCTGTTGCCTGTTCCCTTTTGATTACTGTCCCAGCTTAAGTAGATAGCCAACCCAACCTACTATTTTTGATATCAATCAAGAATTGGCAAAGAGCTTAGCCAATTCGTTAGCGCTTTCGGCATCACTGGATCTAGCGGTCTCTTCATAGCAGTAACAAAATCCTCATCGGGATCCCCCAGTCTTCTGAAACTGTGATCGAGTCCAGCAAAAATATTGGCTGTAACATTCGTATTCCCAGCCTGGATGAGCGCTTGCTGCATCTGTTCTGCCTCTGAGGGGGGTGTATTGTGATCCAAATCTCCATGTAAAATCAGCACCGGACATTTCACTTTGTCCACAAATATTGAGGGCGGATTGTCAAAATGCTCCTTCCACAGCGGCAGATAACAATTAAAAGACCAATTCTCATCACCTAGGCGAAAGAAATTCTGGCTCTTTTTGACGCTAACAACAATGTCATCAAACTGTTTGTATGTCCAATAAATCAGGGGTACACTTTGCTTAAAGTTGTTAATAGTTTTGCTTTCCAATTTCTCAAACGCTTCTGCTTGCCATTTGATTATCCCTTCCAGGTTGTTATAGATACCCCCCTGCCAGACAAAGAACTGAATGTCGGGATCCTTTGCTGCCAACATCAAGGCAATAACGGCACCTTCACTTTGCCCAAGGACTCCTATTCTTTCACCGTCAATCTCAGGCAAACTCCGCATCCATTGCAATGCCATTCGGGCATCATCTACCAAATCAAACAGCGTAGTGGTATTAAAATCCCCTTCACTTTTCCCACATCCTCGCTTATCATATCTAAAGGTAGCCATGCCGATTTGCTCCAGAATTTTGGCTTCATCCCGGAACAGGTTTCGCTCAGGCAATGGCGTGGGAAACCAATCGGTTTTTGAATTATCTATATTTCCATCTCGTGTCTGGGGAAAAGAACCTCCAATGAAAAGGCAAGCAGGGGGTTTTTCTACCTGATTAGGTAGGGTGAGGGTGCCATAAATCCTTGCCCCGTTGGCTTTAAAGAATTCTTCTCTTTCCATCTTCCTCTTCTATAATTAGATTATCTTAAATCGGGATTTTGGATTAACCCCATGGATAAATCCAAAATCCAAAATACAAAATTCCCCCGGTCAGTTTAACCGCACTTAAATATTATTCATGATGGGGACTTCCCGCGAGTCTTCTTAGTCTTCGAAGATGCCTTTGTTGACTTGCGAGTTGACTTGCGAGTTGACTTCTTAGTCGATGCCTTCGCTGCTAACAATTCCAAGGCTTTTTCCAGTGTCACTGTTTCCACTGTTTCCCCCTTTGGAATCGAAACATTAGTCTTGCCGTGCTTCACATAAGGACCATAGAGACCATTATAGATATTCACTGGCTCATTATCCTCAGGATGAACACCCAGTTCGCGCTCCGGTTTCTTGGCACTTTTGCGACTACTACCCCTTCTCCGCTTCGGCTCCGCCAATAATTCCAATGCACGTTCTAGAGAAATTGTAAAGACATCATCTTCAGCTTTCAGGGAACGATAGTCCTTCCCCTCCTTGCCTTGATCGTGAACGACATAGGGACCATACTGTCCCAACCCAGCCTTAATTTTTGCCCCCGTTTCTGGGTGAGTACCAAGACTCCGGGGAAGAGATAACAAGCCCACTGCCATTTCCAAGGTCACATCTTCAGGTTTGACCCCTTTGGGTAAAGAAGCTCGCTTCGGTTTTTTCTTCTCCTCCGTCTTCTCCCCTAATTGGACATAGGGACCGTAGTTACCAATCAACAGATAAATCGGCTCACCCGTTTCTGGATGCCGTCCCAGTTCGTCTGGACCTTCTATTTTCTGTCGCAGCAGCACCTCAACCTGTTCGGGATTGAGGTCAGCGGGGGTCAAATCTGGGGGAATGGAAGCCGTGACCACGCTGTCACCATTTTGAGCTTCTATATAGGGACCAAATTTACCAATTCGGACTCTTGCGTCCAAGTTTTCCAGAACCACCGCCTTGGCAACGCTGGGGTCAATTTGGCTCTCCCTTACCTTAACTTGATTTTCCAGACCTTCCTCTTCTAGATAGAACTCCCGCAGATAAGGCAGCCATTGCGCCTCTCCCGTGGCAATCTCATCCAGGGTTTGCTCCATCTTGGAAGTAAAGCGGGTATCCACCAAGTCTGGAAAGTGTTCTTCGAGCAAACTCACCACAGCAAAAGCCGTGAAGGTGGGGATCAAAGTTTTGTTGCGCATCTGGGCATACCCCCGGTCGATAATTGTACCAATGATGCTGGCGTAGGTACTCGGACGTCCGACGCCTTCACTTTCCAGGGTTTTGACTAAGGACGCCTCGGTATATCGGGCTGGGGGTTGGGTTTCGTGACCAATTACATCCAGTTGGGTGCAGGTGGGGGTGTCTCCCTCTTTCAAAGGCGGTAGAATTACTTCCTGGTTTTCCAGCGCCGCTTCTGGGTCATCTGAGCCTTCCACATAGGCGCGGAAGAAGCCTGGAAAGTCAATACGCTTACCAGAAGCTCTGAAACCTGCATCTTCCACGTCTATATTGACATTGATTTGAGTCAGTCGTGCTTCTGCCATTTGGCTGGCAACCGTGCGTTTCCAAATCAGGTCATAGAGAGAGAGTTCCAGTCCAGACAAGGGAGTTTCTTTAGGAGTGCGGAAGCTACTCCCCGCAGGGCGAATTGCTTCGTGGGCTTCCTGCGCCCCTTTACTTTTGGTTTTGTATTGCCGGGGAGACCGACTGAGGTACTGCTTGCCGTACATTTGCTCCACGCAAGCCCTAGCCGCTGCGATCGCCTGCTCCGATAAATACACCGAATCTGTCCGCATGTAGGTAATGTACCCCTGCTCATAGAGACTTTGAGCAATGCGCATCGTCTCCCTAGCAGAGATGTTCAGTTTTCGGTTTGCCTCTTGTTGTAAGGTTGAAGTGGTAAAAGGCGGAGCTGGTTTGCGGGTGGTTGGGCGTTCCTCAGTTTTAGTAACTTCCCAGGTTTTATCCTCGATGCGCTCCTTTAATGTCGTCGCTTCGGCTTCGTTAAGCAGGACAACATCCCGAGTCTGAGCAATTTTTCCCGTATTGGGGTCGAAATCGCTCCCTGTGGCCAGTTTTTTACCTTCTAAGGTGATTAGTTTAGCTTCAAAGGGATTTTTGTCCTGCTCCAGAATTGCTTTGAGATCCCAGTAATCCCCTGATTGGAAGGCGCGACGTTTCCGTTCCCGCTGCACCAGCAGGCGCACAGCCACCGACTGCACCCGTCCTGCTGACAAGCCCCTGGCAATTTTCTTCCACAGCAGGGGAGAGAGGGTATAGCCCACCAGACGGTCTAAAATACGGCGTGTCTCTTGGGCGCGAACCAGATTCTCGTCAATGTTGCGGCAATTGTTCAGGGCGGTGCGAATCGCCTCGCGGGTGATTTCATGAAAGACCATCCGCTTGCTCGGAACTTTGGGTTGTAATAGCTGCATCAGATGCCAGCTAATGCTTTCCCCTTCCCGGTCTTCGTCAGTGGCTAGAATCAGCTCATCTGCCTCTTCCAGGGCTTTTTTGAGTTGTTTAACAACTTTCTTCTTGTTCTTGGGAACCACATAGAGTGGTTCAAAATTATCCTCTACGTTTACTCCTATTGTTGCCCAGTCTTTATCCTTGAAAGCTGCCGGAATTTCATCAGCGGACGACGGGAGGTCGCGGACATGTCCCATCGACGCCTCCACGCGGTAACCGGAGGGGAGGTAGTTACTTATGGTACGGGCTTTGGTAGGGGATTCGACGATGACGATAGTTGACATAGGAGTTGCTCTTCAGGGGCAAAATAGCAGGTCGTAATCTGAGTTGGAAAATACTGCGGGCTTGCTCAGGGTGCTAGTTGGTAATTATAAGCAGTAATTATCTATCTGCTTTCAGAACAAAAACTAAAGCAGAGCCGCTAATTACGATGATAGATACTAGGAGCTGATTTTTGTCAAATCCTATCCTGAGGGGAATCTCTAGTGCAGTGAGGCGAAAATAACTGACCAGCTAAAATACCCCCTACTTCCCCTGCCTCCCCTGCCTCAAGAGCTCCCCCTGCTCTACCTACTGGTTATCCCTTTGACTGAGGATTATTATATAGACTCTTATTGAAAGGGGATTGAGGCAAATTCCAGGTTACAATCCTTTGTAAAGGTTTTTAACTTTCCGAGGGGGAAGTCCCCGCTATACCCTTTGGCCTTCAGATTTCGTGCAGTCCTGTTTGATTAATCTGGTTCAATTTACCTAACCTCTATGGATTTTTCTAGTAATATCGCTGCCCAGCTCAATGCTGGGACAATTTGGCCGGAAGGGATTGTCATTATCACCCTGATAGTGATTCTAGTCGGTGATTTGATTGTCGGGCGCAGTTCCTCCCGCTGGCTTCCCTATGCCGCGATCGCTGGTTTAATTGCTTCCGTGGTTGCCCTCTATTTGGGCTGGGATGCTCCTAGTCCAGTTGCTTTTCTCGGCGGCTTTAATAGTGACAACCTCAGCATCGTCTTCCGCGCCATTGTTGCCTTATCCACGGCGGTGACAATTTTGATGTCCGTTCGCTATGTGGAGCAATCTGGCACTTCCCTAGCGGAGTTTATTGCCATTATGCTCACTGCGACTCTGGGAGGGATGTTCCTGTGCGGGGCAAATGAGCTAGTGATGATTTTTGTCTCCCTAGAGATGCTGAGTATCGCTTCTTACCTGATGACAGGTTACATGAAGCGGGATCCTCGCTCCAATGAGGCGGCATTGAAGTATCTGCTGATTGGCGCTTCCAGTTCAGCTATCTTTCTCTATGGAGTTTCTCTGTTGTATGGCTTGTCCGGGGGAGAAACCAACCTGAGTGCGATCGCTGCCAAAATCACCGATATCAGTGGCGTTCAATCTCTGGGATTAGCGATCGCTCTGGTATTTGTCATCGCTGGCATTGCCTTCAAAATTTCCGCTGTCCCCTTCCACCAGTGGACCCCGGACGTTTATGAAGGTTCTCCTACCCCAGTGGTAGCTTTTCTCTCCGTGGGTTCCAAAGCGGCTGGCTTTGCCTTGGCAATTCGCCTCTTGGTTACCGTTTTCTCCCTGGTTAGCGAACAGTGGCAGTTCATCTTTACCGCCCTGGCTATTCTCAGCATGGTGTTGGGCAACGTGGTAGCCTTGGCACAAACCAGCATGAAACGGATGCTGGCTTACTCTTCCATCGGTCAGGCGGGATTTGTGATGATTGGTTTGATTGCCCGAACAGATGCGGGATATTCCAGCATGGTGTTTTATCTCTTGGTTTATCTGTTTATGAACCTGGGAGCTTTCACCTGTGTGATTCTCTTTTCCCTGCGCACTGGCACTGACCAGATTAGTGAGTATTCTGGTTTGTATCAGAAAGACCCTCTCCTGACCCTTGGTTTGAGCATTTGCCTGCTTTCCTTGGGGGGAATTCCACCCCTAGCAGGATTCTTCGGCAAACTCTATATCTTCTGGGCTGGTTGGCAGGCGGGACTCTACGGTTTAGTACTGCTCGGTTTGATTACCAGTGTCGTCTCGATTTACTACTACATCCGGGTCATCAAGATGATGGTAGTCAAAGAACCACAAGAGATGTCGAATGCTGTGAGGAATTACCCAGAAATTCGCTGGAATTTACCGGGAATGCGTCCTTTGCAGGTTGGTTTGGTGTTATCGGTGGTGGCAACCTCCCTGGCAGGGATTTTGTCCAACCCGCTGTTTACTCTGGCAAGTGATTCTGTCACCAGTACACCGATCCTGCAATCTGCTGTGATTAGTAATCAACTAACGGAGACAGGGACTCAAGTATCAGCAATAAGCAGTGTTGGGGAAGATTAAACTAATTCCAAATGTTCTCTTACCATTCGTTAGAAGTTAAAGTGATGTGACATTTGTCAAGTCCTTTTTCAAAAATTCCCAAAGAAATAAAGATAGAGAGTTAGGAGAGCAGGTCACTGGTTGACTGACAAAACTCCTCCAGCCCTCTGCTACGTTTCCGTTCAGCCCTGGATTTTAAATCCAGGGCTAGTTTTCATTTCGGATATTGATAAGACAGCTGGAACAAGGTCCCTGTAAAGAATTGTAAATTAGCGGCAAATCCCCCCTCTGCCTCCTGCCTCCTGCCTCCTGCCTTTCTCAACCAGCAATTTTTATTTTTGTCCAGGTACTTAATTGCACAAATCAAATCGAATTGCTATATAGTATTAACCCGAATCAGAATAAAAAGGCGTAACTTTACAGTAGCTTGACATTATCTTCACGAAATCTTCAAAAAAGTGCGATTAATTAGAAAAAATCTTTTTGAAAAAAGGGTAATAATAAATTAAAGGAGAGGATCTAAAGGCAGGAAACTGTGACAAAAAGGAGCTTGTCGATATTATCCGTCTCTGTAGAGTCAAACCCATCTTGAGGCAAACCCTAAGATGAGATGGAAGATATGTCCATTAATTTTACTGTAGCGATTCCTACCTACAACGGGGAAACCCGTTTACCGCTAGTTCTCGATAGACTGCGATCGCAGGTTAACACCGAACAGCTGTCCTGGGAGATTATTGTAGTTGACAACAATAGCACTGACAACACAGCCCAAGTTGTTCAGGAGAATCAAGCTAATTGGCATCATGCTTATCCCTTAAAATATTGCTTTGAACCTGAACAAGGGGCAGCATTTGCCCGAAAGCGGGCAGTCAAAGAAGCTCAAGGAGAACTTATTGGTTTCCTCGACGATGATAACCTACCCGCCCCTGACTGGGTAGCAGCAGCATACTTATTTGCTAAGGAACACCCTGCTGCTGGTGCTTATGGGAGTCAAATTCACGGTGCATTTGAAGTCGAACCTCCCCCCAATTTTGAGCGCATTAAGGCATTTTTAGCCATCACCGAAAGGGGTTCAGAACCGCTACTGTATAACCCCAAACTAAAGTTGTTACCTCCTTCCGCTGGACTAGTGGTGTGCAAGGAAGCTTGGCTCAAATGTGTTCCCAGTCGCTGTATTTTGAGCGGCAGGGTACCTGGCAGTATGCTAACCGGTGAAGACTTGGAAGTTTTGGCTTATATTCAACAGGCAGGGTGGGAAATTTGGTATAATCCTAGGATGGAGGTTGAGCATAAAATTCCTGCTAGTCGCCTGACAAGAGATTACTTAATCAGCTTTATAGAGGGAATTGGACTGAGTCGTTATGTTACCCGGATGATAGGAGTGAAACCGTGGCTGAAACCAATTTTTTTCTTGGCTTATTTAGTGAATGACCTCCGGAAAATCATTTTTCATTTACTAAAATACGGGAGGGCAATTAAAACAGATTTGGTGGCTGCTTGTGAAATGAAACTATTTGTCAGTAGTTTAATCAGCCCTTTTTATTTGTGTAAAATAGGTATTTAACTGATAATCAAAAGCCCGAAAATTTTTCACCCAATCTCGCTCATTTTTAGATCATCTTGCTTGAGAGGTTATGGACTTTACGGTTGCAATTCCTACCTACAATGGGGCAGATCGACTTCCCACTGTTTTGGAACATTTGAAGTGTCAAATCGATACTGAGGGGATAAGTTGGGAAATCCTGGTAGTTGATAATAATAGTAATGACCATACTGCTGAGGTGGTTCAAAAGCATCAAGTCAATTGGTCATCTTCTGCCATACTTCGTTATTGCTTTGAACCTAAACAAGGTTTAACTTATGCTCGTCAATGTGCTGTAGAACAGGCTCAGGGTCTATATGTTGGTTTCCTAGATGATGATAATTTTCCGGCTTCAAACTGGGTCATTGCTGCTTATTCCTTTGGACAGAACAACCGTCTAGTAGGAGCCTTTGGTGGCAAGATTCAGGGAAAATTCGAAAATGATATCCCTCCCGAATCTCTCAGCCAAGTTGCAAATTATTTAGCGATTCGTCAATACGGCTCCATCCCTAAGCGCTTTGATCCTAAAACTCTACAGCTACCGGCTGGAGCTGGTTTAGTCATCCGAAAAGAAGCTTGGTTACGTTGTGTGCCCCCACCCACAAGAGGGATTAACTGCCGGGGCGGCGACGATTATAGTATTTCTCTTCATCTCCATAAACACGGATGGCAAATTTGGTACAATCCAGAGATGGAGATAGAGCATTATATACCTGCAAATCGTATTGAGAAAAAATATCTGAGTGGAATTGCATATTGCTATGGCTTAGTAACCTGTGAAATGCTTGCAATTCTCACCCCTCCTCATCAGCGAATATTTATATTTTTAAAGTCTTTTTTGGGTAGTTCTAAACGCATAATTCTGCATCTTTTAAAGTGGAAATTGAAGCTCAGGACAGATTTAGGAGCAGCGGTCGAGCTATCATTTCATTGGGGGAATTTAATCAGTCCTATTGCTTACTGTATAGTTATCTTTAAACGTTCCTGATGAGTGTTGTAAAAATTAAAGTGATGAGATCCCTGGAATATTCAATATTCCGGGTATCTGAATCTCACAAATCAAATCTGATCGGTGTATAAGATGATCTGTTGGTGTATAGCCGTTGCCTAGACGATACAACCAAGGTCCTGTTTTGGAACCCTTGCTCCGCGCGGGTTCCAAAACACAACTGCTATATGTTTAGCTTTTAAACTGTTTTAATAGCTTTTCAGCATACTTTGGCGATAGCACCATACCTAGAACAATTTTGCTTGCTATGATCGCCAAAAGCTTGGTTCGTTCCCTCAGTAGAGTAGGAGAGTAGCCTACAGCTCTCAATAAAAATAGAAACAATGTTAAGTTTTTTCGATAGCTACATTGTCCCGTTAATCCTTTGAGAGTCAAATACAGGTAAAGATTAGAAAGAGTGCTACTCTTTAAATATTGTAGGCTTGCAGGAGCCTGTGCAAAGTTTTTTTGAATGACCTTCAAGGACTCCCTTTCCTGTCTGACCACATCAGCAGAAAGCGAATTGATTGGTTGTCGGTACAAAACTTGAGGAATAGGGACACAGATAAATTGATACTGGCTGGCAAAGCGAAGCCAAAGATCCCAGTCTTCTGCAGCTATTAAGGATTCATCAAAGACACCTACCTGCTCAATGGCATCTCTTCGGATCAAGGGATTGGAACCATTCTCAAGAAAATTGTTGAGCAGGAGCTGATCGTAAACATTACCCTCAGAGGCAGTATAGCTACCTGGATAGAGGAATTTGCCATTTTCATCAATGTAGTTCGTCCAGCTATAGGCAACTGCTGCTTGAGAATTCTCCTCTAAGGCCCTGAATTGTGCTTCCAGCTTATCTGGAGTCCACAGATCATCTGCATCTAGAAAGGCAAGGTACTTCCCGATCGAGTTCGCAATTCCCCAATTACGGCTTTTAGCTAGACCTGCATTCGTATGGGAAAATATTTTGATCCTTGAATCATTAAACTGGGAGACTATCTCAGCAGTTGCATCAGATGAACCATCATTGATTACAATAACTTCAAAGTCCGAAAACGTTTGATCTAGGACAGATTGTGTGGTCTCCCTGATTGTTTTCTCTGCATTAAAAGCGGGAATGATGACAGAAATAAGAGGCATAATTTGATCTAATACTGACGTCATTGTTTGTTTTATAGTTTTTTCAGCATTATAAGCAGGAATTACAACTGAAATTAAAAGAATATAATAATAGCCAATTGAAAAAGTTAGGTTGCTCTTATTCTTAAATATCCTAGAATAGTTGAAGTGTCAAGAAAACTCTGATATTGTTTTTTGATTTTCAGAAAATTGCTAGGGGGAAAAAACATTAAGATAACAATGTTTAAGAAAATTTTTACTATTGTTTTCGTCATAAGAATATGAGGGTCATTAATAAATACTTTGAATAAATATTTGATTGCTTGAGATTGATTCCCATTCTCTGAGGGGATTTCTAGAGTTTTATAAAGAAGATACTTATATATATTAGAAAAACTATATCTTTTAATTTTATTTGGTAAAGGCTGAGGTGATTTGGCAAAAGCTTTTTGTATCACTTTTATACTTTCTAACTCCATCCGTTTAAGATTCGACGACATAGACGTCCCAGAAACTCGATAGAGAATCTGCGGTTTTGGTACGCAAATAAAATGATATTGATAAGCTAGGCGTAAATATAGGTCGAAGTCTTGAGATGCCTGTAAAGATTCATCAAAACCTCTGATTGTTTCTAATGCGGGTCTAGTAATTAGTGGATTAGAACCATTTTCTAAAAAGTTAATCAGTAGTAATTGAGAAAAAACATTCCCGTTGGCAACAATATAGCTACCTCTACGTTGAAAATTACCTAGTTCATCAATACAATTTGTCCAACTATAAGCAACTGCTGCTTGAGGATTTTCCTGTAATGCCTTTAATTGTAATTCTAATTTATCAGGTGTCCATAAATCATCAGCATCAATAAAGGAAATATATTCTCCTTTTGCTTTAGCAATCCCTCGATTACGACTTACATTCGCACCAGCATTAGGATAAGAGAAAAGTTTAAGGCGTGAATCATCAAAAGTACTAATAATCTCTAAAGTTGAATCCTTTGAGCCATCATTAATAATAATTAACTCAAAATCAGCAAAAGTTTGGTTTAGTACGGATTCAATGGTGTGTTTAATAGTTTTATCTGCATTGTAAGCTGGAATGATAACTGAGATTAAAGGCATATTACCATCTCCAATTTGAACTCCTTAAACAATAAAACAAACTTAATAAAGCAGCCAAATAAAATCTAAATTCAAAATCAACATTAAGAGCACTTTCTAAATTACCTCTGTATTTAAAATTTTGCGGCTCTTCAGGACTTATTATGCTAAACTGATAGAAATTAAGGAAACAGGGAATAAGGAACAGTTACTGCAAAAAGCTTTTTGGCAGCGATCGAAAAAAACCGAATAGATTTTAAAATTTAACCGTGCTTACAAAATGCCAAACAACGGCACAGCAAGGGCTGACATCGATAGTTAATGATATTTTAGCATAATAAGTCCTGAAGAACCGAATTTCCCAATACTTGAGTGGATGCTTGCACTGGCTGCCGTCTCTTTTGGGTTTCACCTGTTTCAATCAAGCGCAACCCTAGCATTAGCTGGCTTTCAGCAAGGCGCGATGATGAATCATATAGTAGCGATTCCATAAGACTGTGGTGTCTAAAGCCAGATAGAGGCGATGATTTTGCCAGCCACTCAAGGCTACCAGTACCAAAGGCACATAGAGGGCTTCTATCCGAATGCGGCTGTTGTGAAGAAATCGGCGACAACGTCGTTCTACACTCTGGGCTTTTTGGGCGCGGCGTCAGACATAAGGCTCCCAAGCGGGTAGGCTGAGCTGACCACTGCACCCTTTGGCGCTGACCATCCAAGCGAGGGCTTTGAGATGACGCAAATCGCAGTAGTTACTATATTGACGCAGGAAGTCTAATAGTTGACTAGGTCGTCGGGTAGAGTTGGACATGAAAAAAGGCTGTTTGTGTAGTAACTCTAGCTTAGAGATGCTACTCTACCCTTTTTCGTTGGCACCGCGCTAGAACTGGAGGTAGCGATCACGCGAAGGGCTGAAGGTAGCGATCACGCGAAGGGCTGAAAGTAGCGATCGCCCGAAGGGCTGGAGGTAGCGATCGCGCTAGGGCGGAGAGCTCAACAGTGCCGTTATGGTTGGCTTTCGAGGACTTCTGTCAGGCAGTCAGGGTACAACCTCCCCAGTCTCTGTCCAAGCTATACGCGCTGCCACACCTGGCTGGTCATTGGTAACTGGAATCGCTACCATTGGTACCCCTGCTTGAGCAGATTAATGGTATATTGCAATGCAGCTAGTCCGCTAAGTTTACCCAGTTGGGCAAAGAATTCTGCCGTTGATCCAGCCGGAAACTCTTCGGAGCCAATTGCCCGGAATTCTAATCCTGCTGCCAGTGTCTTGGGTTGAGCATCGAGGATTCCAAATAGGGTGACGCGATGACCACGCTGTTGAAGTTCCTGCCCCAAGGGAAGCATGGTGTTGAGGGGACCAGTGGATCCAGGAGATATGATGCCAAAATGAGTCATGAGATTTTCCACCCTAACTATAAATTAATTAAAGACTTACCGATTATTTGCCGATCGCACCAATCTAAAACCCGATTCCACGACCACCAGCGATCGCGATCTTTGGCTTGACGCTGACAAGCTTTGCTACTAAGATAGCCAACATGACCGCCGTGGGCCGTCAGCACCAAATCAATAGCCGGATTGTCGGCACAGGCAGCTTGCAAGTCAGGCACAATCGTGGGGTCAAACATGGGGTCGTCCGCAGCATACAGGATTAAAGTCGGTTTTTTTAGCTGAGGCAACAGGTAAAGACCACTGCTAGCGTCGTAGTACTCTTCCACAGATGAGAAGCCCAATCGCTCAATCACCAATTCGTTATCAAAACCCCAAATACTTTTAGCTCGCTTAATGGCCCCTGGATCTATTGCCTGTGGGTGAGCCTTATGAATCCGCCAAGCTAGTTTTTTTAGCTGCCGCGCGATCGCTCTTTCCAAATGCCTGCCCCAGTCATCTTTAACCAGATAGGAAAGGGAACGGTTCGAATCCAGACTGGGACAAATCACCGCCCCACCGCCAATTTCTGACTCTTCTAGCCCTAGATTTTGCCCCCAGGTATTAATAGTCTGTGCCGCTTTCACCGCCCACAGAGCCAGTTGTCCCCCCAGAGAGAATCCCGTGAACCAGAATGGTGCCGGACAACCCATTGCCTTAGCCTGAGCAGCAATGCAGACAAAATCTTCTCCTTCGTACAAGCCATCAGAAGTTAATGTTGGAGACAACTCAGCAGTTTTACCGTGAGCGCGCCAGTCGAAGAGAACTACTGCATAGCCTTGGGCAAATGCCTTGCGCCCCAGCAGTCTCAGAAACCATTGGTTATCCAGATCCCCTGTAATACCATAGGTGCCAATAATTGTGCTTCGGGGGTTTTCAGGGATGGCAAAAATGCCAAAAATCGGCACTCCCCCCGCACCAACAAAGATTTTCTCTTGGTAAAACGGTTCAGAATAAGTAATTGTCTTTTCCCAATTACGGCTAGCCTTCAAAGCAGTATAGACGGTCATTGATAGGCCATTTCTAAGCAACCAAGGCGGAGCGTATGAAAAATGGTGCATAAACCGACGGATATTTGAGGATGTCTTTACACATCTTCACATATCCCTGTGGCAAAATAAGTAGTTGGACACAATTAAAGTTAACTGTGAGGACAAGGCAACAGGCAACAGTAGGACATTGAGGCTTTTTACATTTCTTAACTCAGGTGACAAAATTTATGTCCGACTACTTAGCGATCAGTTACTCGGCTTATTATCCCATTTCCTTACATCCAAACCTTGAGCAACTCTTATTCCAGTGCCTTCTCTCGGAACTACCCTGAGGCGCGAAACCGCTTCCGCTCTTCGGCTCTCGCCCTGGGGTGTAGGCTTGAAGAATATGCCATTGACCATTCCGGACCGGATGGGGAAGACCTCACCATTGATGTGGCGATTCTTGGAGAAGCGCACCCGTTTCGGGTTGTAGTTGTCTCCAGTGGACTCCACGGCGTAGAGGGGTTCTTCGGTTCTGCCGTCCAGGCTGCCCTACTTGAGGAGGGTCTCAATGGTTGGAGTCCTCCACCGGGGGCTTCCCTGGTACTACTGCACGCCTTAAATCCCTATGGCTTCGCGTGGCGACGGCGGGTGAACGAGGACAACATCGACCTCAACCGCAACTTCCTGCTACCAGGCTCTGAATACACAGGCAGTCCCCAGAAGTACGGCGACTTCAATGCCTTCTTCAATCCCGCCTCACCTCCATCCCGTTTCGAGCCCTTCTTAATCAAGGCGATCGCCCTCATCCTCTGCCACGGGATGACTGCATTGAAGAGTACGCTGCCAGTGGGACAGTACGACTTTCCCAAAGGTCTGTTCTTCGGGGGACATGGCCCGTCGAAGACCTATGAGATCCTCGCAGCGAATCTCCCCCGGTGGGTAGGAGATGCCACAGATATTGTGCACGTAGACTTACACACGGGACTTGGTCGAAAGGCGACCTATAAGCTTCTGATTGAAGAGTCTGCCGACTCGGAGCGTGCACAGTGGCTGACAGAAAAGTTCGGAGCCGATGTGGTGGAAACCATAGATCCAAGTGGCACCGCTTACACCATTAAGGGGGGTCTGGGAACTTGGTGTAAGGCTAAGTTTCCCCGATGCAACTACAACTTTCTCACGGCAGAGTTCGGCACCTACTCTATCATCCAGGGAATTGAGGCATTGCGGGCAGAGAACCGCGCCCACTTCTGGGGTGAGCCGGAGGATCCATCCTGGGAGTGGGCACGGAAACGACTAGTGGAGTTCTGCGCTCCTGCGGACCCTCTTTGGCGTCAGGCAGTGGTATCTCAGGGGCTCGATTTGGTGCAGCGAGCGATTTCCTGCTTCGAGGGGTAATACCTTGAATGATTATCTTAGGCTTCTTAATTTTTGGAGGATCGGGGTTTTTAGCAGTTCCTTGCAACTTTGGATAATCTCTGCTAATCTCTAAATAAGGAGGATAGGGAATGACTAAGACTTATTGCCGCGCCCTACTCACGCCACCCGAAGAAATGAATGCTCTAGGATTCACTCAGTTTGAACTTTTCCTAGACGAATACTCGAAAATATTTAGACGGGCAGAGATTAAGACAGTACATGAGCTTCAATCGGGGCGAGAGTGGTCAAAATCAAAATGGAACACGTATTTACAGAAAGAGTTTGGGATTAATAAGCGTCAAGCCAATGGTATCATATCCTCTGTTAAAAGTAGACTGGACTCAGCAAAAGAATGTCGCAAAAATCATATAAAGACACTTGAGCAGAAGCTTAAGAGTATTAAAAAGGATATTAAATCGCGCAAGCAAAAAATAAAGTCACAACGTATTTTTTACGCAAAAAAGAAATGGAGAGACTCCAAGAAGAGTTGTTTATTACCTGCCGCCTGCTATATAAAAACTAGGCGGACACACCTACAAGCAATACGCTTCGGACTTCATCATAAGCAAAGGAGACAGATTCACTTAGAGCGTCAAATAGAATCCTTAAACTCCGCACCTATCCACGTAAAAATACCTTGTGCTCAGGTTTTTCTTGTAGGGAGCAAGGATGAAACATTAGGTAATCAAGTCTGCCAGTGGGACATGGATAGGCTGACGTTTACTGTTCCCTACTGCTTACGAGATAAGTTCGGAACTCATGTTTCAACCTATTTCCCTGACTTCAAGCGAAATCTAAATAGATTGCCAGTAGACGGGGCTAAAACTTGGCATTTTTATAGAAAAGATGACAAGTGGATAGCGGCTTGCCAATTCACTCCTATAGCAATTGAAACCGTTAGCCATGATAGAAATAAAGGAGTTATTGGTATTGATGACAATCCTTCAGAAATTGGATGGGCATATATTGACGGGGACGGGAATCTAAAAAGCCATGGCAAAATCCCACTACTGCAAGGACTTCCGAGGAATAAGCATAATGCTCAACTTGTGAACGCTTGCCTACAAATTTATACGCTGGCTGAAAAATTTGAATGCCCAGTAATAAAAGAAGAGCTAGATTTTTCGGCTAAAAAGTCTAGGCTTAAAGAATCAGGTAGAAAGTACACTCGAATGCTTTCAGGTTGGGCATATTCTAGGTTTGATGAGTTGCTAGACGCAATCCTAACCAATAGGGGGATTGAATTGATTCGCGTCAATCCTGCCTACACATCCGTGATGGGCATGGTTAAGTATGCCCGACAATATGGATTACCTAGCTCTGAGGCTGCTGCGATCGCAATTGGCCGGAGAGGAATGAGGTTATCCGAAAGAATGCTAAGCTCCATAACCGCTTTGTTAGACGTGAAGCCTAATAAACACGTATGGACCTTGTGGAATCAACTGAATAAAATGATCCGTTCTGCTGGTATCAATAGACATGATTTCTATAGCATACCATCCCTAACTGAGAATCTCAGGTCAAACCCTTCTGGGTAAGCTTGGGGATGACTAAGCAAGCTTAGACACCCCTGCACTTGAGATGCAGAACGAAAAACTATACCGCTAGGTTTTACGAGATAATCTCAGATTGTCTTAAGGTTTTAGAAGCGGTGGCGCTAGAGTCTGGCTGGAGACGATCTTCGATATTGAAGTTTTCCTGAAGGATTTTATCAGTGAAGGCAGGAAACAATCATTAGGGTTTGCTTAAAATGAAACTTTTTGTTCCGGGCCGTCTTTGTCTGTTTGGGGAACACAGCGATTGGGCAGGAGGCTATCGCTGCCTCAATCCTCAGCTAGAAAAAGGCTATACCCTGATCGTTGGTACTAATCAGGGAATTTATGCCCGGGTGAAGCCTCATCCAACCCAACTGATTCTTCGTGCCTCCCTGAGTGACGGCACAAGTCAAGGATCAATTCAGCTGCCGATGGATCGGAAGACTCTGCTTGCAGTGGCAGAAAAGGGCGGTTTTTTCAGTTATGCCGCTGGCGTTGCTTACCAATTTCTCACTCACTACCCCGTGGGTGGACTTGAGATCGACAATTACCTAACCGACTTGCCCATAAAGAAAGGGCTGTCCTCAAGTGCTGCAATTTGTGTTCTAGTCGCTCGCGCCTTCAATCGCTTGTATGACTTAAAGATGACCATCCGGGGAGAAATGGAGTTTGCCTATCTGGGGGAGAGAACCACGCCGAGTCGTTGTGGTCGGATGGATCAGGCTTGTGCCTATGGAAATCGACCAACCATGATGATCTTTGATGGCGATCGCACTGATGTCATCGAGCTAAAGGTGCCAAAGGATCTGTTTTTTGTGATTGTGGATCTCGGTGCCAAGAAAAATACCCAGGAAATACTGAGTAAATTGAATCAGTGTTATCCTTTGGCCACCAACAAAGTACAACAGAATGTCCAGAAATATCTCGGCTCCATTAGTTCTAAAATTACCCAGGAGGCGGTTAACGCTCTGCAAGAGGGAGATGCCCAACGGATTGGTATCCTGATGCAAAGGGCGCAAGGGGAATTCGATAGGCATATGATCCCCGCCTGTCCTTCCCAATTGACTGCTCCTGTACTGCACCAAGTTCTCAATCATGAAGCGATTCAGCCTTATATTTTTGGAGGAAAAGGCGTTGGCTCACAGGGGGATGGCACAGCGCAATTTATCGTTAAAGACAAGGACAGTCAAGAAAAAGTAATTGAAATTATTGAGCGTGATTTTCCCCAAATGCAATCTTTAAAGCTAACGATTAAGTAACCTAGAAAGGTAACTTAAATATAATTGAAGGGCGATCGCACCTGAGTTGGTAGTTATGGAGATGGAGGTGAGGAGTTTGTAGGGGTGCAAGGCTTGCACCCAAACCTCGCCAATTAAAAATAGAGATTGGGCGGATTAGTGACAACCTACTGATCTGATGGTGGTTATATTTCAGGCGATCGCCTAAAATAACACACTGTCCTAACCGCCTTAAGCCGCCAACGCAGCGATCGCCACGTTATGAATGGAGGAAAACACTTGTGTTTTCTTAAGAGTTGTTAGCCCTTGAAACATAGCCTAAAGATATAATCTCACGAGTTATTTTTTCCCTTTAGTTCTCTTTGAAGCTGTTAATGACCGATTCCAGCACAGGTCGGTTCTTTTGGAACTTTGAAGGCAATGTCCACGCTACAAGCTGGTGGAAGGATTCCTTTCCATCCACCGTGGTGTGTAGGTAGATGATTTTTATTCTGTCTACCGACCCCCGGATCTCGTATTGCACTGCTGGTCGTCCATTAATCTCCAACTCCTTTGGCTCGCTACTTACTTGAGCGTTCTTCACATTCTCCAGTAGGATTTGACTGGTGATCTGCGAGTGCTCTTCAAGGGTTATGTCCTCGAAGTCTGTCTTAGAATCTGACAACACTATCAGGTAGCTCTCGTCCCATGTGTTGGCTACTTGAATATCTGCGTCATCGTGTAAATCTTGTTGCGTCTTCCAGCCAGAGGGCACCACAACCTGAGTGAGACCATCCCTCGAAAGCACCGTTTTTACTTGGCTCGATTCGATTGTATTGCAGCCGCCGAGCATCAACGCTAATATAACCAATGACGCTCGCCCCCAGGTACCCAAATTTCCCATGTCAATCTCTCCTACAAGAAAGCTTCACTCGTAATATCGATTAAGTCGGGATAACATAGAGTGATTTTGATTTTAAAGACCCCAGATTTGCTATCTTAGATGCACGAACTTACCTCTTTATTATATGCCAAGGAAAGTATCGGCGCTCATCAATCAAACGGCTGAATATAGAGCTGCTAGCTGATTGAGGCTATCCACTTAAGCCGGGACAGTTTCTATATGTTTTGATTTGCCACGACTCATTTAGGACTGCTATATTCCCCATTACCTATTCTCCATTACCTATTTCTATTCCCTGTTCCCTGATCCGAAGTTCCCTGTTCCCTTTAACAAGTATGACCTCCAGAAAAGTGAGAAAAGCTCTTATTCCAGCAGCAGGCTTTGGTACTCGTTTATTCCCAGCGACAAAGGTGCTAAAGAAGGAGCTGTTCCCGATTATTGATCGGGATGGTCGCGCCAAGCCTGTGATTATGGCAATTGTTGAAGAAGCTGTGAGTGCAGGAATAGAAGAAGTTGGGATAGTTGTCCAAAGTGGCGATCGCCAACTTTTTGAGGATTTCTTTAAGGCTCCACCGAAACCAGAACTTTTCCAGAAACTCTCTCCGCAAAATCAGGAATACAGCCAGTATCTACAATATTTAGGAGAACGAATTACCATTTTGATTCAGGAGGAGCAAGAAGGCTACGGTCATGCTGTATTCTGTGCTAAGGAATGGGTAAAAGATGAGCCATTTTTGCTTTTTCTGGGCGATCACGTTTACACCTCTGACAATGAAACCTCTTGTGCTAGTCAACTGCTAGACGTTTATAATCAGGTTGGTAAGACTGTTGTTGGTTTGACTGTGATGCCAGCAGGAATTATTCATAAGGCTGGCTGTGTTACAGGGGTATGGCAGGATTCGGGATCGATTCTTTCTGTGAGGCAACTTTATGAAAAGCCAGATATTGAGTATGCAAGAGCACATCTTCATATGGATGGGATGGCAGAGGATCAGTTTCTAGCCGTATTCGGTATGTATGTGCTAGAGCCGAAAATTTTTGATTATCTGGAAGAGGACATTAAACATAACGTCCGCTATAAAGGAGAATTTCAGCTTACAACCTGTCTCGACAGATTGCGCCTAGACGAGGGAATGATAGGCTACTTGGTTAAAGGACAGTATTTTGACACAGGGATGCCGGAGTTTTATCGGCAGACAATGATTGATTTTTACAACGCAGGTAAGAAGTAAAGATGATGAGCGATCGCTTGGCAAACTGCCACCTAAGCTATTATATTGTTATGGGAAACAGAGGTGTGAAATGAACCCCCATCTCCGACTGAAATTAGTTAATATTAAAGGCTATCGACCCTTCAGAGATTTTATAGCTCCATTGGAATCCCTAGAAATCATGGTGGGAGCCAACGGATCGGGGAAATCAAGCCTATTTGAATTTCTGAGATTTTTGCGCAATAGCGTTTATAGAGAGATACCAGCCGAAATTATCGAGGGTTCTATAGGTCAACAGATTTTCCATGTTCCAGGACCAGAGAAGTTTCAATGGGATATTGAAATTGATACAGGTCGTCCAGTTCCCATCCGTTACAAAGGGGAACTAATAGGTCCTATTGGTCGTCCCAAAATTTCCTTGGAACGAGTAGAGTCCTCTAGACCATTTGATGAAAGCTATGACCAGCCCTACTTGTTTATGGATATTCGAGGCAATAAAGGTATGATTCAGCAGCCTGGAGAAGGACTGAAACAAACAGAAATTAGACAAGACATGGCATCAAAGCACAATCAACTTGCACTCAGCAGCATGACAAATCCAGCAATGGTGATTCTTTATGAGCTAAGTGAATACATTCGTGGTTGGAGATTTTACAGCTCCTTCAACATCGCTAATGATAAGAATTGTCGTAGCTCTGCCAGACTTATACCCCAAAAATAAGGGATTTAATCATGAAACGGTTGAAGATTTATGTACTGGTATTATGAGTATTTTTGCTCGAAAATTACAGTCTAAAGGTTTTGAAGATGAAAGATTAAGAAAAGGTTTCAAAGTTTTTTGCTTCAAACATGACTTAGAGGCACTAATACTGGCTGATCAATCAGAATTACAAAACAGATTAGGAGTTGATTCTCTTGACGTGACTTGGAGAATACCAGTTGAAGATCAAAATCATGACTGTCCCCCAAGTCAAGTAGTCAAGCATCTTTTCCAAAATTTCGGCAAACGCTATAAAAAAACTGTAGATGCACCATGGATATTGGGGAAGACTTCCTATAGGGAAATTGCCGAGCGATGTCCTCAATGTTTCTAACCATTTGTTGAGTTTTTGGAAAGCCTTAGGGTTGAGAATACTTAGTCAACTAATCTTTGTTAGAATAGGATATAATAAGCTCTTTGATAGATAGGGGTTTGAGATGTCGAAATTTGAGGAACTATGCCAGGTTTATGCTGCCGCCCGCAAGGAATATCTAAACTGCAAGCATTCTTGCCAGGATTTTGCAGATTTTTTGGTCAATCGAATGAGGATTTACTTTGAGTGCCCGATAGAAACGGTTGCTATAAATTTTGATGAGGACGGCTATCTGTATCTTGAAACTGAACTGACATTATATGAAAATCCTCATGATACCGCAAATTCGGAACATGAAAAGATTAACATTTCTTTATTAATCAGAAAAAAAGGCGATGATTATCTCATATCATATACGCCCTATAGTGGAGATTTTCAAATTCCTGGAAATGACTTAAATAAACTTGATGAAGTTTATGAATTCATTGCCAATAAAATTCAGAAAGACTATGAAAGCCAAATTCAGGTATTTCGGGGAAAAACTAACCCATTTTTGAGGGATTTATAGTCCTTTTTAGTTTACCACCAGGCGATCGCTTTCAGAGACTGTATCTAGGGATACACTTTTGCGTACAGTTTGAACTCTTCTTTTAGATCCTAAAATTGATGCCGGAACCCCAGATATCTGCCATTATCTGTACCCATAATCGAGATACTTATTTAGGAGCCGCCATTGATAGCGCCCTTGAGCAAGATTGTCCGAATTTTGAAGTGGTGGTGGTGGATAATGCTTCGGGCGATCGCACCCGCGAAGTGGTAGAAGCGCGCCTCCCCCACCCCCATCTGAAATACATTTACGAACCCGTCATCGGTCTCTCCGTTGCTCGCAATACCGGGGCGAGGGAAACCACCGCTCCCATTCTTGCCTATCTCGATGATGATGCTGTAGCCAGTCCCCAGTGGCTAAGGGTGCTAGCCGCCGCCTATGAAAGTAACAAAAAACTGGCAGTGGCGGGAGGTAAAGTCACTCTAATTTGGCCCGAAGGCGTTACGCCTCCCAACTGGATTTCCCCAGAATTGGCGGGGAATTTGGGAGCCTATGACCTGGGAGATACCGCTGTCTATATCCACCAGCCCGGTTTAACCCCCAGAGGCTTAAACTATTCCATCCGGCGGACATTTCTAGAGCAAATTGGTGGCTTCCATATCAATCTGGGGCGAGTGGGCAAAAAGCTATTATCCAATGAAGAGTTGTACGTGACGGAACTGGCTCTCAAGCAGGGCTGGCAGGTTGCCTATCTCCCCCATGCTTTAGTTGCTCACAATGTTGCTCCCGAACGCCTCAAACTGCGCTGGTTTTTGGAGCGTAGCTGGTGGCAAGGCATCAGTGAGTGTTATCGGGAAGAAATCGCTGGTCGCACTGGTATTGGTCAACTAAGACGAGGTGGGGAACGGCTGCTGCGCGGACTCTATAAATCCTTGAAATATTTTGCCGATCCAGCCCAACGCTTTGACAATCTATTATATGCCTATGGTCAAATTGGTTATTTGAGTGCAGCTATACAAACTATGCTAGTGCAGCGAGGCGAAAATAACTGACCAGCAAAAATTCCCCCTACCTCCCCTGCCTCCTCTGCCTCCTCTGCTCTAGCTACTGGTTACTTATTGCTCTTGAATTGCGGAAACACAAAAGATTTGAACTGCCCAAACTTTTTGAATCTTGGGAATCCAAAACCCCGTTTTTGAAAAGCTTCCCAGGTGTCATGCAATCTACGAACTGTAGTTTGCAGCACTTGAGAATGTACTTTGCCAAGTTCTGGATTTTCCTTTTTGGCTTTGGGCAGTTGATCTTGCTGACGCTGATAACTAGGAAATGGCAGATCGCTCCGAATAATGTATTCCTGGAACAAAGAACATCTATCTACCAAACATTTTCTCGACGCCAGCCAATCTTTCAACTCACGCAGAGCATGGTTGTAGATCTGACGACAGGTTTCCAACCAATCGAGCATGAGTTGCTGTTGGGTTGTGTCGGGATAGATTCGGTAGGTAAAATTCATCGTCAGTATAATTCTACTGTAACACAAGCTGACGGTAAATTGCCAATTTTGTCGGGATTGACCGAGCAAAATTGGCTTGGGGGAGTCCATGTATCCCAACGCTCACCTTCGGTAGAGCGCGGGACTTATAGCTCCCCCAAACCCCCTCGAATGTTAAAAACAGGCAAAAACGAAAGCTGATGAAGAAAGCATTAATTTGTGGTGTATCAGGTCAAGATGGAGCCTATCTAGCACAATTACTCCTGAAAAAAGGCTATCTCGTCTGTGGCACATCCCGGGACGCACAAATGTCTTCCTTCCAGAATTTGGTGCGCTTAGGCATCCGCGACGAGGTGAAATTAGAATCCGTTGCACTCAATGATTTTCGCAGTGTCTTGCAGGTATTGATAAAAACTGAGCCTGATGAAGTCTATAACCTAGCTGGGCAAAGTTCAGTGGGTCTTTCCTTTGAGCAACCCGTAGAAACCCTGGAAAGTATCGCTACTGGCACTTTAAATCTCTTAGAAGGGATTCGCTTTACGGGGGCACCGATCAAATTTTACAACGCGGGTTCGAGTGAATGCTTTGGGGATATCGGCGAACAAGCAGCTAATGAAACCACCCCATTTCGTCCCAGAAGTCCCTATGCTGTAGCGAAAGCCGCCGCTTTTTGGGAAGTGGCAAACTATCGTGAAGCTTATGAGTTGTTTGCTTGTTCTGGCATTCTCTTTAATCATGATTCTCCCTTAAGACCCCAAAGGTTTGTCACGCAAAAGATTGTGACGGCTGCTTGTCGTATTGCCCAAAATAGTCAAGGAGAAAAGCTTCATCTGGGCAATATTTCCATTGAGCGTGATTGGGGGTGGGCACCAGAATATGTGAAGGCAATGTATTTAATGTTACAGCAGGATCGGCCCGATGATTATGTGATCGCCACGGGGGAGAGTCACAAATTAGAGGAGTTTGTGGCAGCGGCTTTTGCTTGTGTAGGGTTAGACTGGCATGAGCATGTGGTAATCGATGCTAGCCTCTTGCGACCAACTGATCTGGCAATTAGTCGGGGAAACCCAGCCAAAGCTAGAGAAAAGTTAGGATGGCAAGCGCAGTACAAAATGCAGGATATTG
>JBFRWF010000045.1:0-11279 GCA_051439465.1 Xenococcaceae cyanobacterium | reverse complement strand
CTCGGTTAAGAGAATATGTAGGTTGGGTTGAGGAACGAAACCCAACTCTAGTCTAGTTTTTGTTGGGTTTCACAGGAGTTCAACCCAACCTACAGATAAGGGTTTTCAGCTTATCCGAGCAGTATTGTATGGTTGGAGGTTTAGCAAACTTAAATGTTAGATTACTTTTGCTTTTTATTAAGTGGGCTACCTATTTTTAAATCAGAGAAATTAATTGATATTTTATTACTTATCATGCTAAAATTCTCAAGTATATTGCTTGCCAGTTTATTCCTAATAGTAATAGATAAAATTGTTGAAGCTCGTCCAGAGCCAGATAGTTTAGGAATATGCTATTTATTTGAAGCGGAAAAATTAAGCAAACAAGAACGTTGTGTAATTTCTACGGGCTATGGAGCAGGCGCTCATTATGTAGTCTTAAATTGGTCTAATGGAAAAAATGACGTACTGTATAGTATTAATTACTGTCCAGAAGAAAACTATGATTCTCAGGGATTTTGTGGATACTTAGTAGGTGAACAAGAAGCTATTGTTTACCAAAGGGATGTCTTTTATAATCGCACAAACACAAACAGTGAAGACAATATTTCTTGCTATCAAATTACAGATACAAACAAGAGTGTATGCTACAGAATAACTTCCTAGTAAATGAGTTTAAATAATCTATCATCGCTATATATATAAATTTGATCAAGAATTATACTCTATGACCTTAAAACAAATAGAATCCCAACTACTTAAGTTAAGCCCTAGTGAAAAAGTTCAAGCCATCAAAATTCTCTCTCAAAGCCTAGCAAACAGTTGGCAGGAATAGAAAAAATACCCGGACTAGTGGGAGGTAATGCTAGAATCGCTGGAACTCGCATTCCCGTATGGGGATTAGTAAATGCTCGCCGTTTAGGTTATTCGGAAAAGGAAATCTTGGACAATTATCCCACCCTATCAGCCACAGATTTAGCTAACGCTTGGGTTTATGCAGATACTTTCAGCAATGAGATTGAACAAGCCATTAAAGAAAATGAGGAAATAGAATAAATGGCACGCCTGTATGTTGATGAACTCGGTCGAATGTATAATGTGAGACAAATTTTGGGTAATTCAATTGCCTACATTCTCCTCATCATCAGCATTCTGCCCATTCTTTTTGGCTACGCATGGCTGATCATTGCCACCTTCTCCCATCGCACCGAGGGTCTACTCCCGAAAGACGCTGCGGGCAATATTGGTGGGTGGACTCTGGAAAATTGGAGTTTTTTGAGCGATCCTCTGATCTGGCGCGTGACTCTGAATTCCTTGATCATTGCGGTGACTATGGTTGTCGGTGTCGGCTTGACCTCATCGGGAGCTGGTTACGCCCTATCCCGCATGAATTTCCCTGGAAGAAAAGGTTTCCTGTCGATGACCCTCATCCTGCACGCCTTTCCGGGTATAACCTTACTTATTGCCATATTCTTTGTCTTGCGATTCATTGCTAGCATTCCAGGGATTGGGTTACTATTTGGCTACAACACCGTCGGCGGCGTGGCTCTGGTAATGATTAGTTTGGAGTTACCCCTCGGCGTATGGCTCATGAAGGGCTTTTTTGACAATATTTCCTGGGACATGGAACGGTCGGCGCTTATTGACGGAGCCTCGCGCTTTCGCGTCTGGTGGGAAATTCTCCTGCCCCAAATCAAGCCTGGTTTGGCCGCGCTGTCTGTTTTTACTTTTCTCACAGGCTGGTCAGCTTACCTGATCCCGGTCACTTTCACCATCGGCACTAAGGTTGCCAACCTGCCGGTCTACCTGAACCAGCTTCAGAGCGACACAGCGCCGACCAACTGGAATGCTGTTGCCGCAGTCGGTCTGTTTCAACTTGTTCCTGTATTGATGTTTTTTATATTCACACAGGAGTTATTACTTAATATCTACTCTGGTGGAAGTAAAGGGGGCACCTAAAGCATCGGTCCTAGTAATCGGAAACTTGGGTAAAGTGATGACGGGGAGACGGGGAGACGGGGAGAGGGAAATACATTGATTTTCCTATTGAATTTATGAAAGTTGAATTAGAGAATCTTACTAAGCGATGGGAAAATGTCACTGGAGTCGAGACCATTAATTTAGAGATAAAGGATGGTGAGTTCGTTGCTTTTCTTGGTCCATCCGGTTGTGGTAAAACGACTACCCTGTTGACGATCGCCGGTATATACAAGCCTACCGCCGGCACCATCCGCTTCGACGGTCGTGTCGTTAACCAAGTAGCGCCTAAGGATCGCAATATCGGTATGGTCTTCCAGAGCTACGCGCTCTACCCCCACATGACCGTTTTCCAGAATATCAGCTACCCCCTCAAGCTCAAGAAAATGCCGAAGGCAAAGAGGCGGCAGCGAGCCCAACGGGTTGCTGACCTGATGGGCATTGGTCATCTAATGGAGCGCAAACCATCTCAACTGTCCGGCGGCCAGCAACAGCGGGTTGCCCTCGGGCGGGCGCTGGTTAAGGAACCTGGGCTGTTGTTGTTTGACGAACCGCTCTCCAATCTAGACGCTCGCCTGCGCCTGGAGATGCGCAGAGAAATCAAACGTCTACAAATTGAACTGGGTATCACCTCCATCTACGTAACCCATGACCAGGTTGAGGCGATGACCATGGCCGATCGCATTGCGGTGATGAAAGATGGTGAGCTGCAAGACTACGACATCCCTAACGAATTGTACGATCGCCCTCGAACAATGTTCATCGCTGGCTTCATCGGCAATCCCCCCATGAATTTTGTACAGGTAGAGGTTTCTCGCGCCAACGCTGATTTCCACGCCTACTGGGAAGACTTCAATGCGATCATGCCTCCTGAGAAGGGAAAAAAGGTGGCTGACAAGGGAAAGGTTATTATGGGCATCCGTCCTGAAGACGTCACCATCGCTCAAGAAGGTGTCCCCGGAGAAATCTATGCTGTTGAGCCCCTTGGCCGCGACGATTTGCTCGATGTCCGCATTGGCAGGATTCACATCCACGCCCTAGCCGATCCGAAGCTGAATTTGAAAATTGGTGAGAAGGTGAAGCTTAACTTCAACACAGATAAGTTACAGTTTTTCGATCGGGAAACTGAGCAGTCTTTGCTTTGGATATGATACCAAATCCGGGTAAACTATCCCTTTTATGATGAGGTAAAATTTGGCAATAGACGATCACCAAAAAAAAGAACACAATAATTAATTTCTATAAGGATAAGACAGTATCGCTGCGTCTTGACTTAGGGTGATACCTCTCCTGAGCTACCCATTGTTCAAACAATCTTGCTCCAATAGCGTAATTTTCATCGTCCAACTGTTGGATTACCCCAGTTCCTGCTAATACCTCAAGGGCATCTTCCACTTCCCCAATACTCAAGTCTACCTGCTCTGCTAACTTCTCTGCTGTTCCTTGTCGTTCCTTAGCTAGTGCTAGATAAACGGATTGCTCTAGTTCACCAAAGCCATAAGAACGTAGGAGTTACGCATTGACAGAGCAACCAAAATGTGCATAGGTTATCATCAGACCGGGCGATCGCTAACTGACTAACAGCAGAAGGGAAGTTAAATTAGAGATACAAGAAGCGGTTAACACGCTTCGTGGGATAATCCATCTAAAATTTATGATAAACGGGTACACCCTGGATATTTCGATTCTGCCAAGAGAAACCAGGTGTACAAGTCCAAGTCACATTTTGCCGTAGACGGCTTGGTAATTTTTCTCATGGTTCCCGACTCGGTTCGACAAAGCTAGAGTAATTTTACTCTCTACCTGCTCTTTCACCGATAGCGCTGCCGAAGGCACAGCGGAGCTGACCACCCTTCGCTGAGGTAGCGATCGCCTACTCTGACACTCACCGCATATTTGAGCCATTTTGTCAATGCGTAACTCCTAAATAGCATCGGACTCCCGTTTCGAGATATCTTGCCAGAATCAGAAATTAGGGAAGCCTTGACAGCAGAAAAGATAGAGTATCGAAACCGCCTATTCAACCCCATTGTCACTATCTGGGCATTTCTGTCTCAGGTATTGGATAGCGATCAAAGTCGACAAAATGCCGTTAGTCGAGTAATTGCTTGGCGCTGCCCAGCCGGACAAGCAACTCCTTCAACTGATACAGGGGGATACAGTAAAGCCAGAAAAAGACTACCAGAACGACTGCTCCTGAGGCGAAGGGAGAAAACTGCCGATGGAGGAGAAGACCAAACTGAACCGGAAGACCTCTGGTGTGGAAGGCATGTCAAACTCTGTGATGGCTCTTCAGTTTTGATGAGTGATACCCAACAGCTCGTTGAATTTCCTTGAGGCAATACTCAGAATTAACCGAATAAGGGGAAATAATAAAAAGGAAGTTATGTGCTTTATCGATGCCGTCATAAATTTCTTCTTGAAAGTCTACAGCAAGGGGAATATCGTTTTGGTCTAACCAAACTTTTAAACCTTGTGCTGTTAGGCGTTCATGAAGTTTTATTGCGAAAGGTTTACTGCCTGCTCGCCCATAGGATATAAAGGCATCGTAAAAATTGTTCAAGGAGTCAACTGTTTGACTGTTACTCGGAACAATAAACTCCGACTGTATAGGTAAGGGGAGATGTTTTTGTTGCTGTTTAGCAACCTTTAACCCAACTTCAAACTCTTGTAGCTGATCTCCCCGTAATAAGAGGCTAGGGTAGGAAGAAACATTTTCCCTATCTTGAGCTATGGTACTCATAATCCTCTCCTTTTTCGAGCAAAAGTCATAATGAGTTAGCTCTGCTGCAGAAGTTAGAGTCTTAGCTGGGAGTCCTGTTAATGAATAACTTCAGGCATCAGGTTGGAGATCCTGGCGTGATAGCCACAATATCTCAACTTTCATATTATCCCTAAAAACAAATTTTTACCACCTAAGTTTAGGAACTTAAAAAAGAAGTTAAGAAGTTCATTCATAAATCGACTGTAGCTATACTGGCTATCCACTTAAGCCGGGACAGTAATCAAAAGGGAACGGGGAACTTCGGATCGGGGAACTTCGGATCGGGGAACGGGGAACGTGACGAGAGCTCCCAGAGCTCCCAGGAGCAGGGGAACGACTTATAATGGACTGCTATATTCCCTATTCCTCATTCCCCATTACCTATTCCCCATTACCTATTCCCCATTACCTATTCCCTATTCCCTATTCCCTATTCCCTGTTCCCTGATCCGAAGTTCCCTGATCCGAAGTTCCCTACTCCATAGTGTCCCGCCTTAAGTTGGTAGCCTCTAAGCCTATAGAAACCGAGCAAACTCACGAACCTTCAGAAACTCCTGCACCCTCTCCCTCAGATATAATCATTACTCATAAGTCGAATGGCACAGACTTAAGCTGAAAGCTCTATCGTGGACTTAATTGTAGCATTGTAGTAGCATCATCCGGGTGCGAAGCGCGATCAGCGTAACGCACCATTGCCCAAGGGAGGACAAGGGAGGGGCGGTGCCCTGCGGCGCTCAAGCCCCAAAACTGGTAGGTTCCGAAGCAGAAAAGACGCGCAAGGACGCACCCTACAGAAATCTACAGAAATCTACAGAAATCGCCTCAGACCAAGAAAATACTGGGCTTACGCTGCCTAATTGCCTCTTATTTCAGTGTTATTCAACCTATGCACGTCAGTCCCTAACCTCAACTTCGTAGAAGCGACGTAGTCTACGCAGTAGGTTAGCTTTGGATAGCGCGGCTGTCGATGGGAAACTCCAATCTCAGCGGAGCAGATTGAAGCAGTTCATTTAACATATTATTAAATTCTGTCGATCATTAATCTCATTGACTCTTACTATTGAGATGGATTGAATGGAAACAAGATAAACAAAAATGAACTAATTCTGGGATAACAAGTGTCACCCATGAAAGAAAATTCTCATAGAGATAGCAAACAACTGTTACTGATTGACGATGACCCCAACCTAATCTTGCTGGTCAAGGATTATCTCGAGTTTCGAGGCTACGAGGTCATTACGGCTGAAAATGGTCGGGAAGCGCTGGAGATTTTAGAGCGGCAAATTCCTGACATGATTGTTTGTGATGTGATGATGCCAGAGATGGATGGCTATGCTCTGGTGGAACATATCAGGCAAGAACCTCGCACCAATTGGATTCCTGTATTGTTTCTCTCAGCCAAGGGTCAAAGCCAAGACCGGGTGAAGGGGCTCAACACGGGTGCTGATGTTTACATGGTGAAGCCATTTGAGCCAGAAGAACTGGTGGCACAAGTGGAAGCTTCCCTCAAGCAGGCAAATCGTCTGAGTCGATACAGCACTAAAGGAGCAGATGATAGTCCAAGAATTCAGGTTCCCTATAACGTGGAGTTGACCCCAACAGAGTTAAAAGTTGTCCAGTTGGTGGCGCAGGGGATGGCGAACCGGGAAATTGCCCAAAAGCTAAATGTTAGTCAGCGAACCGTTGAAAGCCACGTGTCTAATATGCTCAACAAAACCAGTCTCCATAATCGCACTGAGTTGGCACGTTGGGCGATTGAGAGCAATATGGCGTGAGGGTAGATTTTATAAAAATGTCGGATGAATAGTCTCTAAAGCGGATATTGGTGTTGAGCGAGTAAATTAATTGCCAATCCCCAATTCCCACTCTGTAAGTCCACCAAAGATTTGCTAAGGGTACTGCGACTAAGCTAAGACGCATTTAAACTGCTCATGTTCAGATTAGCTGAATCTCACCCAATCCCTTTACTGTTGCCTGTTGCCTGTTGCCTGTTGCCTCGTCTCAACAAGCAATTTAAAAGTGTGACAGCTTATAACGTGCCCTTCGTTTAGTCGTATGGGGAATTAGCGATCAATGTTTTGTTGTCTTAGGCAACCTTTTTATCAAAAAAGTCAATTGTTCTAATAAGATGGCGCGAAGCTGGGAGATTTGAGTTGATTGATCTGGATTCGGAATTACTGTTAGATAACCTCTACAACGCTTTTGACCCCTTTCAACCTTTACCCGCAGGTGATCCAAACTATGTAGATTGTCGGGCAGTGCGAGGAGATGAGGATATTTTAGAAGATTTGGGGAACCGGATCCGGCGTTCTAAGCGGATGACGTGCCATCTATATTCTGGTCACCGAGGTGCGGGAAAATCGACGGAATTACTGAGGTTGAAGCAATATCTGGAGCAGCGGAAATTCTATGTAGTTTATTTTGCTGCTGATGCAGAAGATATTCAATCAGAGGATGCTCAATATACAGATATTCTCTTAGCCTGTACCCGCCATTTGCTGCAAGAACTGAATAAGAGTGCTAATCCTGGGGCTTTGCTAAATTGGATAAAAAACCGCGTCCAAGAGTTGAAAGATTTGGGGCAGACTGAGCTATCTTTAGAAGGCTTGAGTGTAGAGGCGCAAATTATCCAGGTTGCCAAACTGACGGCGAATTTGAGAGCTGAGCCAACCATGCGTCAACAGATTCGGGAGAAGGTAAATCCCCATACTGTCAGCTTGATTGAGATTTTAAATCAGTTTCTAAAAGA
Source organism: Xenococcaceae cyanobacterium (assembly GCA_051439465.1). Classification (GTDB taxonomy): domain Bacteria; phylum Cyanobacteriota; class Cyanobacteriia; order Cyanobacteriales; family JBFRWF01; genus JBFRWF01. The sequence continues at coordinate 3,810 of JBFRWF010000045.1, read as the reverse complement.
GGCAAAGCAGAAATTACCTAACGGCTGTATCCAACTAGCAGTAATTGTGGATAACTTGGATCGGATTACACCAATTATCCAGGAAAGCAGACACACCAACCATGAAGAAATTTTTATCGATCGCAGTCAGCAACTCCAAGCTTTAGACTGCCATGTGATTTACACGGTTCCTATATCGTTATTGTACTCTGACCGCGCTACGGATATCAAAGATATCTATAGCGATACTCAAGTGTTGCCAATGGTAATGATGCGGACTCCAGACGGGGAGGTTTATCAACCAGGACTCCAGAAAATCAAGGAAGTAATTAGCAGGCGAGTCAGCAAATTTGCCCCTAATTTATCCCTTGATACAGAAATCTTCGATAGTTCGGATACACTAGAGCAATTGTGTCTGATGAGTGGCGGTCACGTGCGGAATTTGCTACTGTTAATGCAAGATGGGATTGGACGCACAAAAGAGTTACCGATTTCTAGGAGAGCAGTGCGGATTGCAATTTCGCGAGCTAGAGATATCTATCGCCGCACTGTTAATCGCGATCAATGGCGTTTGTTGGCTGAAGTATCCCGTTCTAAGAGGATTATAAATGATGATGAGTATCGGAGTTTATTGTTTAATCGCTGTCTTTTAGAATATCGCTATTGGGATGATGAAGGGGAAATGCAGCGTTGGTGTGACATTCACCCGCTAATTAAAGGGATTCAGGAATTTAAAGAAGCTGTGGCTTCATTGGAGTCATGACATTAAATATAACTGATTGGGACGAAGATATATCTGTTGATCCAGAGGAAGAATATCAAAGTTTTGTCCGCGCTCTCAAGCGTAAAAAAGGCTTTGGATTGTTTTTCGTTCGCTGTTCCCAAACAGAAGGAGAGCAGTTGATTGCTAGACTTAAGCAGGATATTCCTGAGAAAAGAGTTGAAGTTTTGCGCTTCGTTGAGGCGATTGATAATTTATACAATCGCGTTGCTAATCTTCCCAATAGAGAGAAAATAAATATTCTCTTTATCCAAGGTATAGAATATTCGTTGTATCAATATGAACTTAAAAAATTTGGCGAAATTACCGAGCTTCAATTTGACAATTTTACAGGGGTGCCGCGAATTTTAAATCACTTAAACCAACAGCGAGAGCGGTTTCGAGATAATTTTAATATATGCTTTGTTTTTTTCTTAAGTTCATTTGCAATTAAATATTTTATTCACCGTGCTCCCGACTTTTTTGACTGGCGTTCTGGAGATTGGAAATTCCCTACTAAACCAGAACTTGTCAAGCAAAAATCATCTCGTATACTTTTGGAAGGAGATTATGAGAAATACCTGCTCCTAACTCCGAAAGAACGGGTTAAAGAAATCCTGGAAATTCAAGAGTTGCTGGAAGAAGACTATCAGCAACCTAATTATAGAGCTAATTTACTATTTGAACTAGGAAATCTGCTTATTACTGCCAAAGAATATGAAGGAGCGCTCGCTTCCTACGATCAAGCCTTGAAATTTAAACCGTACTTACACGAAGCCTGGAACAACCGGGGCAATGCGCTGTTTAATTTAGGGCAATTAGAAGAGGCGCTCGCTTCCTACGACCAAGCCTTGAAATTTAAACCAGACTATCACGAAGTCTGGAACAATCGGGGCAATGTGCTGGATGATTTAGGGCAATTAGAAGAGGCGCTCGCTTCCTACGACCAAGCCTTGAAATTTAAACCGGACTTATACGAAGCCTGGTACAACCGGGGCAATGCGCTGTTTAATTTAGGACAATTAGAAGAGGCGCTCGCTTCCTACGACCAAGCCTTGAAATTTAAACCGGACTTACACGAAGCCTGGTACAACCGGGGCAATGTTCTGTTTAATTTAGGGCAATTAGAAGAGGCGATTGCTTCCTACGAACAAGCCTTGAAATTTAAACCAGACAAACACGAAGCCTGGTACGACCGGGGCAATGCGCTGTTTAATTTAGGGCAATTAGAAGAGGCGCTCGCTTCCTACGACCAAGCCTTGAAATTTAAACCAGACAAACACGAAGCTTAGTACAAACAGGGCAATGCGCTGTTTAATTTAGGACAATTAGAAGAGGCGATTCCCTGTTCCCTGCTCCCTATTACCTATTACCTGTTCCCTGTTCCCTGTTCCCTGTTCCCTGTCTCAACCATTTTCTAATTAATTTGACCGACCTACTTATCAAGAGAAACAAATCAAAGTCTTTGATTAACCTAACACAATATTGAACTGACCCACTCGCGCATCTAACGAGACAACCCTGGTCAACTTAGTAATTACTTGGGGTCGCTGCTCAGGAGGAACACGCTGCAAAATTCGGTCTTTCTGATTTAGCTCCTCCTCCTCAGAAAAGTAAAGCTGAGTAATCAAAGGGGGCAGATTGGGCGCAGCCACCTTAAAATGAATATGGGGGGGTCTTTTCCAATTAGAAGTCACTGGATAACTGCCAGGCTTAATCGTGGTAAAGGAATACTTGCCATCAAACCCTGTGGTGGCATAACCCCAATCTTGAAAATTGGGGTCAAGGGGGGCTTGATTGGGATCGTAGTCGTGATTGTACCGCCCAGAGGCGCAGGCTTGCCAAATCTCCACCCTCGCTCCTTCAATGGGGTTACAGTCTGGGGTAACAATGCGTCCTGAAATGATGATTTTTTCTCCCAAGGCTCGCTCAGTATGACCTTCAACCAAGGTTAAATCATTGTCTTGGTCAACGGGAAACTGTAAGGGATAAAAGGGCCCTTCTGTCTGTCGCGGGGTCGTCGGGCATCCTCTTCCACCAGCAGTCAGTTGTGTCGCTAGCAGCCCAATCCCCAATCTTCCTGTTTTTTTTAAGAGATTTCTTCGGGTTTCTAATATCATCTTCCCCAACCTGGCTTGACCCCAATTGTTAGTCATTTATATTATGCCAACATAACCACCCCTTTTTTGAGGGAAGTAGGGAACTTCGGATCAGGGAACTTCGGATCAGGGAACTTCGGATCAGGGAACGGGGAACGATCGCCGTAGGAGCGGAGCAGGGGCGTCAGCCTAGGGACACCTTCATGACCGCCAGTTATCTTCCTGGGGTTTATCCGAAGATAAGACTCTTTATCCGAAGATAAGGGTTGACCAAGCTTAATTAGCTCAATAAGAAAAATCCGTAACTTTTTTCTTAAGTTCCTAAACTTAGGTGGTGTTAATTGGGTTTGAGAGGTAAAATAGGCTGAGTTACTAGAGCATCGATTCAGTAATGTTTAAGTTGGGAACTACTGGACTCCGAGGCAAGGTAACCAGGGAACAAGGGGATAAGGTGACTCCGAGACAAGGTGACAAGGGGACAAGGGGAATATTCTTTACTACCCAATCACCCAAACCGAGGGGTTGTTAATCATGCTCACCAAACCACCAAGGACTCGGTTATAGATTCCATACAGTTCTCGACCTTTCTCTCTATCTAAATAGTTACATTTAACGGCAAATTTGAGCCCGACTTGAGTTTCTGCGGCTTCTGCCTCACAATCATTGAGTTGAGGGATTAAATGATGAGCTCTTCTTCAGGACAAGAATTGAAGTCCGTCTTGACAAAAGGAAAGCACCTTGAGTTAACTAATCATAGCTCTATGAATACAGTCTCAGGTTTTTTCGATGTCTTCATATCCTACGGGCGAGCAGACAGTAAACCTTTCGCTACAAAACTTAATGAGCGCCTAATCGCACAAGGCTTAAATGTTTGGTTTGACCAAGATGATATTGAAGATAGTGTTAAGTGGCAGAAGGAAATTGATAAAGGTATAGAGAACACACACAACTTTATTTTTATTGTTGCTCCTC
>JBFRWF010000044.1:0-4227 GCA_051439465.1 Xenococcaceae cyanobacterium | reverse complement strand
TCAACTCTTTCTGATTGAGTTACTCTCAATACTATCTGAACCTCTCTAATCGCTCAACTACTTACCCAGACTACACTTGAGGCGTTTTATTTTGCTAGGGGCATCTTCTTTTGAGCGAACGGTGAGTCTTAAAGCTTGCTCACCCAGCTCCCGGGAGCTCCTTTAACCGAGCAGTATTGCCCCCCTACCTAGTAATACTGCCTTGCCCACTGTTGGGTTTCGGGTTGAATTTAAGCGCGTGGCATCCAAAAAAAGCAAAAGAAGAGGCGTAGCGATCGCCTCTTCTTTTGCTGATTAGATGAAATAGTGCATTCTTCGAGAAGCTGCTATCGCGTACTCCCTTGGGAGTACGCAATGACGTACAATGCCAATGCTACTCGACTTGATATGATGCACTTGCTTTTTGACTATCATCCCAGGTTAGGGACTTGAAAGGAGTCCCGGTATACTTTCCACTTTGGCTAACGCGCAGATAAGCGATCGGAAAAGTAGCGATAAATAGAAGCCAAGCGCCTACACAAACCAAGATATATTTGTGCATTTGCCTTGCTTGCATTTTTTTATGCAATGTTTGTGTTGTCAACGCTGTTTGCGTTTCCTTCACTTTTTCTGTTTCCATAGTTGCAAACCTCACTAAACATCAATCAAAAAACCTTACTTGGGCATCAATGGCAGATAGGGGAATATAGGATGCCAGTTCATCACAGTTGCAGCCACGAAGAAGACAAACAACCAGAAAAAGATGGTTCGGGATTTAATCTGGCGGTTCTGCCAAAGTTTGTTGAGGATAAACCAGCTAGCTAACCAGCCAATTAACATCACAGTCTCTTTGCCAGAGTAGCTGCCAATCTCTCCATACAGCGGATCGGAGTTGCGACTGCCCGGTATCCAGCTACCAAGGTCCCAAATGATTTCATTCCAAGCCTTGAATACTACGGTAAAGTGTTGGTTGACCATCAACAGAAAACAGGCAAATGCAGCACTAATCAAGGCGGCTGCGGCTGGGCCTGATACAGTTGGTGATTTCTGAGAACCAACTGCCAATCCTTCGGGGAAATGTTTGATCTGCTCCCAAATCTTGCCGTAAAGCGGCTTCTGCAATACTTCTCTCATCATGTCAAAATCTCCTAACCAGATGAACTGATTACAAAGTGTGCATCCTTGCCACATTCAGCCCACTGACGAGACCACCAATGGCAAAGAACATCATCACCATCAAGCCAATGCAGGTAGCTGTTAGTACTGGGCGGTTTTTATTACTCAGAATCGAATCGCCGTATTTCCAGAGAATCCAAGTACAAGCAGCCCCCAAGGGCAAGGTAAACAGCACCGTAAATTCGTGGTACTCCATGAACAAGTAATGAACTAAAGGCGTGTTCTCCCGTAACCAGGCGCGGGCACCATTGATGGGAGCGCGGTATCGCATATAAGCCCAGTTGCCAGAGGCGATCGCCAGAAAAGAAAGACAGGTTGCCCAAAAGGTAAGGGTGCGCATTTGGGGCAGGATTTTACGGACTCCCCGGAGTAAGGGAAACGCCATATGTCCCGCGTAAGCAATGACAAGGACTGCTAGCAAGGCGGCTGAGCCATGAATGACTCCCATGAACCGTTGCCAAGGACTGGGACTCAATAAATTAACCAGTGGCAAGAAGAGAAACAAGCCAGCAGACAGAATGCTCAGACCATATACACAAACTGTGGCAATGTCCATCTGCCTGGGAAAATTAGATGTTTCTGAATCAGTTGACTGTAGCACTATCGGACTACCTCCCGGATGTCAATTACCTGAACTATGGAGAATAATTGAAAAAACTTGTCATCAATTTCCGACTGCCGCTCTCCTAAAGCAACCAACTTGTTTCAATAGATAGAAGACCCTAGGTTGACGGTGGATTGTAGCCGAAACTAAAATAAGATAGACCCATGAAACTAGACTGAGCGATAATCAAAACTAATCACTCAGCCTGAGTCAATGGAATCTCCAAATTCAGAGATTGCCATCGCTTCATGGATTGAGGCTCTAGACAAGTTTTGCGCCAAAAAATAGTCTAGAGCTTTTTGTTTATCTTTGTCTATTATCAATAACATTTTTTAATAATAATGAAAATTATTCCTAAGAAATTGGGCGGGACTTGACAATCCTCAAGGGAATAGGGAACAGTGCGCCCAGCGTCGACGGTGGAGGCTGGGCGCAACAGGGAACGGGGAACGGGGAACGGATATTGAGCAGAGGAGCGTCTGAGCAGGGAGAAAGGGTTAGACTCGGATTTCGTATCAGTCGTTGAAGCATACTGGTTGACTCGCATTGCCAGGGTGCCAGTGAACAACGCCGAGCTCACCCTGACTTATTGAAAACTATTTCTTATAGTTTCTCCAGAGAATATATAATTCTATTATTGATAAATTCTTTAACTATCCAATATCCTCCTCTTGACAATCTTTTCTTTTTCTGCTTAGAGATAGACGAAGTCGTGGAAACTTAATATTAACCCCAGATTTACTAATCAGTTTCAGTCATACTGGGTAATTGAGCTAATTAAGACATGGTCAATTTAGGGATGACCAATAAAAATTTTTCTAAATTAATTAAGAATAGCTAGCAATAGGGGTACAATACATCATTCAGATGTAGATAAAACTTACTATCTGCATTTACTTAGGCAGAACACGGGAGCGATTGGTAGACCATGAAGAAGATTTCTAGACGTATATTTGTAGGCGCAACTGCAGCTACAGCAGCAGTTGCAGCAAGTCAACTGATAACAAGTTGCGGCGCTAAGACAGAGGAAATCAACCTCTATTCGTCACGTCACTACAACACTGACGATGAGTTGTATGAGAACTTCACTCGCATGACTGGCATCAAGGTAAATCTAGTGGAGGGCAAAGCAGACGAATTAATCGAACGGATTAAGAGTGAAGGTTCCAATAGCAAAGCCGATGTACTAATCACCGTTGATGCAGGTCGTCTCTGGCGAGCTGACGAGGCTGGTATATTCGCCCCCGTTTCTTCCAAAGTGCTGGAAGAAAAAATTCCAGCCAATCTGCGACACCCCAACGGTCACTGGTTTGGTTTCACCAAGCGGGCACGGGTGATTATGTACAACAAAGAACTGGTCAATCCGGCAGAACTATCGACTTACGAGGATCTTGCCAATTCTAAGTGGAAAGGCAAGGTTGCCATTCGCTCCTCGAGCAACATTTATAACCAGTCCCTTGTTAGTTCATTGATTGAGGTTCACGGCGAGAAAGAGACTGAGAAGTGGTGTCGCGGCTTCGTTACCAACTTTGCCCGATCGCCTCAGGGCAATGACCGGGCGCAAATTGAAGCTGCTGCTTCTGGTGTGGCTGAAATTGCGATCGCCAACACCTACTATCTCCCTCGCTATGCGCCCGGAGCCTCAAATGAGAATCCGAATGTTTTTAATAAGATTGGCGTGTTTTTCCCCAACCAACAAGGCAGAGGAGCTCACGTCAATATCAGCGGTGGCGGTTTGGTGAAGACTGCTCCCAATCAGGAAGGGGCGATCAAGTTCCTGGAGTATCTGGCTAGCCCAGTCGCTCAGGTTTTCTTCGCCAAGGGGAATAGTGAATACCCAGTGGTTAAGGGGACACCCTTAGATCCTGTTGTCGCCAGTTTCGGTTTTCCGTTCAAAGAAGATGTGACCAATGTTGCTTCCTATGGGCCAAACCTCGCAATGGCAGTGCAAATAATGGACCGAGCTAGCTGGAAGTAGAAGGATGGGGGGAAACTTTCTTCTTAACCTCTCTCCATCCCCCCATTCATACCAAATCCGGGTTCAATACCCCCTTTTTGAAAAAGTAGAGGGAGCAGGGGGAGCAGGGGGAGCAGGGGGAGCAGGGGGAGCAGGGGGAGCAGGGGGAGAAAATGCCAAATATTGAAAAGGGGGTTATCAAAGCGGATTTGGTATCACCATTCACTGCGATGCTCGCGCATCAAAGATTTCTGCGCGTCGGATCACCAATCACCAGTTTCTTAGGACTGAAGTTCCCCCCAAGCGAATTAACGCGAAGCCTCAGCTAGAGCGACTTTCAGTATTTTTTTGAGTCGCCGTTACTGGGTACATCTTCTGAAGGGGTTTCTGATGCGGATTTTGAGGCGATCGCCCTTTTTTTTCAGCTTAACGAGATCGCAGATATAAATCAAGAACCTACATGGGTACATATCCAGGTCGGTAAATCGCTCTATTTATTATGGTATAAGGC
>JBFRWF010000043.1:0-4619 GCA_051439465.1 Xenococcaceae cyanobacterium | reverse complement strand
AGTTACCAGTGATCAGTGACCAGTTGCCAGCTTTTTTCAGTTACCAGTACCAGGAACAGTTACCAAACACCTGAAAACTAATAACTGGTAACTGGTAACTGGTAACTGGTAACTGTTTGACGGGGACTAAAGTCCCCGTGTTGTGTTCCTCCTTCGTTTTTAAACGAGGGTTTCCACACTACCCGTGAGGTTTTGATGAAATTACTGAAATTGATCGCCACTGCTGCAATCACCTTTGTTTCTATCCTAGCCTCTTCTGGTGCTAAAGCAGAATGGCCACCTGAAGCCGTTGTGGAAGGAGTCTATGCCGGAATTCAACAAATTCACGGATATAAGGCAACGCCACGTCTGGTGTTGCCCCTTCCTAGAGGCACTTCAACAACTTGCGGCTCCTTTCTTAGCAGCCACTACTGCAAACTCGACCATACCGTTTACATTACCAATCATGATATCGAGATGGCTTACCAGCATGGTGACGCGGCCTTGGCCTATATAATTGCCCATGAGTATGCCCATGCCATGCAAACCGCCTATGGATTTGAACCCGGTGTCACTCTCATCACTGAACTCCAGGCTGATTGTCTGGCGGGAGTCTATCTCGGAGTAATTCCCAATATTATCTTTGACGAAAAGGATATCGTCGAAATCACTAGCTTTGCCTACCGAATTGGAGATTATGCCTGGGGAAGTGAGCACCATCATGGAACCCCAGAACAACGGGTTCAAGCTGTTATGTTGGGGTTCCAAGGTGCCCTGGAGGGGAGAGGTGTTGAGACCTGTATCATAGAACTTACGCATTGACAGAGAAGCCAAAATGTGCATAGATGAGAAGAAGACAGGCGGTAGGGTATGGCAAGAGCATAGAGGAGAGTTAAACAACGGTTTCAGATAAATAATCTTGTGGCGGAAATTACCCAAGATGTCCAAACAACACCATATACACCCTGCTTAATATTGCGATCGCTAGGCAAAGGCTGGAAGCACTTTCCGAGTATCGCTTTGATAAATTGACCCTGTTGCTGTTGTTTATCTTTGACTCCTCCACGGAGAATATTTTCAATATTTGTAAGAATACAAGTTCCCTGATTAAACTGCCATTGTACAATCATCAGGGGAATAAAAACCAGATGAATCGGCAACAGAACCCTGGGGAAAATCCAGCCAAAAACCACAAACAATAAAATCGCCATATGGACAACTTTAAGTATTACAATGATTAGGTTGGCGAGTTTGTTCATCAGGTAATCCCCCCGTAGTTGCGCCCTAACTAACTACTGCAATACATTCAATTTCGACCAAGACATCCTTAGGCAAACGAGAAACCTCCACACAGGCACGAGCGGGAGCAGTTTTTTCGTTAAAATACTGGGCATAAACTTGATTCATAGTGGCAAAATTCTCTAAATCTGTCAGGAAGACAGTAGTTTTGACCACATCTTGCCAACTAGCACCAGCAGCTTTCAGGATTGCTTCTATATTTGCCATCACCTGTTTTGTCTGCTGGGTAACATCTCCAGTACCAACAATTTCGCCTGTTTGGGGATCTAGGGAAATTTGACCCGCGACAAAAATCATCTCACCCTGAGCGGCGATCGCCTGATTATAGGGGCCAACCGGTGCTGGTGCGCCTTCTGTGCGAATAACTTTAAAATTTGTCATTTGTCTTTGGAAGTGGACGGATGCCGTAGTATCGATAACGCCAATAATCTTGGAGGATTTTATCGTGATCAAAGCAGAGATTTGAGGGAATGTCCCAGTGGTGGAAAATGCCCAGATTCTTAGCATCGTCAGCAGCCTTGGGTTTACCCTTTGCCGTAGCAATAAAGACTACACTCAGGGTGTGCTGACGGGGGTCGCGGTTGGGGTCAGAATAGACATGGAATTGTTCAATCAGCTCAACCTGCAAGTTGACCTCTTCTTGAGCTTCTCGCCATGCTGCTGCTTCTACTGATTCGTCATAATCAACAAATCCCCCTGGAATAGCCCAGCCATAAGGAGGATTCTGACGTTCAATTAACACAATCGGTCGATGGGGTTGGTCAACCAGTTCAATAATGATATCGACCGTTGGCACAGGATTTCGGAAAACCAAATTTATTTATTACCTTATCAGGATTTATCAGTTTTTTTGATCGAATTTGCATATCCCTCTCAGCTGAATGTTGAGAAGGTTTAGCAGCGGTCATTGGGAGTGACATCTGAAGTGGATGCCCCAGCAAGTACCAAACTACAGTTATCAAACATTAGGCAGTCGGTCAATATACCGCCGCAGTACATCTGCCATGCTCATATCTTTGCTCTGGGCATAGCGCCGAAGCTTGTCATACTGGGAGGGCTTAATCTTTATGTGCAATTTCTTACTCTTTAATTCTTCCACATTTAATCCACACTCTCTGATATAATAGTAGCAAACAAAATGATAGGTTCGTAAGTCGTAGGTAAAGTAGTTCGGACTGCCTCAGAAAAAGAAGCCAGAAAAATGTCGAATATTAGCCACAACCAGTGACAAACCAACAGAAAACCCTAACCATCCTCGGTGCAGGAGTCTGGGGTTCAACTTTAGCTACCTTAGCATCTCGCAATAAGCATCGAGTCCGCTTGTGGTCCCGTCGTAGCTCTGAAAGCTTAAAATCAGTGTTAATAGGCGCGGATGTTGTCTTATCAGCCGTTTCCATAAAAGGCGTTAGACCAACCATTGAGAAACTGCAAGGGCTGGACTTGTCTGATAATCTGATTTTTGTCACTGCTACTAAAGGGTTAGATCCCCTTACGACTCGTACTCCCTCCCAAATTTGGCAGGAAGCTTTTGGGGATCATCCCGTCGTCGTGCTATCGGGACCAAATCTTTCTAAAGAAATTCAAAAGGGTTTACCAGCAGCGACGGTAGTTGCCAGCGAGGATATATCAGCAGCGGAAACGGTGCAAGATATATTTGCTTCGGATAGTTTTCGCGTTTATATTAATACTGATCCCCTGGGAACAGAATTAGGTGGTACGTTAAAAAATGTAATGGCGATCGCCGCTGGTGTGTGTGATGGTTTGCAACTGGGAACCAACGCCAAAGCAGCTCTTTTGACACGAGCGTTACCGGAAATGATTCGAGTCGGTACTTACTTGGGTGCTTCTGCGGAAACCTTCTTTGGTTTATCAGGCTTAGGGGACTTACTCGCAACCTGTAATAGTCCCCTTTCGCGCAATTACCAAGTGGGTTATGGACTGGCTCAAGGTAAGTCTCTAGAACAAATTTTATCTGAATTAGAAGGCACTGCTGAAGGTGTCAATACTACCAATGTGCTGATTCAAATTGCCAATCAGCAGAAAATTGCTGTCCCGATTTCCCGTGAAGTCTATCAGCTGCTCAAAAGTCAAACTACTCCCCAAGAAGCCGTACAAGCCCTCATGGAGCGAGATCTCAAGCCAGAGTTTTGTGATTTGGATTTGTGATTTATCATTTCCCTACACTCAATGGTTACGCTTCTAAGTGGGGAAGGGCGAAGCATTTGGATATATAAATCTAGGTCTATTTACTTACTTAATCCCCCAAATGCTTCGCCCCTACACAAAATTTGTATTACTGAAAGGGTATCTATAAAGAAAATATTAAACTCTCGCGTAGGGTGGGCTAGGCGGGGATAACTTATTAAACTAACCTGTTAACTAACTATCCGCCGTAGCCCACCTTCCGCACGTCAAAATGTAGCACTAAAAGATTACGTATTTTCCTTAAATTTGCGATCGCTTAATCCTAGTTTGATCACTTTGGCGATCGCAAAAATACGATCACAACATAATACTTAACATATTACAAACTGACGTGCGGAAGGTGGGTCGACTCTTGTCTTGCTGGTTTGTCTGCAGCAGCTTGTGGGAACTCAGCTACTCGTTTCTGATACTTATGAGCGATCGCCGTTGACATCTCACACATTTTCCTTGTCGATTGCTCAAAATCTCTAGCCAAGTCTAGAATTTCCAGCAGGGTTTTCTCATCCGGCAGTTGTTTCATAGCCATTCTCCCAAGCGAGCCATAAGTCGTTCAACTTTTAGTTTAACCTCCAAGACTCGACCCAAGAGAGCAGCCAAATCTTCCCCAGCCTCCTGAATAACTTCATATAGAAGCCTAAAGTATGAATGACTTTTATTGAAACCATCTGAAGTCCTTAATCTGGCAAATAATCAGCGTCTAAAATCAAATCAAGAGACGCTTTTTCATAAACGCCATCAATAACTATGCTATTAAGGATTGGGAAAAAACAAAACTTTGCCTAAACCAACTAAAACGGCAATAAAGGCTGTAACGAGAAACCCAATTACACTCACCAACAATGTGTAGTATCGGTTGTTCTGGTTTTCTGTCTTTTCTTCTAGCTTGCCAACCTGTTGCTTTAGGTCAGTAATTTTTTGGTTGATTGCCTCTAACTTCTCCTTATTCCTAACTTGACCAATATCTAAGGACTCAATGCGGGCAACAATCTTGTCTAGCTTCTCCTCTAGTTTTTGGTCTAGCCTGTCTATTATGCTAATTATTTCTTTGATATCTGTCTCTTTTAGTTATCTAATGAGCGGGCGCAAGCCTTGCGCCCCTACAACAGGATAATTCCCCAAATGTAGGGGCGCAAGGC
>JBFRWF010000042.1:0-19894 GCA_051439465.1 Xenococcaceae cyanobacterium | reverse complement strand
TGCGCACGCTTACGCGAACGGGAACAGGCTCTCGAGTAGGGTAAGTCAGGCGATCAGGAACAGGTTCTGGAGTTTAGACGCTTATCGCTACCTCACAACTGCGTTAGCGAAGCGGACGCAGCGAAGCGAGTATCGCTACCCCAAGACTGCGATCGCTACCCCAAGACTGCGATCGCTACCCCAAGACTGCGATGTCATAATCTAAACTTTTGATGCCATTAATGACTTGGCAACTCTGGCTGGCTAAAGATATAGTAAAAGATGACCATCTCCCGGGCGCAAAAACCTCAAAAAAATCTAACCCCTGGACGGGTTGCACAGTCGATATTAGGACTTTTAGTGGAGATTGTCACTCCGGCACGATCTCCCAAACACCGTGGAAAATCGACCGGATGGTCACCAGGGAAAAAAAGGAACAAACCCACGAGCTATCCAGTAGTCAAAAAACGAAAAACTGTTGATAAAAAAGCTAAAAAGAAGAAGAATTAGACCAAATTTTGAGTCAATTCACTAACATCTCAGCCCAAAAAGAAGACTGGGGTATTTTGTCATAGTCTAAACTCCAGTTAAGTTAGTAACTTAGGTTAATAACAAGCCACAAAAATGGCGATTGTACTACCACTGGAGTCAACCTAAGGAAAAAAAGGGGCTAAACATCGGAAAGAATCATTGCTAGTTGGATTTTTTATGCTGTTCTCAATGATTTATGTTCACAGGTAGCAGTGGCTCTAGGTCAACCAAAAGAAGTGATTTCTCTGTCAATGGTTTTTCGGGCTTTGGCTCACTTTCATCAGGCTAATGTTGAACAAGAAACGGATGATTTGATTGCTTACCTTGTCAAATATTCTCAACTTTTCAGCTTAGTTAAATTTCGACGTAAACGACACCGACAACGAGATGCTATATCCCAGCAGATTTGGGCTTTGGCCGCTTAAGTTGACACCAGTGCCTGCCTCCTGACCCCTACCTTTGACCAAACTAGAAGTTAAATTCAAGGTGCAAGATCTCAGTTAGAGCAGATAGCGATCGCCAGATAAACTGTATCGATGGATACACTATGCTTCCTGACTCAACTCTTTATATAATAAAAAATTATATACCGCAACCCAACACAAACCCACCACCAACCCATGGAATAGCAAACTCTAGAATAGATGCTATAGCAAAAAGTTAACCATGTGTTGGATAGAATCTTACAGCAGATTAGAGACAAGATTGAAAATCAACAGTATGTGATGACACTCCAAGCTGAAGAAGAAATGGAAGATGATGGATTGACAATTACTGATATTGAACAAAGTATTCTCACAGGTAAACAGATGGGATTAAAGTAGAAGTAATCACCAAATTGAGCTGTGTGATATTTGTGGAACTGAAGGTGCGAAAGTTCGTCGGATTACTCGAAGTTATGGCAAAGGAGAAAAATTGTTAGTCAGAGAGAATATTCCGGTAATGCCTGCCGCCGTGTCAGCTTCAAAGATTATCTTATATAGCCTCTCCGGCATGGTTCAATATGTAGAGTGGCAAGGTAACACATAAGGGGTGTTAGTCTGGGGAACTTTTAGAAATTTGTCCGGGGTCCAATGTCTCCGGAGTCTCCCCCTCTCCCCCTCTCCCCCTCTCCCCCTCTCCGGTGTCTAAGCATGTTACTCTGTTTTGAACCATGCCGCCTCTCCCTTTGCCACGACCGAGAGGACATAGGTTTTGTCTGTCCGATAACATTGTTATAGCGCTACGTGCAAGGCAACAGGCAACAGGCAACAGGCAACAGTTTACTGCACATGGACTTCAGCCTTCAACAGTGTCCTAACCATAGCGCGTAGCGCTATAATGGCTAATCCTATCAGAAACCCCCCGACAATCTTATCTAGATTAGGGCTTCTATTGCTAACTTGACATACCAACTTGGTCAATCCACCCAGTGCAGGACATTCCGAATCACCGACCACCGAGGTGGCTGCACTGCTTCGGTTTTGCCCTGCACCCAGTAGTCATAGAGAGATTTGATCGTCCCGTCCTTCTGCTTAAGTTCAAGCCAAGCATTCACCACATCTAATAGCTGCTGGTCGCCACGAGCCATGGCGTAAGCGACTGGAACAGCCACTACCGGTTGGGGAATGGCGACGGTGTAGTTAGGATAAAGGATACTCCAAGCGGATCCCTCTTCAGCGGGAATCACTAGGGCATCAAGGTTCTCATCGCCGGACTCCAAAAATTGTTTTATGGAATTCAACCGCACGATCTCAGCCTTCGGGGCAAGCCCGAGCAGTTTGGCCTTGTAGTAGGGGACGTCAGCGGTGATCCCAATCCGCAATGACTCAAGACCTTGGATAGCTTTCCAACTGGCGAACTCATCTCGGCGATAATCCTTAATTAGAAACGCCAGCGTCTTATCGAGGAAAGGGTTAGAAAAACTGACCACTTCTGCCCCTTTCGGAGTTATCACAGTTCCCGCCATCAAGATATCGCAGTAGTTCTCATTGAGATGCTCGGCAAATTTATCTGTCGAGTCGTCCTCGAAGGAGAGGGGCGCGAATTCCAGACGGACGCCCAACTCCCGCGCCAAGATGTGAGCCATCTCTACATCAAACCCCACAAGTTCTCTCTTCGCATTGAAATAGGCAAATGGATAATCTTCCGGGTGGTAGCAGGCTCGAAGGAAACCTCGGGCGCGAATCTGCGCTAGGCGCTCCGGCTGGGCTTCTTCAGAGAGGGTGAGGGGAAGTGGCAGGGAGTGAAAGACCTTAGCTGGGATTGGCTGTCGCACTCGCAAGAGTTCCAGGTTGGTGAGAACCCGATTCTTGGTATAGGTGTTTTCGACCCCGTAGGTGAAGAAGGCACGTATGCTCCCAAGAGTCACAGCCGTGAGGAGAACGGACAGCACCGCGTATCGAACCAACTGATTCGGGCGAAAGGTGAGCAGCCCGGCGATCGCCAACCCGCCGAGCACGGCTAATACCAAGGTGTGCATCGCGGATAGCAGCGCCCCGAACCGACCAGTGAAATTGTTGACGATAACAAAGAGCTGAAACAGGTCAGTCGGAAGTTGAAGGACATCTAGCAGGAACGGGATGGCCACGTTCACGTCGCTGAAGAAGGTGAACAAACCCGACACCAAGAAGTTCGGGTATTGCGTTATCGATAAGGACGAGCCGATAAACCAGGCGGCAAAGGGCACGAAGCTCATCGTGATCAGCTTGCCCATGTTCGGGAAGTTGAACGAGGCAGGAACGAGTACATCTACTGCGGAATCAGCCTCAGCCGCGCGCATCCGACAGAGCTGCAGCAGCTGTTTGCTCTTCTCAGCTAAGAGGGGCAGAACAATGAAGGAGCTGCCCGTCGCGAAAGCGGTGATCAGCGGGTTCTTGGTCAGCCAGACGACATCTTGGTATTTGAGAGGCGTGAGGCTTGTCACCAGGATCGGTAGAATCCAGAAGGTTATCAAAAGCGCAATCGCGATATAGGTTACCAAAAAGACCTGCAGACGCCCGAACTCGTCGACTTTCATAGTGCCCGCTGCACTGGCGGTAATGGCGAAGACGCCAATAGGGGTTAGCTTAGCGACGGCATTTGTCAGCTGTGTCATCGCCTTGGTCAGGGTAGACAAAGAGGCGATGAGTTCCTGTTTGTTCTCGATGCCAATGAGAACCACACCCGTGCCGATACTGAACAGAACCACTGCTGGGACGATGTTATTGGCCATTGAATAGAAGGGATTAGCCGGAATGTAGAGCTTGAGGAAATCGAACGCCGGTCGCCCTTCGATCAGCGTAGTACTGAAGAAGGAGGACGATTCCCAGTTTGGAAAGGCCAGAGGCATCACTCCTACTATGACTAAAATTATCATCCAGGAGAGTACGAGTATGATGCCCCCTTTGAGGGCAAAGTTCTTGGCATCCTGATAAGTCAGACTCCCAAGTCCTGAGATCAGAGATAATATGACAAAGGGGAGCACCGTCATCTGGAGTAGCAGAATAAAGGCTCTCCCAACGATCTCGAGCCACGCCACCATTTCGCCGAAGAACAAGCCTGCCAACAGACCCAGCAAGAGTCCCAAGAGCGTTTGTGTTGATAGGCTTAATCGAATCTTTCTTCCCGTTTTAGAGGTCATAGTTCTAGATTAGGTGTAGAAGTAATTGCGGTTTCCCCAATAATCATCGAATTGGGTTGGGATAGAGGATTGGTACTCGCCGAGCCCATATGTGTCCCCACCGAAACAGTGCGATCGCTCTTGTAGGGTGGGCATTGCCCGGAAAAATCTGGAAACATTACTCAAAAATTGAATTAGCAATGCCCACCACAAACAATCTTGGATAGGCTTAGGGCGATCGCCTATGACAAATCCCCAAAATAATCCTGAGAATGGGATCTCCCCCCTCATACAATACTAAGCTTGTAGGGTGGGCATTGCCCGGAAAAATCTGGAAACATTACTCAAAAATTGGATGGGCAATACCCACCACACACAATCTTTGGTGGGCAGGGCTGGATCTATTCAAAATCCTTGAAAACGCTCTCCATTTTCCATTGCCTCCCTTGTTCAATTTTCCGAATAACCGTTGTTAAAGATTAAGGTTATTTTCTCAACCAATCTCTTGTGGTTATTTTAACAACAAAAATGCTGTTCATTTCAATTGATAAAGTATTAATAAATTAAGTAACATCAATTGGGTAGATGCATAGTATTTTAACAGAATTTTTCCGAAGATAAGCGAAAACGCTCTTAGTTATCAATGGCTGAAATCCATGACCCATAATAGCTACAGTTGATTTATAAATAAATTTATTAACTTCTTTCTTAAGTTCCTTAACTTAGGTTGGAAAATTCTGGTTTTAGTGATAATTTAAAAGTAGGGACATATTAAAAGCCTGTTTGAGGAGTTCAGAGCGGCATTGAGAGACAAGGGCTCAGCAAGAATTTGTTTGTAGTGCCTATGTTGGGAAAAAACCATGGAATTCTTTTAGTCAAGCTGGAGGAACTGAAGTGGTAACACGGAAAAAGAACATCCTTCTGGAAGGCGGCAGTGAGAACAACCCTTTGAGCAACCCCAACCCTTCAGCCTTTCGGAGTATTCTAGAAAAGACAGCTACTATTATTTCCGCAAGTCCCCGGAAAGAGAACAACAGGGTACAGGTTCCGGGTTTATTATCAGTGCCGATGGACTCATCCTTACCAATGCTCATCTAGTTGGAGGCACTGACAAATATGAAAATACAACAGTTGCTTGTGCCTATTATTGCCACTGGTTTAAGTCTCATTCCAGAGTTAGTTAACGCTGCTCCGATACAGTGTTATATCGGCCAGAGTGGAGCGTACCGGATTTGTGATCTGCAAAGAAAAGGAACGTTACGATACCTGGTTGTTTGGCCAGATCGTGAAAGGACATTGATTATTGTTGTCTCAACGCCATCAGGTTCATACGCAGATGTCCGTCATGCCTACCCCAACGGAACGATTTATGGTGGGGGCACCCGTTACCCACGATTTCACTACGAGCAGGGTAAGTGGCTATGTCTACACAGAGAACCAGGTGGACGAGGAACGATTGACTTTTGTATAACTGGAGTTCAGTATTAATGCGACTGATATCATAGGTTGGGTTGAAAAAGAATTCCGAATTTAGAATTGAAGAGTGATCGCTCGCCTCGTAAGGGTACGTTGTAGATGAATTCGGAGTTCGGAAAAGTAGATCACTTGTAGGGTGGGCATTGCCCGGATAAATCTGGAAACATTACTCAAAAATTGGATGGGCAATGCCCACCACACACAATCCACGGAATTTTTCCGAAGATAAGCGAAAATGCTCTTAGTTGTCAATAGCTGAAATCCATGATCCATAATAGCTACAGTTGATTGATCGATGAACTTCTCAACTTCTTTCTTAAGTTCCTTAACTTAGGTTGAAAAATTCTGGTTTAAGGGATAATTTAAAAGTAGGGACATATTAAAAGCCTGTTTGAGAAGTTCAGAGCGGCATTGAGAGACAAGGGCTCAGCAAGAATTTGTTTGTAGTGCCTATGTCGGGAAAAAACCATGGAATTCTTTTAGTCAAGCTGGAGGAACTGAAGTGGTAACACGGAAAAAGAACATCCTTCTGGAAGGCGGCAGTGAGAACAACCCTTTGAGCAACCCCAACCCTTCAACCTTTCGGAGTATTCTACAAAAGACAGCTACTTCTATATCTCTGGTTCTGTTGGGAGTGGGTATCGCCCTTGGCGGCCAATATTTGGCAACAAAAGGGCTGTTTCCTTCCCTAGAGCCCGATTCTTCAGTACTACCCGTCGACGCACCTAACACTCAGGTTCTTCCGTCCCCGTCGGCAGCCACTTGGAATACTAACTTTGTCGTAGCCGTTGTTGAGAAGGTTGGAGGTGCAGTAGTAAAAATTGAAGTTTTCCGAACTGTCTCAAATAATTTCGACTATTATTTCCGCAAGTCCCCGGAAAGAGAACAACAGGGTACAGGTTCTGGGTTTATTATCAGTGTAGATGGACTCATCTTTACCAATGCTCATGTAGTTAGGGGCGCTGACAAAGTTAGGGTCAAGCTCAGAGACGGTCGCAGCTTTGAAGGACAGGTTGTCGGAGCTGACCCCGTGACCGATGTAGCTGTGGTCAAGATTGAGGCTGATAATCTGCCCACTGTAACTTTAGGGGACTCCGATCAACTTCAGACTGGGGAGTGGGCGATCGCCATCGGCAACCCCCTGGGCTTGGACAACACCGTCACTACAGGAATCATCAGTGCTATAGGTCGGTCTAGCCACGAGATTGGTGTTCCCGATTATCGAGTTGAGTTTATTCAAACTGATGCGGCGATTAATCCGGGTAACTCTGGTGGGCCATTGCTCAATGCTCAAGGCAAGGTAATTGGCATCAATACTGCCATTATCCGGAATGCTCAGGGAATTGGCTTTGCTATTCCTATTAATAGAGTGCAGCATATTGCTGACCAATTAATCGCTCACGGGAGATTTGAACATCCCTTCCTTGGCATTGAGATGGTCACCTTGACACCGCAGATTAAACAGGAAATTATCAGCAGATCCAGGGGATCAATCAGAATTGATGAGAAGGATGGTGTACTGGTTGTTCGAGTCGTAACACGTTCCCCTGCCGCAAGGGCAGGTCTCCGTCCAGGCGATGTAATTAAAAAAATCAACAATCAGCCTGTTACTGAGACCTACGAGGTTCAAAAAATTGTGGGAGGCACCCAAGTTGGGAGCGACCTTAACTTGGAGCTGAAACGCAACAGCCAAACCCTTAATGTGACCGTCCAAGTTGGTGCCCTGCCTCAAGCTCTAACCTTGAGGAAGTAGGAACATGAAAATCCCAACCAAAATTTTTGCCGCTCTAGTTTGTGTTTTCTCAAAAAATTAGAAACCACTATTGTGAAACACGATGCAGACCAAACTATGGCAATCAGAGAGTCGGCTTGGGCGGATCGACTGATCTAAATTTTCGTATTTTGGCTGTGTCAAAAAAGTACATTGTAAGACTAATCAGGCAAAGAGGAGAATGAAACAGCCCTGTTTAGGGAGGAGAGCGCTCAGCGCTCTTCTCCTAGAGAATGATTATCATTCCGCCCTCCCCCAACCGCTAGATGCGCCTCGTTACTCTCAATAGTATCTGTAGCTCTCTCATCCCTCAACTGCTTGCCCAGACTAAGTTTGAGGCTTTTTATTTGGCTAGGGGCATTTAATTTGAGCGAACGGTGAGATCTGAGCATAAGTGAAAACAATTCCTTAGCAAAAAATCACCACGGGACTCCACCGTTATGCCTCAGGACTGTGAAACGCTCCTTGAGTTCTCCAGTTCCTACTTTCTGGGTTTGTTCTGTGGGCGATAGGAAATCTCTTTAGGAATTCGCGAATAGACCTGTTGACCCAACCACTCGGATACCATTTCTTTAAACTCAGGGTCATTCATGTATCGGGCAAAGAGATCTTCATTGAGATCCATGCGCTCAATAAAGATTGACTCTAGCACCTGACCAAAAACTAGCTGAAATTTCTCATAGGGGTTTGCTTGAGCAGCTTGGGTGATGGCATCCACCTGCGCGGCGGCTTCGGCAATTTGGTCAAAAAAGAGTTGATCGGCTTCGTTTAGGTCTTCGCCAAACCTTTCATTGATCAGGTCAATCAAGCGAGAGAGGAGAACATGCTCTTCTCGCACCCGCCCGCTGCCCACTTCTTTTGGCCCTTCAATGGAATATGCATATCCCTCATAGAGGTTGATCGAGCCCTCGCTAATTTTCTGAAGTCGATAATATTGGAGCTGAACCTCATCATCGAACTGGTAACTTGGCCCAGACTTTCGTTTAGGCAGTTTGAGCGCCAGATGTTTGAGGTAGGTGTAGAGCTTTTCTAAGTCGCTGTCCTGATAGGGAATCACCTGGCTCAGGAAGACATAGAGGTTGCGGAACGCCTGCACTTTGCCCCGCCACAGCTCGGCTTCCTCTTCTTCTTCATTTAGCAGAACTTGGAATCGAGCCACTGCCTTATCTAGCAGGGCGTTCATGGTTTTGTGGTCTGATGGGCTCTGCCGCTTTTTAGGGGCAAAAAACACCAGACAAAATTCAGTTACCTCCGTTTCCAGGTAGATGCCAGATGCATCTAGCTCGCCCTTGATTTCATAAAGCCGATCAGGATCGACATCTTCCCCCATCGTTGCTCCATCGAAATAGACCTTGAACGCTTCTCGAATTTCCTCTGGGTCATTCACGAAATCGAGAACGAAGGTTTCTTCTTTCAGCGGATGGGTACGATTGAGGCGAGACAGGGTTTGCACCGCTTGAATTCCTGCAAGGCGTTTGTCCACATACATGGTGTGGAGTAGGGGTTGATCAAAACCAGTCTGATATTTCTCGGCGACAAGTAACACCTGATATTCCTGGGTCGCGAATTTTGCGGGGAGATCCTTTTCACGAATACCCCGATTCATCTCAGACTCGGTGTAGGTCTTTTCTGGAATCTGGTCGTCGGTTACGGTTCCAGAAAAGGCGACTAACGTTTTAATTGGATACCCTTTTTGCTCAATGAGCTTATCGAACGCTTGCTTGTAACGGACAGCTTCCAGGCGTGATCCTGTCACCACCATCGCCTTGGCCCGACCTCCGATTTTGTGGCGGCTGTAGTGTTGGAAGTGCTCGACCATGATTTCGGTTTTTTGAGCAATGTTGTGGGGATGCAGGTGCATGTATCGACTCAGGGCACGAGCGGCCTTTTTACGCTCAACATTGGGATCGTCTTCACAAGCTTTGAGCAGGCGGTAAAAGGTCTTGTAGGTGATGTACTGCTTGAGGACATCCATAATGAACCCTTCCTCAATGGCCTGACGCATAGTGTATCGGCTGAATGATTCACCATTGCGACCAAAGACAGAAAGGGTTTTATATTTAGGCGTTGCGGTGAAGGCGAAGAAGCTGATGTTGGGCTGATGCCCCCGTTTTGCCATGCTGCGGTACAGCTTGTCTAAGTCTGATTCGCCTTCTTCCTCTGCCAGTTCCTGAGCTTTCTTACGAAGCTCTTCGCCGCCCAGCACTTCTTTGAGGTCGGTCGCAGTCTCACCCGATTGAGAGCTATGGGCCTCGTCGATAATCACTGCACAGTTGCGCGTGGACAAGGTGTTATTGCCTGTCTCGCCCCGCTCTTCTGCCATCTTTTCGAGCTGTTGGGATACAAAGGGAAACTTCTGAAGCGTAGTGATGATGATGGGGACGGCATTCTCTAAGGCTTCCGCCAGTTGTCGGGAGTCTTCTTCTATTTTCTGGACGACGCCCTGGCGGTGGTCGAATTGGTAAATGGTGTCCTGTAGCTGGTGATCGAGCACGACTCGATCAGTCACGACAATCACGCTGTCGAATACTCGCTCGTCGGCTGCGCTGTGGAGGGAGGAGAGCCGATGGGCCAGCCAGCCAATGGTGTTGCTCTTACCGCTGCCTGCGGAGTGCTCGATCAGGTAGTTATGGCCTGGGCCTTCTTTGGCTGAAGCTACCACCAGCTCTCGCACGGCTTGTAACTGATGATAGCGAGGAAAGATCATGGTCTCTTTCTTCACTTTCTTCACTTTTTTGCCTTCGTCAGTGAATTTGTCCTCTACCTGAAGGTGCAGGAAACGAGCCAGCAGATCGAGCAGGCTGTCTCGCTGGAGTACTTCTTCCCACAGGTAAGCTGTGCGGTAGTTGCGCCCCTCTAAATCGGTCGGGTTGCCCGCTCCACCGTTATTGCCCTGGTTGAACGGGAGGAAATGGGTTGCAGACCTGGCTAACCGAGTGGTCATGTAGACTTCTTCGGTATCGACAGCGAAATGTACCAGCGTCCGCTTTTTGAAGGAGAAGATTTTTTCCCGTGGGTCGCGGTCGTGGCGATACTGATGCATGGCGTTTGCTGCTGTTGATCCGCTTAGGGGATTTTTGAGTTCTAAGGTGATAATCGGGATGCCGTTCACGCTGAGGGTGACATCAAGGGACTTTTCGTTTTTGGGGCTGAAGTGGAGCTGTCGCGTGAATCCCAGGATGTTTGCAGCATAGCGGGCTTCTAGGTCTGGGTTGAGCCCGTGGGCAGGTTTGAAGAAGGCAATTCGCAGGGTTTTGCCGTAGCATTTGAAGCCGTGGCGCAGGGTGGTGAGTACACCGTGGGTATCCATCCATTTGCAAAGGGAGGCGATAACCCGTTCGCTAGTTTTCTCGCTGTGGAGGGCTTCTAGTTTGTCCCAAACTTTTTTTTGGGTGGTTTGGATGAAGCGGATGACGGGGGCGGGAAAGATGGCCTGTTCACGATCAAGCTCTGTCGAGAGATGCCGCTCGAAACCAGATGTTAGTAAAACATCTTCAATTACATTTTCAAAAGCTTTCTCAGAGGTTCTCTTCATGGCAGCATCCTTCCACTAGGGTTGCTTTATGTACTTGGGAAGAAGCTGTTCAAAAACAAAGCAGAACTCCTTAAGCCTTCCAGTAGAGTCAGGCTTTCCAATAACAGCTAAAAGGGCTTTAGCATTTCGCTGGCTTAACTCCTTAGTTTTATGCTTCTTGCTAAACCCAAAGAAACCTGCTATTGCTCTACGCCGTTTGTCTTTGAGGCCATCTGTTCCTAAACCTAATATACTAATAGTTTTAGTTGCAGCCGTATCCCCTTCAGAGACAGGAGCAATTTTGCCATTCCATTTATAAGAAAATCTCTTTTCACAATCTGCTTGACAGGGCGAAACAAATTCTTTCGCATCCCACCAGCCACGCTTCATTGGGGCTCCCTAGCCATATGAGGTATCGCCACCATCTTTTGGAAAACAAGCCACCATGTTTCGATAATCAACAGCTTGAAGTCCTATGCATTTGTTTCGTGGCTTTAAATGCTCAATATGAGAGGATTCAGATGTGATTCTAAGTCCTGTATATGCACACAGATATCCCTGCTCTTTAAGTAGCTTCGTTTTAAGAGCTACATGCGCAGGGTTGCCTTGTAGTACTTCATATGTACACTCAAGTTCGTTGTCTTGCTGGAGCTTAATCCAATCTGACAAGTCTTGTGGTGGGTGAGTTTTTCTAATCCTCTTCATATTCTTCTAGTAATTCTAATCGGTCTAAGAGTGAACTTGCTTCCTGAAGCTCAGGGAAGTTTCCTACTTGCTTAGTTAGTTCTTGTATAAGTTGTCTAGCCTGTTTATATCTCTCTTCATCAATCGCATCGAAAATGGCTCCTAGTTTTTGTTCTGTTTCATAATCTCGGGCAGGGGCACCCATAATGTTCTGCAATATCCAAGAACTATCCATGCCTAGGGCTTGGCTGGGTGTGGTCACACTTATTTTTCCCTCTTCATCTTCGTAAAGCAGCCTGAGTTTTTCAGCCTTTGCTTGGCCGATGATTTGAGGGGAGTGTGTGGTAACGATAAACTGGCAATTTTTGAAGGTTGAGATCAGTCGGCGTAATACCTTGCGTTGCCATGTTGGGTGGAGGTGTAGTTCAACCTCATCAATCAGAACGATCGCAGATCCTTCTTCAACAGGGTTATTACTCTTAGGGTTTGCTGTTATCAGTCGTCTAGTGAGGTCAAACGTTAGTGCAAGCAGCCCTCGCTCACCATCAGAAAGTTGTTCAAGCTCTAAAAGAGAACCCTGCTTTTGAATTGTAAAATATGGCTTAGAGGCTTCCACTAGCTGTAAATCGTGAAAATCTGGAAGCATCTTTTGAATTACACCTTCCAGCTTTTCAAAAAGCTCTTCGCCAATTTTTTTGCTGCCAAACAATCCTCTTTGGACTGCTCGGTACCAATTAGCAAAATCATTGAGCGAAACTTCAGAACCTTTAAGCGCATTTACATAGGCACTCGTAGTCGTTAAAGGTTTGACTTGAGGCAATCGTGGAGGCAAACGGCTTAAGCTTCTATTGGTTGAGTAATATACAATTAAAGGGTTTCCGATTTTGAGTCTTTCTTTGTCGGCTTGCCAAGAAAAATAATCCCCGCTGCTTTTTAAGAGTTCTTCAAGCTCCCGGAGCCGTTCTTCAAATTCAAGGTCTTCAGGTGAATTTTTTTCTACATAACGCCGAGCAGACCTTATACTTTCGCGTTCTTCTCTAATCTCAGCAGCTCGATTCGGATCA
Source organism: Xenococcaceae cyanobacterium (assembly GCA_051439465.1). Lineage (GTDB taxonomy): Bacteria > Cyanobacteriota > Cyanobacteriia > Cyanobacteriales > JBFRWF01 > JBFRWF01. The sequence goes on along the minus strand of JBFRWF010000042.1, from coordinate 7,295 downwards.
GGTTGAGTGCGCAAAACATTCCCTAAAATCTCTAAGTCGTCATTCACCCTGAATGCCGTACTAATAGACATCGTCAACTTTCCAGAATATATATCCGAATTTAAAAATAGAGAAATTTCTCTTTTGGCAGTTGTAATTTCAGGTAAGAGATATGAAGCGGTCTTGGATATTGCTTGGAGTAAGGCAGATTTGCCAACGCCATTAACGCCTGCAATGACGGTGAGCTCTTCAGAAAATTGCAGTTCGATTTGCTCAAATCCCCTGAAGTTGGAGAGTGTCAACTTCTGAAGTTTCATGTGATCATTGCCTCCGGATCGATTTGACCAGTCACGGCAGCAGTGATGAGGGCAGAGCGACGTTCTTTGAGGAGAGTGATTGAATGAGTCAAGTCTTTCTCAAGTTCAGCAGTTCTTTCGCGCTCCGATTCAATCATAGAAATGATTTCTTTCTGCTCTGATTTTGGTGGCAGTGCTATTTTGATGTCGCCGTAACGGGAAGGACTCAAATTTGCTTGCCCGATTGCAGGTATTGCGTTTTTGCGTGCAAAGGCAAGAAACTCTTGAGAGTTCAAATATGCAGCCAGAAACTCAGGAAATGCCAAATCATTAGTTCGGATACGGACAAGATAAGAGGCGAAAGTTGTAGATTGCTCAGGTGTTGATTTCACAATCCCAACTTTAGCAATTTGATCTAGGCTATTTGTACGGTTAAAAAGTAAATCACCTTCTTTCAGAAGAAGCCAAGGATCTACAGATTCAACTTCTCCGCCTTTAGATAAATCAACTACTCCATCCTCAATACAAGTCATTCTGAGGACTTTGACATCTCCCTCTCCACGAATATTTTCAGAAATACCGTAATCAGAAGATTCCCAAGTTCTCTTTAGTTGGCAGGTTGTCCAATGCTGTGGAATATCACCCAACCAGTCGAGACCAGAGGGCTTGAGGGAAGCGTTAGGGTCGAGACCATGGGTAACAACATGGCTGATCAGGGCTTCACGCTTTTCCTCCAAAAGGGCAAGCATTCGCTCTTTTTCTGCCACTAGCGCATCAATTTCTGCTGTTTCGCGATCGAGAAAATCACCAATCCAGTTTTGTTCTTCGAGAGGTGGTACTGCGATTTTTATAGAGCTGATTCTATCAATTGAAATACCCGGTTGAGCAGCAGACACAGAATATTGATTTAGATTCATCGCCCGCAGTGTTTCTCCAAGCCACCTGACATCACACTCTTCAAGAGGTGTTACTACAACAGCGTGCTCAGATGTCCAGAATTCTCCGTGAGCATAGTTGATGTTGCCACATAGAGCACCCTGCCGACCGATTAGAACATAATTTCCACTATGAGTAAAAGAATCTGTATAGCCGCGTAGTCCATTTCCTCCATACACTGGATACTTTCCATGCTCACCAATGACATCTGCCGTAATGCTTTCGCCACTCTTCAAAGAAGCAAGATAACCAAGTTTCTTCCCCGTCCAATGACTAGGGACTGAAGCAAACATCTCAGGTTCTTCTTTGATGACGGATCGCTTTACAAGCATCCCTACTTTGTAACCTCTTGCAGCATTTCTAGAATTCGACTTTCAACCTTCGATAATTCTGCATCAATCACCTTTAAGTCTCTCGGTGGTTCATACTTAAAGAACACTCGATTAAAGTTGATTTCATAACCTACTTTCCCGATACCACCATCTAGCTCGTCCCGCATTTTCTTATCAGGATTTATCCAGGCATCCTCAACATAGGGACGCACCTCCCGCAGAAAGAACGAAATAATATCTTCCTTCAGCGGCACATTTTCAAAATCACGGAGGCTTGAATCCGCCTCATATTCCACAGATTTCCCTTTTTTGCTCTGCGGATCAGGGTAAACACCGAAGACTTCATCAAGTTCTGACGTTTTAAGATCTTCTGGGAACTTCTGATTGGGCAGATCATCTTTCCCAATGACTCCAGATAAGGTTCCTTGTTTAGCAATCACCGGGGCCGCTTCTGGGTCAACCTCGGTAAAGCAATCGCGAAAGAACTTCTTCTGCTTACTCCCCTTTGCCCCCGTTGCCCAATTCATTTCAGAATCTTTGAAGATTCGCTGCACCAGCGTCCAGGCTTTATTCCAGTCGAAATAAGGCTCTTGCCCCAATTCCATATCCATTTCCAGAATCGGATCTAGCAGTTCAGGGTAGGCATTGAGAAAAATCTCCTTGGCGTCATCCGTAATCTGGAACCGCAATCGGAGCGGGCGCTCTACCGTAATCCGGCGATAGCCAAAGTCAGCATTGTCAAAAATCTTGCTGGTTTCGCTTTCCTCAAATGCCCCATGCTCACGGGTTAGAGCATCAATAATGTCTGCATCAAGATAGCGGCGCTTGTCGCCTAAGCTGCGCTTCATGGGCTGCCAGCGGTCTCGGCAATCGATCAGTTGAATTTGTCCTTTCCGTATCTTCGCCTTCCGGTTGGTCACGACCCATATAAACGTGCCGATGCCCGTGTTGTAAAACATTTGCTCAGGCAGGGCGACGATCGCCTCCAGCCAGTCGTGTTCAATAATCCAGCGGCGGATTTCGCTTTCGCCTGACCCAGCCCCTCCCGTAAACAGTGGTGAACCGTTGAATACAATGGCGATGCGAGTACCGCGCTGGTTTTCCCGTGGGTCGTCAGATGGCTTATACTCCTGCCGCTTAGAGAGCATATAAATCAGAAACAGCAAAGCGCCATCGTTGACGCGGGGCAGCTTGCCCGTATAGCCATTAAAATCTTTCCAGCGCTTGATTTCCTTCTGCTCTGCCTTCCAGTCCACCCCAAACGGCGGATTAGCCAGTAGATAGTCAAAGCCCTCGATGTCATCAAACGGTGGATCGGTCAGGGTATTGCCAAACTCAATACGGCTGTCTTTGTGACCTTTGATGAGGAGATCAGACGCCGCGACCGCATACGAGCGGGGGTTATAGTCTTGCCCGAACACCTTCACAATGGCGTTTTCGTTGTGGGCCTGAATCCAATTCTGGGCTTCCGCTAGCATTCCACCCGTACCGCAGGCAGGGTCGCAGACCGTCACAATTGGGCTACCGCCCGTCAAAATATCGCCATCTGGCTCCATCAGCAGATTCACCATCAAGCGAATCACCTCGCGGGGCGTGAAGTGGTCCCCCGCCGTTTCGTTCGCCGCTTCGTTAAAACGCCGAATGAGATCCTCGAAAACGAGCCCCATCGTGAAGTTGTCAATCCTGTCTGGATGGAGATCGATCTCAGCAAAACTGGAGACCACCAGGTAGAGCCGGTTCGACTCCTCCATCTTCTCGATCTCTTTGTCGAACTCGAAGCGATCAAAGATTTTACGAATGTTCTCAGAGAAGCCGTTGATATAGTCCTGGAGGTGCCGCCCCACATTGTCGGGGTCGCCCTTGAGCGCTTTGAAATCCAGCTGGCTGTGGTTGTGAAACCCTAGCGATTCGCCGTTCTTGTCTTTGGCAAAAGCGTTGAGTGTAGCATCCATATTTTTGATCTTGCCGCTTGCCTCAAGCTGCTCGTATTTCTTGAGCACCTGCGGTTTAGTCAGCTCCAAAACGCAATCAAAGCGGCGTAGCACCGTCATTGGCAACATCACCCGCTCGTACTGAGGCGGACGATAGGGGCCACGCAGCAGGTCTGCCACGGACCAAATAAAGTTCGATAGAGATTGGAAGCTGACAGCGCTCATATAGCTGTGGGCTAACTCTTGGGTAACATCTGTGGTTGATTAGTCTCCTACGTTACACCCCACGAGGGTTTAGATCTGCGCTTGGAGTGAGCCTCCCAAATGCTAGACGAGCGAGAATTAGAGGCTCATTACTATCTCGTTATCGGCGATATCACAACTATATCCAACGAAGCACAACCGTCAGCGCGTACAAAACGAATCCTTCCGAAACCTAGCAAGAAACCTTTCAACTTAGTCCCACTGATAATCTTGATTGCGCTGGCGAGATAACGATCAAGTTCAGCCGCCGCAGATAACCTTTTAATCATAACTGATAATCTTAATATTGTCTTCAGGTTGAAAACGGGAATACTCATTCTCCTTATTGGTTTTGGGAAAAATCGCGTCTGATGCTTTAAGCTGATAATACCAATAACGATGTTCTTGTCCTCTCGGTGGGAGAGTTTGAGCAGCAGTTGGTGTTTGCGGTGTTGTTGAAGCAGCAGGGGGTGAAGGAGGGCGATCAGGCTTTGGATAGGCGGCGATCGCTCTCTTGTAGCTCTCTTGTAGGGTGGGCATTGCCCGGATAAATCTGGAAACATTACTCAAAAATTGAATTAGCAATGCCCACCACACACAATCTTGAAATCAATTAAGTTTGACTGAATTAACTTGGGGAAATCCACTTTTTTATCAGGTTTGATAGATAAAAAAAGTAAATGATAATCATTATCACAAAATGACACGGATTTTGGGTGTTTCAATAGCTAGCGATAGCTATGGAAGTATTTTCTGCAGGAATATAGCCCATATTCCGCACTCCATGCTACAGCTTGAAGTGCGGAATGTGGGTTAAACTTTAAAAAACGGTAAGGAGGCGGTTGTGACTGAAAAAAATCGCTCCCAATGGGACGCTGGCAGATTCGTGAAAACCTTGACCTACTTTGAGGTTATTCCTTTTATTAGTTGCCTACAGAAACTATTTACTGGTAGTTCCAAGAACAAAAAAGCAAGTCAGGGTGGAGGAAAAAGCATGGGAGTGATACTCGTAGCTGGAGCAACTGGCGGAGTCGGAAAGCGAGTTGTGCTAAGTCTGCTAGAGCGTAATTATCAGGTACGCGCCTTAGTCAGGGATGCCCAGAAAGCTAGGGAAATGCTAGGGGACAAGGTGGAACTATTCGAGGCAGACATCACTATCCCAGAAACTTTAACCCCTCAACTGATGGACAGAGTTTCTGCCGTAATCTGTTGCACAGGAGTCCGAGTGCAACCCGTGGAAGGAGACACCCCTAATCGGGAAAAATACTATCAGGGCATTAAATTCTATATGCCAGAAGTGGTTGGTACCCCGGAAATGGTCGAATATCAGGGCATCAAAAACCTGGTGCAAGCTGCTGCTAAGAGTCTGAAACAGCGAGAAAAACTGCTATTTGATTTTACAAACCCCTCAGAGGACTTGAAAGAAATCTGGGGTGCTTTGGATGACGTGGTGATGGGTGGCGTGAGTCAAAGCGGTATCCAATTGGCAGGGAATAAGGCGGTCTTTTCTGGTAATGTGTCAACGGCTAACTCCGGCGGCTTTGCCTCTGTTCGCACCCGGAATTTTAATCCGCCGTGGGATTTATCTGGCTATGAGGGGATTGAACTAAGAGTCCAAGGGGACGGTAAGCGCTATAAGTTCATTACTCGCTGTGAGAGCAAATGGGATGGCATTGGTTACTGCTACTCCTTCGACACACTACACAATTGCTGGACTACAATTCGCATTCCTTTTGCTGATTTGATTCCGGTGTTTCGTGCCAAAACTGTACCCGATGCAGGGGCTTTTGACGCCAGCAAAGTTTATTCCATGCAGCTAATGCTGAGTAAGTTTGAATATGATCGAGGGCTGAATCCGAAGTTTGAACCAGGATTGTTTGGCTTGGAAGTGGAATCAATTAAAGCTTATGGAGGCAAATCGACACCCCAGTTTGTGATGATTAGTTCAGCAGGAGTGACTCGTCCTGGGCGTCCGGGGATTAATTTGGAAGAAGAACCCCCCGCCGTGAGAATGAATGACCAACTGGGGGGAATCCTTACCTGGAAGTTGCGGGGAGAAGAGGCTGTGCGTAATAGTGGGCTGACTTACACGATTGTGAGACCCTGTGCTTTAACCGAGAAACCAGGGAATAAAGCCTTATATTTTGACCAGGGAGATAATATCAAAGGTCAAGTGAGTCGGGAAGCGATCGCCTCCCTTTGTGTTCAAGTTATCGAACAGCCCCAAGCCGGCAATAAGACATTTGAAGTGAGAGAGGAAGAAGAAAAGACAAAGACAGATTGGGAAAGTCTCTTTGCCAAGCTACAACCTGATAAATAACTGGAGTTTAGACTATCTTGTTCTTTTCAACTGGAGTTTAGACTAAATCGCCACCCCAAGACTGTGATCGTTACCCCAAGACTGCGATCGCTATCCCAAGACTGCGATCGCTATCCCACGATGCCTACCACGACTACGAACCCCAGTTGACCATCCTGAATCCGCCTCTGGGCCGAATGCCATGAAGATAAGAGGTAATGGTGGTGCAAGAGCGGGGGAAGCCTCCGGAGCTGGGGGAGATGGGGAAGATGAGGGAGAATCAACCCAGGACAAAGTACATACTGCCTCCTGGAGCCTCCTGGAGCCTCCTGGAGCCTCCTGGAGCCCAACCTTCTCCTTAACTTCATGGCATTCGCCTCTGGGCCAGCCCAGCATCAATGGCAGTGGCGTTCCGAAGAATGGGTTGACCATCGGGACGTTTAAGAGAGAAACGACCGGTATTGGTGTTTTCGAGGTTAAAGCGAATCCCATCACCATTGATGAACTCCCCACCTTTCGCCAGTGGGCCGCAAGCCAGGTCTATTTCCTAGGCGGCAAGTGGCTCAATGAAGGTCAACCCATTAGTCCATCCGTTTCCATCGGCTTTACCATCCTGCTGTGGGTCCAGAAGGACTTGCCGGAGAACCCAACCTGGGACGACATTAAGAATCTTCTGGGAAAAATGTATTGGAAAATACATTTTCCCTCCTTCAAATTCTTCTTAAGGGCTTATACATAACTTGTTGTATTTGTCAAGTTTTATGTTAAGAAAGATGTTTATAAAGCATAGCTTAAAAAGGGGGAAGCCAGAGGATGCTTCGCTATTTGTTAAACGGGGGGCTAGAGGGGCAAAATACAACATTTTGAGGTTGATCAGAAGATGTGTATACACGGTAGCCTTAAGGCACGAGGTCTCTCGGAGAATTTAAGATGAATAAATCAAAATCGCGATCGCCCATCGAGATAACCAATCAAAAGTCCTGCAACTCACAGTCAAATCAACCTCCTGCCTTCTCCGGACTGCCTCTTTCGAAGGGTTTTCAGACTTCCCGTGAAAAGTAAGTTGTTAGACGGGGTTCCCATAACAGACCTTCAGGAAGACGCCCAGCACAATCTCTCCCTTTCCCCTGATCGCCCGCTTCTTCATCCTACTCTAGTAGGTCATCAATTTTGTATTGAGGAATAGGCTACCAACAATCGCGCGGGACAAGAGAAATGAGGGGGGAGAGAGTCAGAGCAAACGCATCTTATTTTTGAAAGGCAGACGTGGTGAGAATTT